>JBBRBO010000015.1:0-46402 GCA_038205805.1 Desulfomonilales bacterium
GGGGCAGGCCCCAGCAGAGCGATCCTCTCCGGAGGACGGACACCCGCTGCCTGAAAGGCTTGGTAGCTTGAGCCGACCAGGTCGCTTCGAAGACGGTAGCGATTACCTTCCAGGTCCATAACGATACTCTGCACTTGCCCCAGATCTCTCATGAGATCCGGCCAGGATACCTCGCTCTTGCGCTCGTCCAGGCGGCGCTGGAGATCAACTTCCAGGCGCAGCGCCAGGAAGCTTGCTGCGATATGACCGATAGCCATGTGAGGGCAGTGATGGTAGATGGGACAGACATCCAAGGTTGACTTCTGCTCCCTGAAGGTACGTTCCACCCTCCACAGGCTCTTGTAGGTCAAGGCAACCTGGTCTGCGGGCAGATCCGTGTTGGTGGTCAGCACGAACTTCCCGTCCAGTCGGGCATCGCTCTCGACCACCAGCGGGTTGATGGAAACGCTCCCTTTGTCCACCTTGAGAAACCGGGCGTAGCCTCGGTTGCCGACGAGCGACTTAGCGCCTTGCTCCGCTATGATCTTCTCCAGCTTCTCCAGAAGAGCTTCCCGAACCGCTTTGTCCTTCTTGACTTGATCAGGGTTGCGGCAGACAACGTACCGGCGGTCACCGACCATGACCTCCTTCACGTCCAGGTTATCACGAACCGTCCGGTATCGACCAGCGCGAGCGAGGACTTGCTCGTTGACCTCCTTCTGACGCCGCATGCGACAGCCGAGTACATATCGGAACGGAGCGTTCTTGTCTTGCGTCAGCAGGTTGATGATGTTCTTGGAGATCATCCCGCGATCAGCCACCACCACTACGTCACGGATGGCTAGTCGCTTGCGCAGTCTGTTGATCATCTTCTCCATGGCGACGACGTCGGCTGTGTTCCCCGGATACACTTCCCATGCCACCGGCCAACCGTAGATGTTCACGATCACGCAGAGGATGGTCTGGGGGAGGTCAGGCCGGTGCTTTTTCGAATAACCCCGCTTGAACAGTTCGTTTTCGGTGTCTCGGTACACAGAGAGACTGGTTGTATCGATGAACACCAGATCGAAGTCCTGACTGAAGAGGTCTCTGTCCACCCAAGACAGCTCCGTTTCAAGGTCTTGCCGGGTCTCCGCCAGGAACGCAGCGGTGCGGTACAAGTGCTGTAAGGCCAACACATCGAAGCCGGGCGCCTCCACCGTGGACAGCCACCCAGAGCCTTGCAGATCCGATCCAGGCGCACACAGCCGCTGAAGAGCCATGGCAAAGGCGGCTCGCTCCACATCGAGATCGAACTTCCGATCCTTGGACAGCTTGCGCAGTATCTCCGGAATGCCCTGTTGCTCCCAGAGTCGCCCGAAGACCAGGGCAGGCCCCCACTGACGAGCAGGCTGAACAGCTGCATCGGGCAATCGTGCTGCCTCTACAACACGAAGTTTATCACTGAACTTGGCCAAGCTTCGCAGAAGGCCGTCAACTTCACCATCACCAACAAGTTTGTCAGCGCGGCCCAGGGTGGCGATCACTTCTTGACGCACTTTGCGGCCCTCTCTGCGGGATCGCACGATCTGCAGGTATTCGTATTCGACCCCATTGCGAGCACTACGTTTCTTGCGGATGAACATGGCCATATAGTGCCATTCCATGACGGGTAAATCAAGGATAATCTCTTTATCCAGTCACATAGTTTGGCACTACATTTTCAACTCAATAAAAAGTCACATCTTGTTATTACAGCAAGTTACCGATATGCTAAAAAAGCCATGCGCGTAATTCCGGATACTTACGGGAGCCCCAAAAGTGAGCACTGTCGAAGATGAGTCATAACGAGTGGCGAAATGAAGGGGTGGCGGCGAATGGATGAGATGTTCCATTCAAATAATTTTGATACGATTGTGGGGACAACTAGTTCACAAGAAAAAGGTTGGTCCGCCACTGAAGAGGATTGGCCGGATGACGACAAATGGAAGCTGCGAAAGGCCGCGCGTATAGTCATTGAGCGGTCGGAAGAGCCCCAGTTTGTGTTCACTTTTTTATTGTCTACTCACTATCCATATACCTTTCCTCCTCAGTTCAGGAAATATCAGCCGAGTAGCTTGCAATCGCTACTCCAATGGTTGCCCATGGACTCGGAAATTCTTCGAAATAGATACAAAAACTCCACATCATTCCTAGAGCATGAACTTCTTGCATTCATCAATTCACTGGACTTACAGAAAAATCTGGTGATTATTACAGGAGATCACGGGGAGTCTCTAGGAGAAGACGGTGTTTTCGCTCATGGTTCCCGAAAATCCGAAGTTCAATGTCGTACGCCGTGTATCATTCTTGGCGCAGGCGTCTGCCCCGGCAAAACGCAATTCGCTACAAGCCACACAGATATTGTCCCCACCCTTATGCATCTCCTGGAAGGTAAGAGTGTTCCTCTTCAACATATTCATGGTCGAGACATCGTATCCTCAAAATTACATTCCGGCACTATTGTAGTATCACCTCCCAGACAGCTGGAAAAAATTAAAACACTGCTGGTTATAGATCAAGGGCGACGTAGCCTGTTCAATGTTCTTCTCGAATCGCCCGGAGGGCCTTTGGTGGGATTTGTCGATCACTTGGACGAATTCGGCCGGCCTCTTTCCGGTTCCACACGACGATAGCTTTCTTAGCTTGAAAAGCTCAGGCGAATAAAACGTCCGCTAAACAACTATGTCTACTTAGCTCTATATCCCGATTTAGTGGGATTTTTCATTTATCACTTGACAAGCTCATTTTTATCTGAGATACTGGAGTTTACTATCCCCTTATATACTGTTTCAGCTTGAACTCCGGCGGACCCCGACTCCGCAGCCCGGATGTTCGGCTTGGAAACGTGCGGTTTTCTCCAGCGCACTCATCGCACCTGGACACAAGGGCGAGCAGTAACGCGTTATTGCACTAGGAGCGCCATATGCGCTCATTCGGGGGGGAAGCGTTCATCAGCAACAGTTCAACCAGGTGTAATCATGTTTGGTAGGGAGCGCGTCAATCCCGCTGATACCAAAGTGCTTTCCAACGAGTAACATTGGTGAAGACTCTTTTTGGGAAGGTAAGTTTTTTCGACGTCTATCTGAGATTGTTTAATATGCCGAAAGCGGCTTTTTCTCCTTGAGAAAAGCCGGTTTCGGCCATTTAAATGTTCTTGGTGTGGGGTTGGGGGAGAAGCCTTCTTTCAAGAAGGTTCTCCCCGATATTACTTCTTTGGCTGCGCATTGGTATGAACCATCACACCAGGGAGCCGTGAAGACCATCTGTATCGTACTGAGATACGGCGAAACGGATGATGTTCACCCACGATACGTGCGCCCGATACCACGGGCTCGGAACCTTTCATTTGCCGACCGGTCTAATTCCCGGTACGCATCGCTTTACAATGTATAGGAGAAGCAAGACAATGGGAGCGCCGAATTTCCCAAGCGGCCTTACGCTGTCGATGAAGAAGTTGTAAACCACTCATACGACGTAAGGTAGTTCAGCGCTTTGTGAAAACCCGAGCGGAGAAGCGGCTCTCCTAGCCGCTGATACTATGTTGCTCTATACTAAATCGAGTAAAATTGGTGAAGCTTTATTTGGTAAAGTAGGTCTTCCCCAGTCTTACTCCTTCGAAACTAATGATTATGCACCTCGAAAGGAGTCCCAATGAAAGCCTCTACACGCAGAAGGCCCTTTGGCGTAAAACCGATGACCGCCACACAGGTCCCCGTAACCTCGCCCATTCGCTTCACGGTCGCTCAATCTTCCCTTGGTTCCATTCTGGTGGCCATGAGCGACAAAGGCGTATGCGCCATCATGATGGGAGACGACCCGAATAAACTCATGCGCAAGATCTTGGACAAATTCCCCCGTGCGGCACTCACCGGAGTGGACCCGGATCTCGAGCAGCTTGCGGCCAAGGTCGTCGCGTTTGTAGAAAACCCACGAATCGGGCTCGATCTCCCTTTGGATGTAGAGGGCACGGCCTTTCAGCGCCGGGTGTGGCAGGCCATCATGAAAATTCCCGTGGGGCAAACGGCAACGTACACCGAGATCGCTGAGCACATAGGATCACCCACCTCGGTGCGAGTCGTGGCCCAAGCCTGCGGAGCCAATCCCGTAGCCCTGGCCATCCCCTGCCATCGGATCATTCGCAAGGACGGCGACCTTGCCGGCTATGGCTGGGGCGCCGAACGCAAACGTAAGCTCCTGGAGAGAGAGGCCGATCTGTAGCTGCATGACGACCTTCGCTCTGATACCGATGTGCTTTCACGAAAGTAAGATCGGTGGAGGGCATTGTTGTAAGAGTAGGTTTCTCTAACTGCTGTCTCATACCAATGCCCAGCCAAAGAAGTAATATCGGGGAGAACCTTCTTGAAAGAAGGCTTCTCCCCGAACCCCTCTCCAAGAACTTTTAAATGGCCGAAACCGGCTTTTCTCAAGGAGAAAAGGCCGCTTTCGGCATATTAAACATTCTCAGATAGACGTCGAAAAAACCCACCTTCCCAAAAAGAGTCTTCACCAATGTTACTCGTTGGAAAGCACTTTGGTATTAAGGGGGATGGATCCCAAACCCCTTTCCAATAACGCCCATGATATTCCGTCACAACGAAGCATGAAAGTCTTGTCGCGGGTACGGCACATCCCGGACGTGAGACTTTCATGTGAACGTTTACAACGGCCGAAACCGGCTTTACAGCAAAACCTCCGCCCATCTTACTTGTTTGAAAGCATGTCGGTATATACCATATGCTCCGACGACTCCAGCCGGACGCCGGTCTCCACCGTCGGTAGTAGCCGCGGGGTCGGGCGTTGCGCGGGGCTCTCTCCCCATTGAGCCTTTTTTCATACTGTTTCGAGTTGTTGCGCTATGTGCGACGTAGGGTTACTTTACGTTTTTATAGGGCGTAGAACAGCCTTGGCGCCTTCTGAATCCTTCCAAAAAATGTTACCATTTTATGAAATAAAGATTTCCTTAGCCCTACTTTCTATGATATAAAAATAAATTCCTTTGTCAAGTCAAAAAAGTAAAATCCCTACTGGAGCGGGCCGGAGCCCTCTTCAACATACCCTCAACCGTGATGCGTGAAACCCTTCGGGAATAATGCAGCCGTCTCCGCAGATCAGGCTCCTCACCTCTATCTCCTCTATCTACATCGCAGAAGGGACTTTCCGCCTCGCCTTCCCGTTCATGGCAGAGGCCTACCGGCGGGTCTGGACTCCCACGTCGCGGCGGACTACAATGCGAGGACTCACATCGATGGGAAAGCAAAGCTCGGGCGGTGATGTCGTCTGAAGGTCGAGGCCTGTTCTCCAACCGGCTGCGTGTCAACGACACCGGGGTCTTCGGCGCACAAGCCTCACGTTCACCAGTCCCGCGCAATCCAGGATACGGTATGCTTTTAACAGACCTACTCAAAGTAGCGACACTTCAGATCTACAGGAAAAAACGACGGTACAAAGGGGTGCTCATCGGCATCACCTTAGGAATAGCGGGCTTCGTGACGATCCTCACCATGGGCGATTCCGTGGAAACGGACTTGGGCTACAACCTCGAGCTGCTGGGCAGCGCCACCATCGTCAAGGCCTCATGGGAGCTGGAACGGAGCGCCAAGTGGCATCATGGGGAATACACGGAAAAGGACGTGGAGGATCTGAGGAAGATCCCGAGCGCTCGTTATGTGGCGCCTCTGGTGTGGAGCAACCAGCTCTTCAGCGCAAACGACCGCAAATTCAGGGCCAGACTGATGGGGGTGGAAAACGTCTTCTTCGATTGCATCCATTTGCCCTTGGCCGAAGGTCGCGCCATCTCCGATGATGATGTGCAATACAGGCGGAGCGTCTGCGTTATCGGCGCCAAGGTCATCGAGAACCTTTTTCCCGATCACCCGGCGCCGATCGGCAAACAACTGAGTGTGGGCGGCCACAGATTCACCATCGTAGGAATTATCGGCGGTGTCGAGGACCCGGGGTTCTTGGAATCCGTGCTCATCCCCTTAACCGTAGCCCGTTCTCGCTTTCCAAATATGCACGCGATTCGGGACATCTATGTGCGGGCCGAAACCTGGAATGACGTTGATTACATTTACCAAACCGTCGGCCAAATGCTCCGCAACAACAAGCCCGGGTACGCCGACGCAATCGTAGTTAAGGCGTATCCCGAACGCATCCGCACCATACAGCAGGCGGTGCTGCTGGTGAAGATATTCATCTCCGCGGCTTTGGCCATTACGCTGGCCTTGGGCGGTCTGGGGATCATGAACGTCATGCTCGCGGCAGTGCGCGAACGCACAACCGAGATTGGTCTTCGCAAGGCGGTGGGAGCGACCCAGAGCAGCATTATGTCGCAATTTCTGCTGGAGTCCGTGGTGGTGAGCATGGTGGGTTCCTTTTTCGGGATAATCGTGGGATTTATCTCCGTCGAGATCCTGAAGCGGGTGTTCGGCACAGTTCCTGATTACCGGCTCTTTGTGCTGAGTCTCATCGGCGGTGTCGCATTCGGAGCGGCCCTGGGAATTATTTCAGGATACCTGCCGGCGAAAAAAGCCGGTAAACTCGACCCAGCGGAAGCCATGCGCTTCGAGTAGTTTTGTAAGAGCAATATTGGGAAGGACATTGGTGCAAGAAAAGCCGCTTCCCAAGCATACTCATTTAAAGCACATCAGCGTAACAACCCGGCTAATTGTGAATGGTCTCCACGTGGATTACGGGCAATTTTATACCGATGTGCTTTCACAAAAGTAAAATGGGTGGAGCTTTTGTTGCAAAGTACGTATTTCCACTCTCATTCTAAGAAATCTGAGATATTGCCGAAACCGGCATTTATCAAGGATAAAATAGCGCTTTCGGAGATAATTATAAATTTCTAAAGAAAAGGTTGGAAACCTACTTTGCAACAAAAGCTCCGCTAATACTACTTCTGTGAAAGCACATCGGTATGAAACATGAACGTCGTCGACGATCCATCGAGAAGTCGTGTAGATAACATGAGTAGCAACGTACGCCCGAAAATCGGCTTGTCACGTAGAATGCGGTGAGGGGTGATGCAAAGGAGAGAGGAGTCTGCCCTCAGGTTGTCGGCTCACTGAGTCGCGGCGACGCAGGTGAATCATGCCCAAGGCGCCGCCGTCGGGCTTATACCAATGCGCACTCAAAGAAGTAGTATCGGGGAGAACCTTCTTGGAAGAAGGCTTCTCCCCGCACCCCTCTCCAAGAACTTCTACTATTGCCGAAACCGGCTTTTCTCAAGGAGAAAAGGCCGATTTCGGCATATTAAACATTCTTAGATAGACTTCAAGAAACCTAATCTTACAAAAATGAACTTCACCAATATTACTCCGTTGGAAGCATAGGGGGCTTAATGGCCGCGTGGAGCTGAGGCGCTCATCACCGGTTCCAGTCGCTTACGGCGATTCGTGGTGTCTCGCATGGAAGTGACCCATCGGGACAAAGCCGTCTTGTAAAGAGACACCGCTCGCTTGGTGTCAAGCCGGTATTTTTCCGGGATAAATTCCAGATCAGGCACAATGACCTTGTGGGATTCCGTGAGGAACGGGAATCCGGCTAAGTCCTCACCCGCCGTAAAATACCTGGAAAGCTTGAGCAGTGTAGTCGCCGCCGCCGTGACGTCTATCTTTTGCGCCGCATCGTCGAGCGCAAGGAACGTGAAATTGTGGTCGGAACCTTCCGCTAGGCCGATAAGCAGGCTTCGTTTGCCTATCACCAACGTCTCGGTCGCGGCCGGATTGGCATTTCCAAGGTATCGAAGGAGATCCTCCGGCGTCGCGGCCACAGTATCGAATTCCAAGACCTGAGGCCCGTCGGGCATAGCGCTCATAAGGCTTTCGGCCACCTTCGGGGGTGCTACCACGGTGAACTCATCGAGGAAGGGATTGTCGTCCAGTAACTCGAGATCTTTCTCGTCCGTCATGAGGACGACTTTCTCCAGGCGACGGGCCGCCTTCTCGGAAAACGCCGCAGCCTGAGAACGCGCATGGGATATGAGAGAATGTTCCACGTCGTGGATCTCTTCGGAATCCACCAGCGCTACTTGAGCGGCTTGCGCAATGTGCTCGACCGCAATGATTTGCGCGGTGTGACGCTCGTGGTCGAAGGGCGCCTTGTTATCGAGCCATTCTTGGAATGTGAGGATTTGCACTTGCGCCTTGAGGTGCGAGGACAATTTCTCGATGTCCTTGTCCTCGGTAAGGTTCTCGAAAGGGATGATTACCGTTTTGCAGCCTGCGTCGAGGGCTGTTTCGAGCTTAATATCAAGCCCACCAATTGCGCTGACGCGTCCCTGAGTGTCGATCTCACCCGTCATGGCCACATCTCGTCTAACGGGCATGCCGGTCAACACGGAAGCCAAAGCAATCGCTATTGCGCTCCCCGCGGATGGTCCATCTTTGGGAGTGGCGCCGTGCATGAAGTGCAGGTGAATGGGCGTATCCAACTTCGCCGCGTCGATCCGTAGGGCTTCCGCGCAGTGGAGAATCGCCGTCATGGCTACTTTTCGACTTTCGTCCATTATTTTCTCGATGTTACCCGTCGCATGCACCGAACTCACGTGACCGGATCGAGAGTCACCGGAAGAGCGCTGTAACGGCGTAGCCTGAATCGGGATGAGCGCACCGATACCGTATTCCGTGTTCACGCCGAGCGCCATCATTTCGCCGACACTGTCGTATTCGTTAATGGTCTTATAAGGCCGTGGGCGATCCAGGTAATCTCGAATCTTCTTAAAGTCAATTACCACGGGGGCGCCGTGTGACATGACCTCGCGGCGCATGCCTCGCAAAAATAGCGTGCGAATCACTCGTTCGAGCTGGCGCACACCGGCCTCATGAGTGAAGTTCTTAATGATGTGCTTCAGCAGCTCATCCTGAAACTCCGCAGCAAGCGTCACCTGCTCACCCGGTATGGCGTATCGCCTGCGTACTCTGTCTACCAGGTGCCGCTTTGCGATCTCGATCTTCTCATCAACGGAATAGCGATCAAGGGTCACCACTTCGCACCGGTTGATAATCGGGGACGGAACCGTCTCCAGGGTATTCGCCGTCAGGATGAAGTGGATATTGGACAAGTCGATGTCCACCGTAGTCTGGATATATTTATCGTGAAAGAGGTGGTTTTGTTCGGGGTCGAGCATTTCCAGCAAGGGCGCAATGGCGAACTTCTCCGTCTTGTCGGCTTCATCGAGGATCATCATACCGTTCATGGAGCCCATTTTTACGAGGCCCTGCAGTATCGCTCCGGGTTTGGATCCCTCGTAACTAAAGCCGTGGCCTTTCAGATCCGCCTCGTCGCGCATGCCGCCCAAAGAGACTTTGTGATAGGGAATACCCAGCGTCTTGGCCACGGAAATCGCAAGTGACGTCTTTCCCACTCCGGGAGGCCCCACAAACAAAAAGGAGCTACCGGTGCGGGTCCATGACGCGACGTCCTCTTCGCTAAATTCACGATAGCGCCAAATCAAGTTCGAGAAGAAGTCGCATATAATTTCTTTTTGCTTGAGTAGCCCGTGATGGCTGCTGTTAAGCCCCTCTTCAAAGGCTTGCGCCGTTATATTGATAGGGGTTATCTTTCCCCAAGGTATGGCAAGTAGTGTCTCGATCAGTTCGCTGTATTTAGATCCACTCTGGCTGGCCGCGTTCAGCTTGTTCTTGTCCATGACCTCTATCGCGGACCTGGGGACCGCCGGATTCTCTCGGGCTTCCTCGACTCGCTCCTTGATGGACTTTTGCGCTGATTCAACCGCCTTGGGTTGAGGGGCCGGAGGAGCCACAACCACCCTGGGGGGCGGAAAAACTCCCTTTACTTTGGCAATGTTTGCGCGGAAAAGAGCAAAGACTTCTTGCGAACTCTTTCCCTCCAGACCGGCCTCGGATATATCCAGTTCTCTGAAGAGCTGCACGAGTCCCCACCGGCTTCGGAACGCATCGAAGACCTGCTCCGCTTCTATCTGGTCACCTTCCATCAGGAGCACAAACAGGCGCAAAAGCTTCTGGAGAAACAAGGTTCTCGTAAGCAGCGAGTAGCTTGTCTCGCCGGACTTTCTGAAACACGCCCCCAAAACCTTGGTTTTTATCTCGATGTCGAGATGCTTGTAGAGCTTTTTCAGCACAGGTTCCGGCACGTCAACCAAAGCGTCCACAAAGGTATTCAGCACGTGAGTTATGGTATCCGAGTACGGTTTCGCCGTCTCCGCCCGTTCGAGCAGTATGCGGAAACAACCGCCCTTGAGACCGTTTAGATCATCGTTCAGCGCCTTGAGTAACGTGTAATAAAATGTCGGGTCCAGCGCCTTCTTCGTCGTTATGTATTTGATGTCGGATACGATCAATTCCCGTGCGGTTCGCCTGGGGTAAAGTAGTTGCTCGAACTGGTGTTTCAGCATAAGTTCGACGAAGGCCAGCATCTTTTGCTCTTCCGCGCCGCCCTCACCCAAGCGGGCGTCCGCGTGTGAGGGAATAACGAAAGCAAAGTAGTCGAATACGCGCTCGTGTACGCCGATCACCCAGCCTTGCTCCTGGGCCGCCACGAGACTCACTAGGCGGATGTTGTTATCCTCATCCTCCATACGTTCAATGGACAATTTGTCATAAAGGCGTGCGATTGCTATGGGATCAGCTCCCCGATACTTTTTGAAAAAAGGAATGACTCTCCGAATAAGTATGGCCTTTAATATATGACCGACGCGTTCAGTCTCGCCGTTATGTAAAACCGGCAAACTATCCAGCATTGTATGGTTAAATTCTATGGGAAACATATCGTCACCTCTGACTATCAATTACTTTTTGAGACACAGGATTCTCAAAAACGGGTTCATAGAGTAATCAATAAAAGCGCAGCAGCAGATTTTTTTTATCATAGACTTATAGAACAACGCAGCAGATTTTTTTCAGAGGCTAGTGTGGTCACCACAATGGTGAAATAGCGTCAACGCAAGGAGAACACACGCAAATCTCTTCATCTCCCGATGCTAATCGAAAAAGTAATATTGGATAGAATCTCCCCCTGGAAGAGAGACTGTGAAGCTAAAGGATTCCGCTTGAGCACATCCACTGCGGCGCGTGCACGCGTTGTCATAGCGGCGCACGGATGAGCTGATACCAATGCGCAGCCAAAGAAGTAATATCGGGGAGAACCTTCTTGAAAGTAGGCTTCTCCCCGAACCCCTCTCCAAGAACTTTTAAATGGCCGAAATCGGCTTTTCTCAAGGAGAAAAGGCCGCTTTCGGCATATTAAACATTCTCAGATAGACGTCGAAAAAACCTACCTTCCCAAAAAGAGTCTTCACCAATGTTACTCGTTGGAAAGCACTTTGGTATGAGAGAGGTCAGCCGTTATACACCCCGACATCAGTCGGTGAGCTTTATGATAGCCCGAACCGGAATATGATCGGAAGCGACATCCGAATAGACGGTGGAATGTGCGGTTATGGATTCCACTACCTCAGCGGGGTAAACCCAGATGCGGTCTAGGGCGAGAATGGGATAACGACTGGGGAAGCTGGCGGGAAAGGCGGACTTCCCGAACGTCTCCCGGATGCGTTGAAATCCGGGGCTGCGGCGCATCCACAGATTGAAGTCCCCAAGAAGCACCGTTACCTTTGCCGCCGCTGTATCGACCAGGTCGAGAATACGGTCGATTTGCGCTCCTCGTTCCCGTGGGCCGAGTCCAAGGTGGGTTGCAATTACCCTTATGCGATGACCATGAGCCGTGAGATCGGCTGTTACGGCGCATCGCGGCTCACTGCCGTTATAGCTGAGATCGACCTTCCGGACTTCGCTTACGGGGAACCGGGTAAGCAACACGTTCCCGAAACTGCCGTTTGTCTTGAAAAGAGTCGGCGCGCAAATGGTCTTCAATCCCGTGCGCTCAGTGAGGTATTCCGGCCCGAACGCGCCTGAGCCGTCATTGGGGAAAAACGCTTCTTGCAGAGCAATAATCTCGCAATTGAGCCGGTTAATGACGTCGATAACTCTATCGGGATCATACACCCCGTCCGATCCCGTCCATTGGTGCACGTTATATGTGGCCACACAGACCCTGGGACTCATTATGGTGAAGATGCCCTTTCTCTCGTATTCGTGTAAGTCAAAACAGCTAACCTATCGAGCAATACGAATGCGTCACCGCTTGCGCATGCTCACACGATTTCCGGCAACGGCCTTCACCGCACTTGAGACCCTATGCGACCATGACCCATCAGAGGCGATACTGATAGCGGTGGAGAACCGTTGTAGGCTCTATGCGAGTATTTACAAGCCTGGTTAAATTTAACGTGCCGACAGACGAGCGCTCAAATATTTATTGATTAATAGACTAGCCACTGTCAGCGCGCCCAAAACAGCCAATGAAATAACGATGTTCTTAGGAGTGGGATGTCTTACCGCATCCACTATCGAACCGGCGAACAGAGACAGACCCAACACACCCGGCGTCACACCGATGAATGTGCCGATCATGTAATCCCGAAAACTTACGTGACTTGCTCCCATGACGAGATTAATGACCTGGAAGGGAGCAATGGGCAACAAACGTATCCCTGCTACAGCGAAAAAGCCCTTACGCGCCATACGCTTGCTTATCTTGTTGAGCTTGCCTCCGGCTATCTTTCGTAGGGTATTTTTACCCAGCTTTTGGCCGATATAGTAACTGAGCGCTGCGGAAGCGGCAATCCCCAAATAAGCGAAGATCATGGCCCAAAGAGGGCTGAAAACCAGAGCCGTGGCGCCCACTAAGGCGGTAACGGGGATCATCACCATGCCTGCCGCGATGTAGAGGAAGGGCACAATCACCGGCGCAAAGGGGTTGCCTCGCAGCGCCGAACCCCACGCCGCCAAGTTGTCTATTGTAACGTACGTGGCGAGTGGACTCCATTTCCAGAGAGCCGCAAGACCGAGCAGCAGCAAGGCCGCCACGCCCAGCTTAAGATAACGACCGGCCTCCTTGGCATCAATGTCGGCAGGCAAAACTTGGCCTAAGAGCCGTTGTGGATTTATGGGTTCTTCAGGATCAGCAACGGAAAAAGTCGGCCCTATGCTCGCAAGAAACTCGGAAACCGGCGCATCAAGTGGTTTCAAGGTGCGGTCCAAATCTGTTCTGCTCTCTATGAGCTTTTTTATGGAACCTGCGGCCTCTATGTTCACACCGACAAGCTCCGGGGCTAACTCCATGTGTTCTCCCAACAAACGGTCGCGGAACTCGGTTACCTTCGCGCTCACCGCAGGGTTTCCCTCGGAATCTATCGCTATGTTACATTCCGTGTCATAGCCCATTGACCTGTTGCTCAAATTTGCGGACCCCAGCGTTACAAACCGATCATCCACGATCATGAGCTTTGAATGGACCATCATATCTCTGTGAGATAATCCCGGCACAATAGGGTAGTACACGCCAAGCCGATTGTGGACATCGGCGGAACGAAGCTTTCGGAGAATAATCGCCCTGCGCGAGTCCATAATGCTGGTTTCAAGCCACCCGGAACTCTGATGCGGTACAACGAGAATGATTTCAGGACCCATGGGTTGCGCTAGACTCTCTGCAAGTGCTTCACCTATGCGCTCGGAAGTAAAGTACTGGTTTTCAATATAAATACGCCGCTCGGCGCCGCCAATAGCGTCCCTATAGATTTCCAGTATTTCTTGTGACTCGGGGCGATCTCCGTAAAGTGGTTCCGTCAACGAAATCGCCACGTCCACATTCGTGAGATCCGGCGCAGAGGCGGAGGGCCAAGGGAAAAATGACCGCACGGGAGGTTTCGGCAGATGCTCGCCTAATGAGCGAAACCACCGGTCTCGAAATACGTCCCCTAGCGCTTCCGCAGGAGGACCGGAAACGGTGCTATTCACATCGTGGAAAGGCAAATAGGTCGAACCGTCCGCGTCTCGTCGCAAAGGGTTGTTTAAAACGTGATCAGAGGTATCCCATCGTGAACGCGAGAGATCCAGGCCACCCACGAATGCAATGGAATCGTCCACCACCACGATCTTTTGGTGCTGAGATCCACCCACGGGATGGGAGCTGTCCATAGCGAAATGCACCCGTTCATGAGTATTCCAGCCCAGTTTGAAAAGAGGGAAGAACTCACGATCGAACATGAACACCACGGAGTAGTCCCAGGTCAAGATGTATACATGCAGCTCGGGATTGATGGAAGCGACTCGCTCGAGCAGTTCGCCGAGCGCATAATTGCGTTCCTCCTCGGGATCATCTCTCTTGAGCGCTACACGGCTGTCTATATCCCAACCGGCGATATAGATACTTGTCTGAGCCGTCTCCACCGCCCGAGCGAAAGCGCTGAAGTAATCGGCCGCGTCAATAATGAATGAAAACCGATCCGCTCTTCGTACGGCTCGGCAATTCTTCCCTTCAATGAGTAAACTTTGCGGCGCCGTGGTATCAGCCAAGGGATGCGGGATGTCTATATTGGAAGTAGTAGAAGTTCTCACGTGCGGACCTCGTCGGCTCTAGTAAAGTAGTGGGGGGTGTGGATCACGTGGCGCGGCATCTGCATGCAAGTATCAGTGATGAAACTGTAGTAGAACATTACCGGCGCAGAAAGATCGCTCTCAAACAACGGAGCGACACATCCACATACCTCGAAGGCGCGGTCCGAGCGGGCCGGCGTTACCATTTTCAGTATCAAAATGAGATATAAAGTTCCAGAGATAGGCGGAGTGCTAAGCGTCGGCAATGCGACGCTCAATGTTGACCAATGGTCATCCTTTGCCCCGGAGTCCCGGTCTTACGAGGATTCGGCCTTCGGATTGGTGGGTAAAAGCGCCAATAGAGCGGCGGCTGCGTATTGGTCGAACAGGTAATACCCCACTGCGATAATGGGGCTCATGAAGGAAGCGAAAAGAAAAAAGTACACCACGGCGCGCATACGAACGCGCAAGTGATCTTGAGCTATTCTCACGAAATCGTTATCCAAGATACCGCCCTTGCCGTCCATGTATTCAGCGAGAAAGGATTGATCCCAGAGAAGACTCATGGCGAAGCTGATGTTTGCAAATATGAGAAAAAAGCCGACTATCGCATAGAGCGGCCGTTCCGCCTCGTGGACGATGGCATGGCCGCTGAGACTCCGGTAAATAAACAACATCCCGAAGAAGAGTTCCATACCGTGTCCCATCCATAATATCAGCACATTATGGGCGTCCGTGAATGCGACAAAGGCGTGGATGAGCAGCGCTACTGATAGCGCCATCACTGTCTTTATGTTCTTGCGATACAGAAACATGAGTCCGGCGACGGCCGCATATATGGCGAACAGCAACAGCCCGGAGCGACCGAAATGCGCCGTGATACCGCCACCATGGAGCATATCGAAGGCGGGTAACGACGGGTAGCCGAAAAGCCAACCCAGAACCGCATGTCCAAATTCGTGAGTCAATGTCCGGAATGTTTCTAAAATCCACCGGGGCCAAAAGAAAAACATCGCGGTGAGTGCCACTCCCGCGCCTATCAGCAGAGTTCGCCAATTTTCCTTCGTAAACGTGCGCACTTCAGGGGCGGTGTCTTCATCCTCCGGTTCCTCTTGAACGTGCGCCGACGTCTCAGGGAAAGGGATTACGGTGCGCGGTCCTGAGGAGTCACTGTGCGCTCCGGGCTCACTCTCTTCGACTTTAGCGTGATGAGCGTTCGCTGAGGCCTTCCGCTTGAACTTAGCCACGATAACGCCGCAATGGGGACACTCCTCGAAAGCCTGGGAGCGCGCCGAACCACACGCGGGGCATCGGAACTCAACTGCGGAGGGCGCCCTTTGCTCGCTCACCGGCGTCGGCGGAGGTGCGACTATGGGCAACAGGCCCGCAGCCTCAAGCTTACCGCGCAACTTCTTAAGCGTTGTGGGAGAGATCTCGTATTTGCGCATGAGCTCCAGATCCGTCATACCGGACTGGAAATCACGAGCCGCCTCACGCGCATTTATCTTTCGAGTGGCTTGGGACTGCATGACGACCCCGCAAGAAGAGATTCGCACTTAACGAACTATAAACTCAAAGGAACTTCGATAAAGAAAAACTATTCACTCAGGTGGCTGATTCCAAAGTGGATCAGCATCACCGGTATGACGAAATCCCGGTAAGAGAATCACCGACTCTCCGGGATTCCCTTACCGGGTGGCTAATCCGAGAAAGAGCGCTGTGATACGCCTGAACAAACGCTTACAGACCAGCTCCGTCTCTATTTACGAAAGATCTCCGGCGCACCGTAGCTCGCGGAGGCGCCAAGCTCTTCCTCGATGCGCAGCAACTGGTTGTACTTCGCCACACGATCAGTTCTAGAGGCAGACCCCGTCTTGATTTGACCCGTGCCGAGCGCCACGACGAGATCCGCTATAGTCGTGTCCTCGGTTTCCCCGCTCCGATGAGAAACAATGGACGTATACCGATGCGTCTTCGCAAGATTTACCGCAGCGATGGTCTCAGTTAAGGTGCCGATCTGGTTTAATTTTATGAGGATGGAGTTCGCCACGCCCATATCGATCCCTTTCTGGAGCAGTTCGATATTCGTCACAAAGAGATCGTCGCCCACGATTTGAATACGGTCGGCAAGTCTGTCGGTAAGGAGTTTCCAGCCGTCCCAGTCGTTTTCGTCCATACCGTCTTCGATGGAGACGATAGGGTAGCGATCCACCAGACCGGCGTAAAAATCCACCATTTCCGCGGCGTTCTTCTTGGACCCCTCACCGGCCAAGTTGTAGGCGCCGTTCTCAAAGAAGGACGCTGCAGCTGCGTCTAGGGCGATCCACACGTCCTTACCGGCCTTGTATCCCGCTTTTTCGATGGCCTGCATGATGACCTGAAGCGCCTCTTCGTTGGACGCCAAATTCGGGGCGAATCCGCCTTCATCTCCCACGGCGGTGTTTAAGCCTTTGCTCTTGAGAACACTTTTCAGGTTGTGGAAAATTTCCGCGCCCATGCGAAGGGCCTCTCTGAATGAGGGAGCGCCCAAGGGCATAACCATGAACTCTTGGAGATCCACGTTGTTGTCGGCGTGCGCTCCGCCGTTCAAGATGTTCATCATGGGAACCGGCAGCCGGCTCGCGCCTACTCCGCCGATGTAGCGGTAAAGCGGCACGCCCAGTTCGTCGGCGCAGGCCTTTGCTGCGGCCAAGCTTACACCCAGGATGGCATTCGCGCCCAAGCGCGACTTGTTCTTGGTCCCATCCAGATCAATGAGACGCCTGTCTAGTTCCTCTTGTTGAAACGCGTCCGCGCCGAGAATCGCCGGCCTTATCTCATTGTGCACATTATTCACCGCATTGAGAGTGCCTTTGCCCATATACCGACTTTTGTCCCCGTCACGCAGCTCGACCGCCTCACGCTCGCCCGTGGAAGCGCCCGAGGGAACCGCGGCTCGGCCCATTGCGCCTGTTTCGAGCCAAACATCAACCTCTATTGTGGGATTGCCTCGGGAATCAAGAATCTCTCGTGCGTTTACTTCAGCAATATCATATCTCACAACGAACCTCCTATTTCAGTCAACGCCCGTATAAAGGGCGGCTGCATACATCATTTCACGCGCGGTCGGAATCACCTACGATTAGGGATCGCCGGACCCCGGAGTAGCGCAATCGACAACGGCGGAGCGTAAACAGGGCCTAACAATTTAGCGATTACCGCGAACCGAGTACCGTACATGGTAAACCGATTACCGTGATTATTGAAGTGTTTTAATGTGGAGCGTATTGGATTCATTAATACGACGACGTGCCGTAATTTCGCATTTGCCCCAAAGTGCGCCTTGACAAGCTGTTTCACGGCGCCCAATTGTAAACGGACACAGCATACGAATGGGATTCGGCGCCTGAGTGTCACAGGAGCACAATATCGCCCTGAAAACGGCGGGAGTTTATCGGACGGCGACGGCCCGTCCCGCGCTTGACGGCTCTTTGGTAAACAGCAACGTGTATCCGTTCACCCGACGCAGAGCCGCTCCAATCCGAGGAACGATTACGAAGCGTTCTCCATAACGAGCGCAATATTTTACGCCGTTGACCATTACTACATCAGGCGTTGTGGAGGTGAAATTTGGTTGAACAAGACAACAATCATCAGCGAGAGGAAGAACCCCAAAAGGCGCTGAGGGAACACATCCCGACGCAGCCGGAAATCGTCCGAGGCGAGGGTGAATCCCCCCCCGGTCAAGCGTCGGCCCCGGAGCAACCGGGCGATCCGTTGGAGCTGGCGCTCCTGGACGCTGCGCAGAACCGTGATAGATGGCTCAGGGCAGTGGCTGATTGCGAAAACATCAAGAAGCGGGCGGCCTCGGAACGAACGGCATTACTCAAATACAAACACGACGATTTGTTGCGAGACCTGCTGCCGGTCATCGATAACATGGAGCGCGCATTGGAACACGCCCAAAGCACCGAAGGAATGAACGCGGTGGTCGAAGGCGTGAACATGGTCCTTTCCATGTTTAATGAGATCCTGAAGAAATACGGCGTTAAGGAAATAGACGCTTTGAACCATCCCTTTGACCCGAATTTTCATGAAGCTCTAGCCCGAGTTCCCAACACCGATAAGCCGAATAATACCGTCATGCAAGTAGCCGAAAAGGGGTATTTGTACAACGACCGGTTGTTGCGGCCGGCTCGCGTTATCGTGTCGCACGGATGAAAGTGAAAGCCGGCACGGAATCATACGCATATAGGAACAGCGCCGGGCGCCGACGAAATATATCGTATTATTACTGAATATCTAAACAATATAGCTGGAAAGACACAAAGAACACCTACATTGGAGGGTTAATATGGCGGGCAAAGTTATTGGAATCGATCTCGGCACCACAAACTCATGTGTTGCTACAATGGAACAAGGGGATGTCGTAGTCATCCCTAACTCTGAAGGTGGCCGCACTACACCGTCTATGGTCGCATTCACCGATTCCGGAGAGCGCTTGGTGGGCCAAGTGGCGAAACGACAAGCCATCACCAACCCGGAAAATACTCTCTTCGCAATTAAGCGTCTTATTGGACGTAAATATGACTCTAAGGAAATACAAAACGACAAGAAAATATTGCCGTACAAGATCGTAAAGGGCAAAGGCGATGACACGGCGGTGGAAGTCAGAGGCAAGGATTATACCCCTGCCGAGATTTCCGCAATGATTCTCCAGAAAATGAAACAAACGGCCGATGACTACCTGGGAGAAAACATAACGGACGCCGTCATCACCGTGCCCGCGTACTTCAATGACTCGCAACGGCAAGCTACCAAAGACGCCGGACGCATCGCCGGCTTGAACGTTTTGCGCATCATCAACGAGCCCACAGCCGCATCTCTGGCCTACGGCTTGGACAAGAAAAAAGAGGAAAAAGTAGCGGTTTTTGACCTTGGCGGCGGCACATTCGATATCTCGATACTTGAGATCGGTGACGGCGTGTTCGAGGTGAAGTCCACCAACGGCGACACTCACCTTGGAGGTGAAGACTTCGACCTGCGGGTTATGGACTATCTGGCGGATGAATTCAAGAAAGATCAGGGCATTGATCTGCGCAACGACAAAATGGCGTTGCAGCGCCTGAAAGAGGCTGCGGAAAAAGCCAAAATCGAACTCAGCACGGCGATGGAAACCGACATTAACCTGCCGTTCATCACCGCGGACGCTTCAGGACCCAAGCACATGACCATGAAGCTTTCCCGAGCCAAACTCGAGTCCTTGACGCATGAACTGATCGAGCGCACGGTTCAGCCCTGCAAAACCGCCATCAAAGACGCGAACATGACCACCAAAGACATTGATGAAGTCATTCTCGTCGGCGGTATGACTCGTATGCCCGCCGTTCAGGCAAAGGTGAAGGAACTCTTCGGCAAGGAACCCCACAAGGGTGTGAACGCCGACGAAGTTGTGGCCATCGGCGCAGCCATTCAGGGCGCAGTGCTCAAGGGCGACGTGAAGGACGTGTTGCTCCTCGACGTAACCCCGCTTTCACTCGGTATAGAAACCCTGGGCGGTGTGTTTACTCGATTGATCGACAAGAACACCACGATCCCCTCACGCAAAAGCCAGACGTTTTCCACGGCGTCCGACAACCAGCCGTCCGTTTCCATTCATGTGCTCCAGGGTGAGCGCGAAATGGCGGGGGACAACAAGACGCTAGGACGGTTCGAGCTTGTGGGTATCCCACCGGCGCCTCGAGGCATGCCCCAGATTGAAGTCACCTTCGACATCGACGCTAACGGCATCGTGCATGTCTCAGCAAAGGATCTCGGCACAGGCAGGGAGCAATCAATCAAGATCACGGCTTCCAGCGGTCTCAGCGAAGAAGAAATCAAGAAGATGGTGCAGGACGCTGAAGCCCACGCGGAAGATGACCGCAAGAAGAGAGAACTTATTGACGCTCAGAACCAAGCCGACTCCATGATCTACATGACGGAGAAGAGCTTGAAGGAAAACGCCGATAAGGTGGATTCCTCGGTCAAGAGCAGCATCGAGGCGGCGCTCAGCAAAGCAAAATCAGCCAAGGACTCCAACGACCTGAGCGCCATTAAGGCCGCTACCGAAGAGCTGCAACAGGCTTCCCATAAGCTGGCCGAAGCCATGTATCAGCAGTCCTCCACAGGTCAGGGCGCAGGACCGGGACCGGAAGAAGGGGCAGGACCCCAACCGGGCGGCTTTGGCGGAGCCGGTCAAGCCAAACCCGAGGAAGATGTGGTCGACGCCGACTTCGAGGAAGTCAAAGACGAAAAGAAAAAATAACCATTCACCACAAATGGTTCATTCCCCGTGAACCCTTTCAACCAAAAACGCAATGGGAGCGCTTAGTCGCTCCCATTTTGATTTGTACTCCGCGTTATGATAGTATGATCTATGCTCAAACACCAAACAAAAGATGTAAAGGAACGAATCGTGCCTCCGATTACGGCAGAAAAGGAAGTTCAGACCGGCGCAGCTCCTCATGCGCTTTTTTTCGCGTACCAACTATTCGGTTGGACACCCGCTACAGGCGCGCCGAGACAAGCGCCCGCAAGCGAAACGGCCTCGGATGTGAAGGCGACCTCTTCCGAGGACAGGTCCTCATCACCGGAGTAGTCGCGCGACTCCTCGGTAAGTCCGTGAGGTGAACAACGTCGCCGGAACACCCGCTCTTACACCAATGCGCAATCAAAGAAGTAATATTGGAGAGAACCTTCTTGAAAGAAGTTTCTCCCCAAACCCCTCTCCAAGAACTTTCAAAATAGCCGCAAGTGCCTTTTCTCAAGGAGAAAAAGCCACTTGCGGTGTATTTAAACATTCTTTCATAGTAGTTAGAGAAACCTGCTCTTACAAAAATATCCTTCACCTATATTCCTCGTTCGACAGCACATTGGTATTACACGCCGTTGCCGACGCTTTAGCGACGCGGCCGGTAGGCGCTCTCTTGGTGGTGCGCGACTCTGCGCCTCACCGACGTGTTCGGTAACAGGCGCGTGTGAACCGACTTCAGGAACCGTCGGATCTATTCGTCAGCCTTTATGGCAATCACATTCGTCGTCTTCGCAGTCGCATTCGTCATCCACTTCGGGGTCCCAGGGTACTATACTACGTTCTCCTTCTTCTTCATCTTCGATGCCGGCGACATGCTGATGGACCAATGACTTCAAGACTTTTCGCAAGGTGGGCCTCAACTCTTCTATGACGTCACTCGCGAGCACGGGAGCAGGCCCCACCTTGTTTACTATAGAGTCCGCCGCTAATCCATGCAGATACACACCTAAGGGCAATGCCTCGACTACGTCGATTCCCTGAGCCAGTAGTCCCCCCAAAATACCGCTAAGGACGTCACCCTGGCCCGCGGAAGCCATCCAGGAATTGCCGGTGCTGTTCACCGTCACATGGTACTCGTCCATAGGCGTTGCCGTCAGCGTGCCTGCGCCCTTGAGTACCAGCCACACGTCGTATTCATCTGCGAATCGCCGCGCTATCTCGATACGATTCGCCTGCACCTCCTCAATGCTCTTGCCCACCAAGCGAGCCATTTCACCGGGATGAGGCGTGAGCACGATGTCCCCCTTCGCCTTGTCCAAAACGGATAAATCCTGAGCGAGTATATTCAAGCCGTCCGCATCTATAACTAAAGTGCCACTGTAGTTTGATATAAGTCCCTTCACGATCTCGACGGCGCCCTTCTCGGTGGATAGACCCGGCCCAAGCACAACGCACTCCTTGCCCGCGGCGAACTTCAGAAGGTCTTTCAAGGCGCCGCCGGACACAATCCCGTTCTTGTCCGCTAAGGGATAGCTCATTTCCTCAGTGAGCTTGCCCGCTATTATAGTGTGGAGCGACGCAGGCGCAGCTACGGTGACCAATCCCGCGCCTATGCGCATTGCGGCCTTGGCCGCCATACATGGAGCGCCTGTTTTTCCCGAAGAGCCCCCTACTATCAGGAGATGGCCAAAATCCCCTTTATGGGCTGCCGGGTTTGCGCGTTTCTCCAAAAGAGGGATTAGGGTCGGCTCGGTATACAACATTGCGCCTGGGGGGTTTGGAAAAAGCAAGGTAACAGGAACGCCGATGTCCACCACGCGGGTCAAGCCGCAATACAGTCGAGCATGCGCCATCGCCGCGCCGATCTTCTCATAACCGAAGGTCACGGTGAGATCGGCCATGACCGCCGTATCCTCAACATACCCGGTATCAGCGTCAAGCCCGCTGGGGATGTCGATAGCCACCCGAAACGCAGGAGCCTCGTTCATGCCCTCTATCATCATCTTGATGTAGTTCGGCATGGGAGGCTTAAAGCCGTACCCGAACACAGCGTCCACAATGAGGTCACTCGTATTCAGGATGTCCAGCGCCTCATCAGCGGCTTCTTCACTGGTCACTTCATCTATACTGAGAGTCATTTTCTCAAGAATCTTGATATTCGTCAGCGCGTCACCTTTGATTTTGCTCTTCGAGCCCACAATGAGGGTATAGACTGCGGCGCCCGCATTCAGAAGATGTCGCGCCACGACAAAGCCGTCGCCGCCGTTGGAGCCTGTGCCTGCCACAACAGCAACCGTAAGCTCCCGGATGTCGACGACCCCCGCCTTTTTCATACTGCTTTTAATAAGGTCAAAGGCGCCCTTGCCCGCGTTTTCCATGAGGATAATCCCGGGGATTCCGTGTTTCTCAATGGCGGCTCTATCCAGGGCTTTCATTTCCGCGGCGGTAACAAGAAACCGTGACATGATTTACTCCTTCTCGTGATACGTGTATCGACTAATTGCGCCTCTCAGCGCTGGTTGCAGCAAATTCGTGCTGTGTTTACATAGCGTGAGGCGCCTTTGCGCCCAATGAAAAGATTTCGCCATAGATAGGCTCGCCGAAGCGTTGACCGATAAGTACATGATTACTTAAGATAACGTAGACTCGTCCAGAGTACAAACGAGTCTCTCCGCCGGCTCTTTCGTCGGCGCAAAGGAGCCTCAAACCCGGTAAACGAGTAGGAAACGTACGACCTCTTCACGCAAAAGTTTCGTAGACGACAAACCTGCTACACGGCGTGACCGACCCTTTGATCCTTGTCCATAAATTCACAACTGTAGCCCGAGCACATCATATTGAACCTGCCGATTTGCTCCAAGGTAATGAGCCCGCGAAGTTCACCTCCCTTGAGGATGGGCACCGCTCGAATGCCCGTGGCCTCTATCTTCTCTAATACGGTCACGAGCGGAGTGTCTTCCAGCGCAGTGGGGAAGTCGCGAATCATGATTTGACTGACGGGTGTCTCAGAACCGTCGGCGCGTATCGTGCTGATGAGGGCTTCCCTCGTGACGAGCCCCACAAGCCTACGATCATCCACAACCGGGAAGTCCGACTGGAATCCCTTGGCGAACCGTTCGGCGGCTTCCCCGGCAGGGCTCTCTGGCGAAAGGACCGTCATTTGTGAGACCATGGCCGCGCCTGCGGTGGTATTCCCCAACGAGACCATTATTCCCATTTGGCGCTCTTCCGCCTCAGCGCCGAGGTACACGAACAGGGCTATCAGTACGAGGAAATAATTCGGCGTGAGAAGACCGTAGAAAAACAGGAGAATAGCGAACACTTGTCCGACACCCACCGCGATGCGAGTCGCAGTATACGGCCGTAGATAAAGCGCCAGCAACCCCCGAAGGACGCGACCGCCGTCCATAGGGAAGGCCGGGATAAGGTTGAAGATTGCCAGCACAATATTGATGGCCGCCAATTGCACGAGAATACCGGTCCCGGTGAACAGGCCGGCTTGAGCCGGATCCGAAGCCGTTAGGCGGGCAATCCCCCAGAGCACTACCCCGAGCAACACGCTTGCGGCGGGTCCCGCTATCGAAATCAGTATTTCTTGCATAGGTACGGAAGGAGGGCTCGGCATACGCGCCACGCCGCCGATGGGCAGCAGTGTAATATCCAGGACTTCTATGCCGTAGTGTCGGGCCACGAGCGCATGGCTGAGTTCATGAAAAACGACCGACGCAAACACGAGCACTACGAAAAGCACTCCATACAAGCCGCCGGCGCCTATGAACGTAGCGCCTGCAAAATAAACCAGAACCAGTAGCAAAACAAAGGTAAGATGGATGTTGACCGGGAATCCAAAAAGGCTGCCGATCCTCCAGGACCATTTCATGGAAATATCCTCCTGACAAGCGTTTACGAGTTCGATACAGTATGTTTATAGAAAGCTGAAGAAGAGAAGGCTCTATCTCATTTTTTATCATATATTTCCATTCTCGTCAGCCTCTAAACACCCCGACGCGGCGCCGCAGTCATTTTTTCTTCTACAGGAGCGGCCTTTTGTGTGTTGTAGTCCTGGCGAATTCATTCTATCATTCCGCTTACAATAGTTCACCGGACGTGACACGGCTTTGGGCGCAATGAATGCCGGAAGCTGGACCACTTTCCCCTGTAGCCGACCAAACTATGCTTTAGATATGGGCCGCTTGCGGGCAATGTGGCTATATGGGCCGACATGGTGAAGCCGTGGAAATATCCATTTTTTACAAGTAATACCGATGTGCTTTCACAGAAGCATATTAGCGGAGCTTTTTTTGCAAAGCAGGTTTTTCCAACCTATTTCTAGGAAAATTGTAATGATCGCCGCAAGTGGTTTTTTGTCCTTGAGAAAAGGCACTTGCGGCTATTTTTAAAAGTTCTTGGAGAGGGGTTTGGGACTCAACTTTCTTTCAAGAAGGTTCTCCCCAAAATTACTTCTTTGATTCGGCATTCATATAAGAGGTGACAGTGCTCGAAATAGGTGAAGCCCAAAGACTCGTGCTCGAGGATGTACCCGTATTGGGCCGAGAACGCATCCACATCTTGGAGGCCCTCGGTCGCGTGATAGCTCAGGATGTGGCCGCTATTCGCGATGTGCCCGCAGGCGACAATTCCGCTATGGACGGATTCTGCTGTCGCCGTGATGACCTCCTAGGGGCCGCGAAGGATTCTCCCGTTCGGCTGCGAATCATCGGTGAAGCGCCTGCGGGCAGACCGTTTCCGGGGGTCGTCGGCCCCGGAGAAACCGTGCGCATAATGACCGGCGGCCTCATGCCGGAAGGCGCGGACACCACCGTCATGGTGGAGGACACCGAGACCGAGGGCGACGAGACGCTGTTTTTTGCAACCCCCCAAAAGGGCGCTCACATTCGCCGACGCGCCGAGGATGTTTCCGCCGGGGAAATCGCCATTAAAAAGGGCGACATCGTACGCCCCCCCGAGGTAGGCATGCTGGCCACCCTGGGACACGCCTACGTCTATGTGTATCAACGACCTTTGGTGGCTATTCTCTCCACAGGGGATGAGCTGGTTGATCTCGACGAGCCCTTCACCTTCGGCAAGGTCGTATGCTCAAACACATACAGCATCGCCGCACAGGTGAGGGATTGCGGAGCCACCCCCCTTTCCCTCGGCATCGGCACGGACAGCGAGGAGGCCCTCAGGCGCCGCATCTCGGAAGGCCTACGCGCGGACGTAATCGTCACTTCGGGCGGAGTTTCCGTGGGGAAATACGACCTGGTGAAGGACACCCTTTCCGCATTGGGGATGAAGGTGCGCTTCTGGAAAGTGGCCATGAAACCCGGCAAGCCTCTGCTGTTCGGGTCCATCGGCGAAAAACCGGTCTTCGGACTACCCGGTAACCCCACCTCGGCCATGATTTCCTTCGAGCAGTTCGTGCGACCCGCCCTGCTCAAGATGATGGGTCATGTGAACCTTTTCAGGCAGGTGCAAACAGCCACCCTCATGGAGGATGCGGCAACCAAGACCGACCGGCTGCATCTCGTACGGTGCAAACTCATCGAGGAGGACGGTCGTCTCATGGCGGAAATCGCGGGCTCGCAGAGTTCCGGCGCGCTCAAGTCCATGATCTTGGCGGACGGCCTGCTCATTCTGCCGGCCCGCGACAAGCCTTACACAAAGGGAGAGAAGGTGCGCGTCCAGATCCTTCACACGAATAACCCGCTCAGCTTTCACTCACCCTACGAGAGCATGGAAGCGATTTAGGCCATGATGCGAATTCTGCTTCGAGTGCAATCTCGCAGCCGACGCATCAAGGCCGGCAGCACGATTCACAGTCAATTTTGTTGACTAACCGCTCGATCCTATGATTAAATGGAGACGCTTAAGTTTAGGTTGAATGTTTTTCATCGGAACGTATGGACCACAATGCGCCGGATTAGCCGCAAAATCACGCTGCTCGCTGTCGTTTTGATCGCCATAGCCCTCGCCTCTCCGGCGGTGTCTTCGGCGCAGTCATTCGGCTCGAGCTTCGGCGGTCTCGAGACGGTGTTCGGCCCGTTTCTGCCGGCGAACGGTTGGGGAAACTCCTTCCGGAGCGAAGTCGGCGCAGGTATTTCGGCGGTGTATGTCCAAAGAGCCGGAATGCTTGTCGGAAAAGGCCGTTTTGCGACGCAGCCTGAAGCATTCAATCTCTTGCGGAATTCGGATCTTGCGCAAGTCAACGGCAGCGCGGATCTTGATCGATTTCCCGCTAAACTGGACATCTACGGTAAATTGCGGTTCTGGCGCGGCGCCTTCAACATTCACTACACCTACTTTCCCATACGTAGCCGAAATCTGGATCTCGGCACACTCGACCTGAGCGCCCTGAAGCTTGGGCTCGAAGCGGATGTAGTTCAACTCAACTGGTTGAGCGTCGGCGCAGTGGTGGAGTTTGCGCTCACTGAGCCCACGTTTTACGGCGCCTTCGTGCCCTATTCATTTACACCTGTAGGTTCACTCGTAAACGGCGACGCAAAGGTCAACTATACCCACGTTTCGGGCAAGAAACCGAACACCGCCGGAGCCTACATCCGGTATATGCCCCCTGAGATCATGAATTTCCCGCTGCATATCGAAGCCTACTACAAAGCTCCGTTATCAGGATCGAAATTGACCCAATGGGGCGGCGCCCTTGTCTTCCGGCCCCAGATCTATCGTTTCGACACGGCTATTAAACTCACCGGCCAGAAAAACACCTTGTCTTTCACGAATGACCCCTCACCTCCGGACAGCGAAATCAGGATGGATCTGGAGTGGGCAGCGTTTGGCATCGAGGCGGCAATCTACTTTTAACCCTGTCTTTCCCCTTCCACCTTAGCTCCCTGGTTTAAAGCGCCTTCATTTACCCCAACGGGCAAGATAATCCCCGAGCCGCAGCTTGCGCATGGTGTTCGCCGAGGACATATAGCGCACCTTCCCAAAGATCTTTCGTTCAGGACCCCAGGCCCTGTCATATCTCCCGAGAATCCAGAAGATACCCGTGTAAGAGTTGGGATCTCTCCCATCCAAGGCGTACTTGTTGTTGAGTTCCAGCATAACGTCCAGGGCCTCTTGGGGAGAGCGCGTCCATTCCAGGATCTTCTTGCCCCAGAGCATCCGCAGGTAGTTGTGAATACGTCCATCCTCGAGCAACTCCCGTTGGGCCGCATTCCACAGGGGATCAGAGGTTTGGGCTTGCTCGAACTCCTCAAGTGTGTAGACATGTTCGCGTGGGTCACTCTCGTGGTCCCGAAGCGTCTGCCGAGCCCACGCAGGCAATGACTCGAACTTGTCGTAATCTTTATCGTACCGGCACATGTTGAAACCAAGTTCGCGCCAGGTAATTACCTCATCCAGGAATGCCTCGGCTCCGAGGCGCATTCCCCACCACCCGCTTTTCTTTCCCGCAGCGGTCTTTGCGAGCCTCTGGGGCGTCCAGTCCTCCTCTTCAGCCAACTTGTGAAAGATCTCGTGCACGGAGATATGCCCGAAGTGCAGGTACGGCGACAAACCGCTGCCGTGGTCCTCGTCCGGGTGGTTACGTAGCTCGTCGTAGTGTTCCACTTTGCTTCTGAGAAAAGACGCAAGGCGTTTACCGGCCTCCTGCATTCCACCACGAGTCGAGGCGGTTGCTACGCCGTGGTCAATAGGGAAGCTCGCCAAAGATTCCAGGGAGCGCTCGAGATCCGCGGGCGGCCAACGGCGTATCACCTGAGCGGGCGGCTTCGCCGGCTTTGTATCCGTAAGGGCGCTTAGAGGGTCCGCTTCCGGGAAAGTCGGGAACTCCCGACCAAAGTCCTTCTGAAGATAACGCCTCAGTGCGATTGCCGTGGTGAAGATGTAGTCCGGCTGTGAGATCGGCAGCAGACCATTGGAATCAACCGCTTCGAGGCATGTGCGCAGTTGGGCGCCGGCCTTGTTCAGCATTGCAGGGAGGAAGAAGCACGGGTAGTCGTCAGCGATTACCACCGCGGCCTTTTCGGCAAATGCGGCCAACAGGCCCTTGCCCGCGCCTTTCGTGGCTTCCAGATATGGATAGTAGAGCGCGTTTGCGCCGGCGCAGTAGGCCCCGTTGCCGATCATGCCCTCGATCACAAAGCCGTGAAGGCGATCCGACGCCCAGGGATAGTCACACCGCAAAGCCTCTAAGATGATGAGGGGCTTGGCAAGCTTTCGGCTCCATTCGCAGGCCCGCTGGAGGCTGAAGTTCCAGCGCATGCGCCTGAACGCCGTCATCCAATAGAGCGCGTACTCGCCGGAAGCGTTCACTTCTACATTATTGAGGCGCCGAATTCGCACGGCCGGAACCATCATGAGCCACCATCCGATAGCAATATGCGTCGGCTAATAGTACGTGTAAAAAGGAAGGCTTTCAACTCCACAGACGCGGCTTGAAACGAATGCGCAATAAAAGAAGTAATATTGGAGAGAACCTTCTTGAAAGAAAGTTGAGTCCCAAACCCCTCTCCAAGAACTTTCAAAATAGCCGCAAGTGCCTTTTCTCCAGAAGAAAAAGCCACTTGCGGAGCATTTAAACATTCTTTCATCGTAGTTAGGGAAACCTGCTCTTACAAAAATGTCCTTCAGCTATATTCCTCTTTCGACAGCACATTGGTATGAGACACCAAATTGCTTGAGGCGTCTTGAGAGATGTCGGCATTGTTCACCCGAAGGCGCTCCTGTTGCGGCATCTCCCTTGATGAACATGAGAAATAACGGTCATCGGCTCCAGATAACAGTTAGAGGGGCTTTTTCAATTATTGCTTGACAAAATAGCTGATTATAATATCATGGAATTAAGGCTGAGGGAACATTTATTTCAAGAACGCTCCAGAATTTTTTGAAAGCGTTCAGCAAGCTCAAGGCGGTTCTTCGCCCGACGGACCATGGTCACAAACCGAGAATCCACGGGTTCGCTCGTACGGCTCGACCGGCGCCGACGCCTCCCACTCGCCGCGTTGGGCTTCAGATCACCATTCTAAACGCATAACCGAGTCCGAGTGAGATACATGGAACGTTTGCGGCGCTTGGTGTTCAACGAGTAAGAGTGGCGGACGGTTTCGCTTACAGCAGGTTTGCGTTGCTGTTGCGGCTTTACTTGCAAATCAGTGTGCGCAAAGCGGCCAAAGGCTTGCGTTATTCCAACATTTAGATAATGATATAACCATATAACTAAAGCCGCTCGTCTTCACACCCTTCTCGGATCGTGCAACCAGGTGTACGTACGAGCGCGAACGGCATTCTCACTGACAAAGGAGGTCTCTATGCTACGAAGGTGGTCGGTCCCATGTATCGCAGGCATGCTGATGTTCATGGCCTTAGCGACACCCGCTGCGGCCGAATCGGCTCAGGAAGGGCTCCCGTCTAAGGTCGACGCAAGCTGCACCAAATGTCACGAGGACTATGAGAAGATGTCCGGTGTCATAGCCGGGAAGTTTGCGGATGTATCGAGTAAGGCCAAGACCATAGGCGTCCAGGTCAACAAAGACATGGAAGTGGTCCACTTCGATGACTCCACTACCCTGGAAAACGCGCCGTCGTTCAAAGAAATTCCCAAACAGGAATCCGTCAAGATTACGTACGCAAAAAAGGACGGAAAGAACGTAGCTACCAAGGTCGAGGTCAAAAAAGGTCTGGCAGTTCCCAAAGAACAGCTCATGTCTGCCAAGGAGCTTCAACCTCTCGTGGCAAGGGGGCCGGACAAGGGCAAGTACATACTCATTGATAGCCGCCCGGCAACCCAATACAACGAGGGACATATCCCCACGGCCGTCTCTATGCCGTTTTTTGCATTCGATAAGATGGCCGGTGACCTCCTCAAAAACAAGGACACCCTGCAGATCTACTATTGCGCCGGATTTTCCTGAGTGCTCAGCCCTTTAGCCGCCAGGAAGGCGGAAAAACTTGGTTTCACCAAAGTTAAGGTATTTCATGCGGGACTCCCTGAGTGGAAAAAGAGCGGCGGCCTTATCGTATCCAATGTCGCCGCTATAGAGAATTTCGACAAGAACTCGATGAACTACATACTCATCGACGTACGGCCCAAGGCTGAAATCGAAAAAGGGCACTTACCCAGTGCTATTATGGCCCCCAAAGGCGACGTAGCTTCGCTGAAGGACCAGTTCCCGAAGTTCAAGGGCGCTCCGATCATTCTGTATTCCGCCGACGGTAAACTGGACGGGGCCAAGTCGGCATTCAAGACCATCACAGGCTGGGGATACAAGCAAGTCAGCATCCTCAACAATGGATTCAAAGGCTGGAAGGAAGCGGGCAAGCAGATCGACAAAGGCCCCGCGGCTACCAAGATTGTCTATACCCGAACACTCGCGCCCGGTGAAATCGAGGTTGCGGGTTTCCGTGAGGCATTGGACAAGCCCTCATCCGACGTGGTGATACTCGACGTGAGGAACAAATCCGAAACGGAAGCCGGCATGTTCCCCAACGCCGTGAATATCCCTCTGGATGAGCTGGACCAAAAACTCTCGGATCTACCCAAGGACAAGCAGATCCTGATCCATTGTTCCACCGGCGCTCGTGCGGAAATGGCCTACAACATCCTGAAAAAGGCCGGCGTCAACGCCAAGTACGTGAACGCCAAGGTCGAATGTGAAAAGGACAAGTGCACCATAGAAGAGTAAAAGCCCCCTAAAGGGAGTGCTGATGATCCGGGAGAAGCCTTCTGTTGAGGAGGCTTTCACCCGGATATTATTTCTTTTAGATCGCCGATTCTCCAAATAGCGCCGATGACCGACACGCGTGTGTCAATGTACTTTTACCCTTGGTTGCAGCGCATCGCGCCACGTGATCCGGTGGCAGGACTTCTCTCCGCTCGGCGCTAGGAGTAGTTCTACCTCTTAAACGCCTGATAGTCTGATTGTAACCGGGATTCCGGGATGATACTGTTTCACCATGAGAATTATTATCTCCGTCAGTGTGTTGGTTCTCACTGGAATCCATATTTTGGCGTCCCTAGCGTTTTCCGAGGGTGACGCGGCCTTGAAGCTCACACCCCAGGCGCCGCCGCCTCGGGACGCTCGTGTTTTATCCTACCCGGACTGGTGGGGCGACGCTCCCGACACTACGGTAAAGCCCTGTCGAGACGCGGGGTCCTGCGCCGAATGTCATGAGGCCAACACCGGCATGGACCCGTTCCACGCCTTCGCATGTGTGAAATGTCATGGTGGGGACGCTACCGCACAGGAAAAGGCCCAGGCGCATGTCGGCTTGATCAAGGCCCCGGGCGACCTGAACACCATCCATGCCGCCTGCGGCAAATGCCATTCCAAAGAGGCGCGCAATGTCGCGGGATCGGCAATGGCGCTGGCGCCGCGGCTCATAAACCACACCCGCTTCGCCTTCGGGAGTCAGACCACAAGTGACCGCCGGTACGCCGTTACGAGTGCTAATGGGCTCCAAGAGCTACCTCGTCCACCGCAGCCTTTGGCCGCAGCCACGATCGAGTCCTTGGGGGATGACCTCCTCAGGCGCTCGTGCCTTAGGTGTCACTTGCATACTGCGGGGTCAACGCGATGGGGCGAACACAGGGGTTTGGGCTGCGCGGCCTGCCATGTGGCATACCCGAATAGCTCCGACGGCCGCCACATTCACAGGATCACCCGCAGGGTGGGCACGACCGCATGCCTCAAGTGCCATAACGCAAACCATGTGGGAGCCGACTACGTGGGGCTGTTCGAGAAGGACTCCGAGCGCGGATTTCGCTCACCTGTGGTGGACGGTCGGCAGGCGCCGCGGATCTATGGAGCCGAGCAACACCGCTTGCGACCTGATGTTCACTTCCGGGCGGCGATGGATTGCATGGATTGTCACACCTTGGATGAGGTACATGGTTCAGGTCGGCCGCCGGCCTCGGCCGAGGCAACCCTTCATCACGAAGACGCCGAACCACAGGGACTCAGGACGGGGAAGTCTGATGGAGAGACGAGTCTCAAGCCCGGCGCTCCATTATCAAGCCGCAACGGCGTCAAGATCACATGCGCGGGCTGTCATCAGACGGGCGAGCATCCAGGCGTGAAAACCGACGCTCAGGGCCGTTTTGTTCTGCGGCGACTCGACCGGATCATCCCGAAGCTCAATGAACGCAGCGTGCCCCACAGGGTTGAGGCGCACAGAGACAAGCTGCGGTGTTCCGCGTGTCATTCGGCGTGGTCGTTCCAAGACTATGGATTCCATCTCATGCTCGAAGAACGGGCGGACTACTGGAAGTGGGCATCCAATGCGGCGCAAAACGATCCTCAGATTCAAACGCTCCTCCGTAGAAATGTTGGGGATTTCGCGGAGCTGGTCCCGCCGGCGCACAATGCGATCCCTCCTTTGCCTGAAGAGGCTTGGCTGCCTCCCGAAACTTTTGATTGGCTCAGCGGCGAAACACGCCCCGGCGCGTGGTTCTTCGGGTACACGGAACGGCTGTGGTCCCGGCCGCCTCTGGGTTTGGACGGCCGCGGCCGCATCTCGGTCATGCGTCCGATGCGCCAATATGTGGTCTCTCATGTGAACAGGGAATCCCAGATCCTCATGGATCGGCGTATCCCGGTGACGGGAGCCGGGTTTCCTGCGCTCATCATCAATCCGTATGCGCCTCACACCATCTCGGCCAAAGGCAGAGCCTGCCACGAGTGTCACGGTTCTCCGAAAGCCGTGGGCTTAGGCGACGGGATGCGAACTATAGAAAACGGCGCTTTCAAGCCCGTTTGGCTACCTGAAAGCAAGATTCCCGACCACTCGTTCCGATGGAACGCCTTTGTGAACGAGCACGGGAATCCCTTGCAGCGCAGCAGTCATTCGGGCGCCGGTCCACTGGATCCGGGCACGATGCGCCGGCTCTTGAACCCCTCGGATCGTCACCGGGCGCTTTGGTTCCGTTACCAAGCGGGAGAGACACCCGCAAACGTGGGCGAAAAGAAAGAGGAAGTCTTCCAAACCCGGTGAAGAATACCGCGAAAAGATGGATTCGCGCGGGCTCTTGGGGTACAATAGAATAGCTGAGGTGTGTGTTCCCCATAGCTGGTGTAGAGCCCCACGTTTTAGCAAAAATACGCTTGAGCGAATGCGCTTGCAGAGGCGTCGAGGACTGCTAAGTATGATCGAACTCTTTAGTTTGTACAAAAACCTTAAAGCGGAAGGAGTTATCTTCTCCTTTTGCGGACCCGCCTCTCAAGCAGTGGTGGAGGGCATCGGAGAAACATTGCGCCGACGCATGGAAGTCCAAGGTGTAGGCGCCGGTTTAATCAATAAGGTGTTCTCCGTCTTTATTGAACAAATCCATAATGTTTTGCACTATTCCAGCGAAAAATTACCCGACGAGCCGACAGATGAGGACGAACTGCGCTTCGGGATTATCCTCATCGGCATGCGTGACGGCAAGTATTACGTCCGGTGCGGTAACTATGTCGCGAACGAACACGTACAAGCCTTGTCCGATCTCCTCAAAAAGCTGCAAGACCTGGATAAGGATGGACTCAAAGCCCTCTACAAAGAGCGTAGAAGGTCCGCCGAATCTTTGGCGGGTTCCAAGGGAGCGGGCTTAGGTTTCATTGAAATGGCTCGTAAGGCGTCCGAGCCGCTTATCTTCGACTTGAGCCGAGTGGACGATAAGCTATCTTTCTTTTCAATCACAACCATCATCTAAGGAGGCCTCATACCGTGGAAAACCTTAAAGTCGAGGCCACGAAATCGACCCCCGCTATTTCGTTCGATGCGACGACGGGCCTATTGGAACTCACGGGAAAGTCCTATCCCGAAAACGCCGCGAAATTTTTCAGTCCGGTTTTCGAGTGGATGACCGCCTATTTAGAAACGCAGTCGCCTACAAAGGTCCACTTGAACGTGAAGATCATTTACCTGAACAGTAGCAGCTCGAAGGCCTTTCTCAACCTGTTTGATATGCTGGATAACTACGCCGGAAACGGCCGGAGTGTGGTGATTGACTGGCATTATCACGAGGAAGACGAAACCGGCTTGGAATGCGGAGAAGAATTCCAAGAGGATCTTGAATCCGCCGTGTTCAATCTCGTCCAGATAACGGGCGACTAATCACCCACGATCAATCGCCGGCCATTCACCGAGAGTGGGCCACCCGCCCTGCTTCAGGAGCGGTCACCCCCGGCGGCCGCTATCGGCGAAAGGAGCCTCTCATGGGTTTGTTCCACTCCCCGGCAGGTGACGCAGGTCGTTTACGATACTATCTCATAGCGCTTCTCGCCGGCTGGACGCTTGCAGTCCTGACCTCGGCGTTGTGGAATTTACGCGAAATTCACAGGGAAACTATCGAAGCCGCTCGCATCACGGCACGCGCCGCGCACTTCAAAGATGTGATCTACCGCCGCTGGAACGCCGCGCATGGGGGAATCTACGTCGCGGTGACGCCGGATCTCCAACCCAACGCATATCTCAATGCGCCGGATCGCGACGTGGAAACGCTCGACGGTAAGAAACTGACCCTCGTCAATCCCGCATACATGACCCGTATGGCTCACGAGATCCAAGAGAAGGTTCAGGGTGTCCACGGTCATATCACGAGCCTCAAGCCCATTCGTCCCGGAAACGCCCCCGATCAATGGGAGACCGCGGCGCTTCACACCCTTCGAGACGGCGCAACGGAAGTCAGTTCGGTCGAAATGATGCACGGAGAGCCGTATCTTCGGTTAATCAGACCACTCATAACGGAAAAGGGGTGCTTGGCCTGCCACGCCGTGCAAGGTTACAAAGAGGGAGAGATTCGCGGCGGCATAAGTGTGGCGGTTCCCGTCGGGCGCCTCTGGGGCGGCGCTCGCAGCAATGTGACCGCATCCATTGCGGGTCACGCCGGTTTATGGCTGTTGGGCGTGGTGGGTATCCTCTTGGGTTCGCGTCGGCTGGAGGGCAGCATCTATGAAAGGGATCAGGCGTGGCGACAACTTAGCGAGGCCAACACCATCGTGATGGAGAGTATTGAGTATGCCCGCACCATTCAAGAAGCCATACTGCCGGGTAGAGATGAGCTTGCAGCTATCCTGCCGGAGAATTTTATACTGTGGACGCCAAAGGATGTGATCGGCGGAGACTTTTTCTGGTGCGAATCAACGGAGCAAGGATTCGCCGTCGCCGTGGGTGACTGCACCGGCCATGGTGTCCCCGGCGCCTTCATGACCGCCATCGCCTGCACTACGCTGAATCGGGTCGCCGGCGATATCGGCATTACCAATCCGGCGGCCATGCTCGCGGAGCTGAACAGGCTCATGAAGCTGGTGCTCAACCAGCACGCGCCTACTTCCAAATCCGACGACGGACTCGATATCGGCTTGTGCTATGTGGATTGTGACGGAAGACGGCTCATTTTCGCCGGGGCCGGAACCTCTCTCTACTATCTAATGGCCGGTGACGCCCAAAGAATCAAAGGAGACAAACAGAGTATCGGCTATAGGGCTTCCAAGATAGACCACACCTATACCAATCACACCGTGGTCCGAGGGCCGGGGATGACATTTTACCTCTTTTCCGATGGACTAATCCATCAAACCGGCGGCACGAAAGGACTACCCTTTGGACGTGGCCGGTTCCTGCAGTTCCTCAAAGAGAACGGGAGCAAGCCTCTTACCGTGCAGCGAACTCTCCTAGAGCGCGCTATTACGGACTACAAGGGACAGGAACCCCAATTGGACGACGTAACCGTCTTGGCGTTTGCAGTTCCCGAATGCGAGATAAAAGTGAGCCGTGACGCGTAGGCCTTCCGTCAAGGAGTAACCTACCCGACGCGGAAATTCTACCGACGGCAGGAGCGCCCTTACACGCTCGGAGAAGGAACACACAACAGGAGAGAGTCACTTCATCCGGTCTTCTCTGCTTTAGAGCAGCCTCAAAGCCAGGTGTGCCATTACCACGCTACGCCGCTGTGGTCGTCGCCTGCACGGCTCACCGGATGAGCATACAAAAGAAGATCAACGACTCCGAATGCGGGTTTTTAGCTTCACAACGCTTGCGCCGCTTTCGTGAAGGGCTATACTAGGTATTCAAGTTCCACGGCAAAGGAGAACGCAACGCACATAGCACGCTCGACGTTTCCATTACCGTTGCGCGAGGTTCTCCGCTCCAGTGAAAAGCGATACAACGATCTTTACGTGAAAGGGTTCCAGTGAAAAGGGACGACGATCTCCTATTCGACGACGAGGAGGAAACGATCGCCAAAGGTTTCGCCCTCCTGCAACTACAGGACAACCGAGTAGTCCGCTGGGAATCTCATTACAAAGAGCTGCTCGATAAGTACCGTAAGTTGGTTCTCCAGACTCGGCGTCTCATTCGGATCGGCGATGCGAGCCAGATGGAGCTTCTGAGAGCGCGTGAGGAGATTGAATTCCACGCGGCGCACGACTACCTAACGCGTTTGTGGAATCGTGCGGCTATTATGGATCTGCTTGCCAAAGAACTCCAACGCGGAGAGAGAAACCTGAGACCCCCTGCCTTCATAATGGTGGATGTGGACTGTTTCAAGAGTGTCAATGACCGGTACGGACACCCCGCAGGAGACGCTGTTCTGTGCGAATCAGCAAAAAGGCTTGAAACCTGCGTTCGTTCGTATGACTTTGTGGGGCGCTTCGGCGGTGATGAATTCGCTGTTGTGGCGCCGCACTGTGATTCCCAAGGGGCTGTCCATATAGCGGAACGGATACGTGCGGGGTTCAGCGACGAACCTTTGGCTACGGCCTGTGGTCTGTTTCCCGTGACACTCAGCCTTGGGGTCGCCGTCGGAGAGGTCGAAAAATTGACCCCCGATACACTTATACACCGTGCCGATCAAGCCCTTTACCAAGCCAAGAGTGCCGGCCGAAATAGGGCCATCCTTTTCTCGGAAGATCGAGGAAATTGAATGTCGATTCCTAGCCCTTCAGCAATAACCGTTCTCGACATCTATCGAGAACACGAAATACTGGTGCGCAAAATGAACGAGAGAAGTCTTTTTCAAAGAGAAGAACAGACGGTAAAGCAGGCCGAGGAACTTTTAGCCAATGGCCCCACAGATGCAGCTTCATGGGCTGCGAGTCATCAGGAGCTCCTCTCGAAGTATAAGAAGTTGCTGAAACACGCCAAGCTGTTGATGAATGTCGGCGATATAATGCAAAAGGATCTCAACACCGGAAACGAGCGGTTACGAGAATCCCATGAACGAGAGGAATACCTGCGCACACAGCTCATTCAATCCCAAAAGATAGAGGCAATCGGCACTCTGGCGGGAGGGATAGCTCACGATTTCAACAACTTGCTCACCGTTGTTCTTGGGTATGCGGAATTGTCGCTCCTGGATCTAAGCAAAGAAGACCCCTTGTATGACAACTTGCAAAAGATCACGCAATCAGCTAGACACGGCGCGGACATGGTTCAGAGGCTGCTCTTGTTCAGCAAGAAAGCTGATATGAACCCGATTCGTCTCGACCTCAATCAGACCGTCCGCTCCACGGAGTCGCTGTTACGCCACACTCTTTCGAAAAGAATTCGAATAGAAACGCTTTTAGCCGACGATCTACACTCCGTAGTGGCTGATTCCGCCCAGATGGAACAGATCATCATGAATCTAGCGATTAATGCCGGCGAAGCTATGCCCGACGGAGGTAAACTTACCCTTGAGACGAAAAACATTTTCCTGGACGCAGAGTTCTGCGCGACCCACACCGGTGCAGAGCCTGGACAGTATGCCGTAATGAGTGTCTCGGATACGGGAAAAGGCATGGATAAGAATATCCGTGAGCGTATGTACAATCCTTTCTTCACCGTAAAAGGGTGGAATTCCAACAAGGGAACCGGCCTCGGTCTGCCTGTGGTGCTCGGGATTGTCGAGAGGCATGGCGGGTTCGTTGAGTGTGTCAGCGAGGTTGACAGAGGCTCCACTTTCAGGGTGTTTCTGCCGATGGCAACTTCGGAAACCGTAGCCGTCACGGGGAGTTCGCAACCTGTGTCTTTGACAGGCAAAGAGACCATCTTGCTGGTGGACGATGACAGCTTTGTTAGAGAGATTGGCGCGCGATTATTAGAACGATCCGGGTACACGGTTTTGACCGCCTCGGACGGGAAAGAGGCCCTAGACCTGTACAGGGGTAAGTGCGACGATGTCGCCCTCGTGGTCCTTGACTTGATCATGCCGCTTATGGGCGGCGAGGAGTGTCTCCGCCAACTGGTTTCCATTGATCCCGACGTGCGGGTAATCATTTCGAGCGGGCATTCGGATGTGGAGGACATTCGCACCTTCCACACTCCGTCAGTCCGAGATGTTGTGAAAAAACCTTATGACGCTCGTGAGCTGCTGAAGTCCGTGCGCTTGGCCCTGGATGCGGATCAGGTCGTCTCTTCCACCTGAGGATAGATCACCCGATATGGAGCGAGAATTCGGGCGCCGGACGTCATTTTGTGTTCTTCCGCACGATGGAGCGTGAGGATATGCCGCACTTCGACCCCACCTGCGGTCAAGGCGTCACTGATTAAGCGGCGGTGACATCTTGGGTAAAAAGCTTCCGCGCATAACAATGCGACTGTATGCTCTTGGGAGAAACCACGAACACGCTCCAACCCTTTGCTGAATTCTTCGGTGAGCATGTAATCCGCATAATTACGAAAACTCACGGAAGTGAGTCCCATATTCGGCGACTCCAAGCCTCGGACTTTCTTACGTCTGCCGCCCAACTCCTTGAGCCAAAGGTAGTCCACCCCTGCGCCGTGCAAAGCATCTTTTAGCTGATCCTGGTTAAAATGGGGATACCGATTGGAACCCGGCATGCTCCTCACATCGGCTATACCGGTTATATGGAAGGACCTCAGCAGCGCGATGAAATTTTCCCAAGTATGGCTGGAATGACCCACTGTGTATATGGTAGCGGCAATGTGCGGCATGGAGCAATAGACCCGGCCTACGTTAACTCTTAGAAGGCGCCAGTTGTTTCTGGAGCCCCCGCGCTTCTAAGGCGCGATTGTACGCGGACATAATATCTCTCTGAGAAAGCAGGCCGACCACCTTATTGCGTCCTTCCCCGTCCCGTACAACGGGTAGGCGCTCGATGCCGTTTTCTTCGATCAAGTTGAGCGCCGTAGCCAAGTTGTCGGTGCATTCTACGGCAATCGCCGGTATGGTGGCGATATCCCGCACAATGATAATGTCCATGAGGCTTTCTTCGAAGACGGCCTGCCGGAAATCCTTGAGAGACAGCATTCCCACAAGGTTGTTTGCCTTATCGACCACGGGAAAGGACGTGTGTTGGCTGAAGGGTAGTATCTGAACAAGCTGCCGTAGCCGTATGTCTTCTCTGATGGTTTCCGGACGCCAGGTCATGAAGTCCTCGACACGTAGGCTCTTGAGCACATTCACGTCCTTGCCGGCCTCTATGTCGATGCCCCTTCGCAGGAGCTTCAAGGTGTAGATCGACTCGCGCGTGATGCCGCGCGCTACGAAAGTAGCGATAACGCAGCAAATCATGAGCGGCGGGATAATTCTATAATCCTGCGTCAATTCAAATATGATGAGAAAGGCCTGTATGGGAGCATGGGTTGCTCCGGCGACCACGGCGCCCATACCCACTATGGCGTATGCGCCCGGAGTGGCCGTAATGCCGGGGAACAACCAGTGCACCGCCGTCCCGAAGGCGCCGCCCAGCATGGCCCCCATGAACAATGATGGAGCGAAGATGCCGCCCGAGCCCCCTGAACCGATTGTAATGGATGTGGCCAGGATCTTCAGCGGAACCAGAAGCACAAGGACGGTCCAAACCTCCTGGTCCAGCAGTGCTTTGCTGATGGAATCGTAGCCCACCGCCATGATATGTGGATAACGCAATGCCATGATTCCGATAAGCAGACCGCCTATGGAGGCTTTCAGGTAGTCTGGAATCTTCCAGGCGTCCCAGATGTCTTCGCTCTTGTAGAGCGTCACGATGAAGGCCACCGCCACCAGGCCCGCCAACAGCCCTAGAATGCAGTAGAAGCCGATCTCCCATGCGGATTCGAGGTCGTAAGGCGGCACCTGGAACGCAGGATAGTTCCCGAGAAACGCCCGTGACACAACGGTTGCTATGACCGAAGAGAGAATGATGGGGGTAAAGGTCGGGAGAGCGAAGTCCGCCAGGATGATCTCTAGGGCGAAGATAGCGCCCGCGATAGGGGCATTGAAGGTGGCGGCTATACCGGCCGCGGCGCCGCACGCCACAAGCACGCGTAGTTCACTCTGAGAAACCTTGAGCACCTGGCCGATGGTCGAGCCCAATGCGCTGCCGATCTGCACTATGGGGCCTTCTCGTCCAACTGAGCCGCCCGAGCCTATACACACAGCGGATGCCAAGGTTTTCACCACCACAACACGTTTTCGTATGATGCCGCCCTCTCGGGCTACGGTGTTCATAACCTCCGGGACGCCGTGGCCTTTGGCTTCCCTGGCAAGGAAATACACGAATGGACCCACGAAAGCGCCGCCTATGGCCGGCCCCAATACAACCCGCCACCAAGGGAGGGTGTGAACAACGGTTGCAAGGTCGGCCCCGCTGCCGTAAATAAGGGTCTGGAAGAACTCGATGAGATACCGGAAAGCGACGGCGCCCAGTCCGCCAAGGAGCCCTACCACCATACCAAGACCGGGCATCATAAGACCGCCGGTGGCTTGCATGATCTCGGCGCGGGTGATTCGCCGCCGCAATATCGAGCCGCCGTGATGGACCGGCGCTTCAGATGACGTAACCGTTCCAAGGCTATGAGGAATCACAATTGGTCCTTATTCCGATAAGCCGACATGTGGGTAATCGTTCATCACGAATGATCCACCCATTAGAATGGGCTTAGAGTGGTCTAGAGGGAGATGAGTCTGAGTCTCCTCCAACGCCTTCTTGGTGCGGAGAGCCGTTGGACGCTCGGTAAAGTATTGCACGTACGGTGTTCGCCTGCGCTGCCGCCGGAGGACACCACTCTGTTCACTCTAGCATGAGAGCAGGCTTTCAGTCCACCGTGGATTTTGGAAAATGGAGGGTGACATTAGGCGAAATATACCTCTCGAGGAAGCTTGAACGGGTCGTCTAACCTAGGCGATTTTTAGCTAAGCGCGATGCTTTCGGCTGAGGCGGTAATTAGTTTTGCGCCTCTTTGCACGTCCGCCGTTTCCTCATCGGTCAAGGCCGCGTCGCTTGCCCCGGAGCCCATTTCCTGCTTCATAAACCTCTTGGTTCCCTCACCATTGCCCACTGTATCGTAGCTGATGAAGGGGCCTTTTGGTGCTCTTCAATACACCTCGTGGATAGGGGAGCGGGAAACATAGTTGGGACCGCCTTTTCGGGTCAAGCTTCGCTATCACAGGTGATGATGGTATCGTCCGGCCCCGTATTACCTTTTCGGAAATACGGGCTACGGCATAGCCGTTCCTCTGAAACCACAATGCTCCAGCAAGCGAGGCATGATAAATTCGACTGTAGAACGGTGAAGTCCGGCAAGGCTTGTGCTATGTATGTTCTTCGGCGGATCTTGCCATGTAGCGAGCGGCGGATCGGAGTATTAGTATGGATAAGGTAAATCCTTGGCTCATCAAGAGTTGGCCGGAAGTCCTCAATAAATCCAAGAACTTCGCAGAAACTATCGCAAAAGCGGAAATCCCCGGCTCGCGAACATTCGAGCGCGTCATTGAACCCGTATTCGGCCGGTACGTCACGCGGAACGATCAGTTCCGCGAAGAATTGCAAGATCTGGTGGCGAGCCTCGACAGTTTCGCTCGTCGGCCACGGGTAAAACGGCCCTTCAACATTCTCCTCTCAGCCGAGCCCGGTTCGGGTAAGTCTTTCCTGCTGAAGCAACTGGCGAGATGTTTGCCACCCGACATCGAGGTCGAATTCGACGAATACCATGTGTCGGCCTTTCGCTCCCTGGACGATCTCAATGGAGCATGGCAGCGGGTGCAATCTGCGAATCTCCAAGGCAAGCTACCGTTCGTGTTTTTTGACGAGGTGGACGGCGAGGTCGGCGGCCGGTATCTTTTGGCGAACTTTCTCGCAGCCATGTGGGACGGATTGTTCCACATCGGAAAGGATTCCTATGCGTTAGGGAAGGCAATCTTCGCCTTCGCGGCAAGCGCCATGTTGCCCAGCCCGTCACTTGCGACCTACGGCGTTGGTGAAGAGGTCACTTATCGCAAGTTCGTGCGCTCCTGGAAAGACGACGTTCAGCGCAGCATCATCACAACCACGGGCGATACCGTCGGTTCACGGGAGATACGCCCCACGATCCCCAAGTGCAAAGACTTTCTTGATCGTATAGATCGCATGATCTGCATCCCACCGGTGAGTCCGCTCATGATCGGCGAGGCTTTCCGCGAGGAATTGCTCGACATCGCTTGTTTGATCGTAAAGAAGCATTTTGAAGACATTGAAGAGATCGAGGAATCCGCCTTGATTGCGCTTGTAGCTGATCTCATTGAATCCACATCGCGACGTTCGGCGGAACGATGCGTCTTTTCCTCACGTCCTGTGGGGAAAACATTTGCTTTTGCCGATCTTCCGCAATCGGAGCAAGTCAGGTTTCAGGACCAGACCGACCTCAATCTGGAACGCTATATGGACAAATGGGTCCGGGTGAGCATCAAGTCGAAAAACTGAGAGCGGCTTGGGGTCGGCCCGTGAACCTTTGCGCCCACCATACCTCGCGGCAGACCGTGCGCTTCTCGATAACGGCGTGCGCCGGCCTTCTCTTCGATATGTATGACGTCGAAGGTGTGAATCGCATCGGGATTGTTATAGATTATTTTTAATCACTGATTTGTACTGCGCTCTTGAGGACGCCTATGAAAAAGCACGACCATACACACTCCCATTCCACATCACACAAATCGGAAGTCGAAAACCGCAAGTTTACATTTCACAAGGACTGGAGATTCTGGTTCGCTGTAGTCCTGATGCTGTTGGCCATGATCACGTATGTGATTACCATTGACGACTCGGTTGTGCCGGTTTTCATGAGGCGGTAGCGCTGCGTTATAAAAATCCTGGGGTGTTCGCCGACCGCGGCCCCGGCTCAAGCCGTTTACTCAGCGCCGTTTGCTCGCCCGGAGAATCCTATGGTAGATCTCCATTGTCATGTGTTGCCCGGTATTGACGACGGCGCTCTCGACCTTTCCGAGAGCGTTCGTATGTGCCGCATCGCCCAAGAGGAGGGATTCAAGGTCATTGTGGCGACTCCCCACTGCTGCTCGGACGTTGACCCAACCGCGGCCGATACCGTGTTGGAGGCCGTTAGCCTCCTGAATGCCGAACTCAAGGACAAGGAGCTGCCGTTGCACGTCGCGCCCGGTATGGAAGTCCGCGTGTTTCCCGAGTTGGTGCAGTGGCTCGCGGAAAAGCGAATCCTGACCTTGAATGCAGGGCGATACGTGCTTCTGGAGCTGCCTTCGTCCATCATACCTAATGGTTTCGAGAATTTGGTCGATCAGCTCATAAGCGGCGGGTACGGGGTCGTGCTCAGCCACCCGGAGAAGAACCTATGGATTCAGGAGCGTCCTCAGAACGTGCTGGACTTATTAGGCTATTGGGATCAGTGGGATTTTCTTACGCAAATCTCGGCGGATAGTCTCACGGGCCAAGCGGGTCGGCCCGCCTATAAAACGGCAAAGCTCTTGCTGGAACGCGGAGCCGCTCACATCTTAGCAACGGACGCACATTCCGACGTGGTGAGACCGCCCAGGATTCGTAAAGCGCTTGGAGTGGTCACCAAAATAGCAGGGGACGCGCAGGCGCGCGCCATGGTTCTGGACACCCCTAGAGCCGTGCTCACGGGGACCGGCTTTCCCCGTGTAGAACATCCCCGAACGAAGAAGTGGTGGAGGCTTTTTACCTAACGGGATCGGGACGTTATGTGGATGTTCGTCAAACTCACGGATGATTCGGAAGCCGGCGGAGTCTACCGTTGCGTGGTCTGCTCCGCGACCATCGCTTACGCCCGCAGCGCCCTCGAGGTAGACGCGACGAGCCGCCATTCACGGGTAAATCCTGCAGGTGTCCTGTGCGAATTCCTCACATTCCACAGTTGTATAAACACCATAGCCCAGAAGGCGCTGTTCCGCGAACACTCGTGGTTCACCGGATACGGATGGCGATTTCTTCATTGTTCTCAATGTCTTACTCACATCGGTTGGCGATATGACGCGTTCGCCGCTCAAAACCCGCCCTTCACCTTCTTTGGCGTTTTAGCGGCCGGCGTTACCTTGGATGAACCCCAAGCGTAGACCCGACCACCCACGGAAGAACAGAGTTACCGACGCCACGGTGAAACTAGGCCGGCGCTACTCGCATGTTGAGTTGAGAATGTGAGCGGGTAATGATGCAGGACCTGGATTTCGACAAATGACCCCTATCACGCACGTAACGGAACTATTCACCTACAGTGTAAAGACAATCCGGAAGGATCAAGTGAACAATTTCAGCGGCGACAAACCAACCCGCGGATTCAACGCTTAAGATATGCGAGTATTTACGCAGAGGTGTGAACAAATCAAGCTTTGAAAGTGCCCTCGCAACCTGACCCCTCACGCCCTTCAGCCGCGAGCTCATACACCCTGACGGCAGTGTCCCCGTACGTGCGCTCGAATGAGAGATCAAACGCATGCGGTAGCTTGTGATCAACTCCAACGCGACACTCGACAATAAGAGCCCCGCTCGGGGCGAATAAGCCCACGAACTCCGGCGTTGACGTTACCTGAGTGATGAGATCCGAGGCGTACGGCGGGTCGAGAAATACCAGATCAAAGGTCACACCTCGAGAGGAGAGCTTCCGAATCGCGGCTTGAGCCTTCATGGGTAAAACCGTTACTTTGTCGGCAATGTTGAACTTAGCGGCAAACGCCCCTATTTCCGCGGTGACATCCCGCGCATGGTCCACAAAAACGGCTCTTGCCGCGCCTCTACTAATTGCCTCGAATCCGAAGGCGCCGGAACCCGCAAACAAGTCGAGCACTGTCGCAGCGATCACACGCTCACCCAGGACGCTGAACAGCGCCTCGCGCACCCTGCCCTGCGTGGGCCGCACATCCACGCCCCGATAGCGTGGGAGTTTGGCGCCTTTCAGTTGTCCTGCAGTGATTCTCACTTATAACTTCGACTCCACCGCAAATGAATTCAGTGCCGCAAGAAACACCACTGCTCGCCGCGTATCCCTCTTTTCTACCACAGTCGAAAGTATGGTAAAACAGAACCGGTCGAAAATTGATGAGGCGAGGGTATCATGCTTGCGGAAATCAGCGTTTTTCCCATGGACAAAGGTGGTTCAGGGCTCAGCGAATACGTGGCGGAAGCCGTGAAGATCATTCAAGACAGCGGCTTGGATTACGAAGTTCACGCATTGGGCACGCTCGTGGAAGGCCCCGGCGACGACGTGTTCAACCTGATCAAGAAACTTCATGCCGCGACGGCCAAAAGAAGCAAACGAGTAGCCATGAACATCAAAATAGACGACAAAGTTGGGATGACAGGTCTCATGCGCAAGAAAGTTGAATCAGTTGACCGGAAACTAAACGAGCGCTAATACCAATGCGCAGCCAAAGAAGTAATATCGGGGAGAACCTTCTTGAAAGAAGGCTTCTCCCCGAACCCCTCTCCAAGAACTCTTAAATGGCCGAAACCGGCTTTTCTCAAGGAGAAAAGGCCGCTTTCGGCATATTAAACATTCTCAGATTGACGTCGAAAAAACCTACCTTCCCAAAAAGAGTCTT
>JBBRBO010000016.1:0-46212 GCA_038205805.1 Desulfomonilales bacterium
GATCAAGGAGTGAATACGTCAACGCTATGGAATCAACACCGGTTTCGGGCGTTGCAATGAGAAAAGCTAAGCATGCGCCGTCATTTGCGCCTTGTTTTTTCAAGCCCGCAACTGCGGGAACAATACCGCAGGATCACAACGGCACGGGAATGCCCATGAAAGCAGCGTAAACAACGGATCGAAATTTGCCGTGATGGAAGTAATGGGCCACGGTTTCCGGACGCACATAGACACGAATTGCTCCCGCCATAATGAACCCGAATAGGATATAGAGCGCCGCTTCTCGAAAGATTGTCAATGAGGCGCTTACGATCCTGATGAAGGTTTCCACGGCGATTCCTATGTAGTGTACGTTGTCAAGGGTGCTACAAGCCCGCCGGCGTAACCAAACGGGCGAGTAAAAGAAGCATGGGTTCGCATAATGTACTGGTAATCTACCGCAGACCAAGGCCGAAGGCAAACCCTCTCCAAGAGGTGTACAGGCTTTGCCGAGCGTGAGGCTACTCTGCCGCGCCACTATTCCGAAGAGGGCGGACTTACTTTTCCTTTCCAACCACTTTACTGAGCTTACAAGCGCTTCCTGGTTTTGTGATACTGGATACAAGGTTCTCGCCATGGCCACATGCGACGAACGGCGCGACGGCCTTGCTTCTCAGGAAATCGTTCCTATGCTATTCCAATGGCCGTTGCGCGGCGCCGGATGGTTTGTTCTTGCATTCCTCCCTGATTTCGCGATATAACAAAAAGAACTTCTCAACTCTATATAACTATGGTATAGAGTAATCCATTAAATGTTGAATAAATCGATGAATTTAAACCGCACGCTTTTCAGTCGGAAAGCGGAAGGGAAATGTGTATGCGCTTTCGGTATTTGATGCTACCCCTGATACTCATCTTTTTATCCGCTTTTGTAGTGGTTCAACCATCAGTTGCGGAGGCGAAGGGCAAAACCAAAACCGTCGCAAAACACACGAAGAAAAACAAAGCGCAGTCGAAGAGCGTGAAGAAAGCGAAACGCGCTTCCAAACGAAAAGTAGCTCCGGTGAAAAGGGGAGTTCAGGCGAAGGCGGTCTACTGTATCAATTTGCGCAGTAACCAGACCCTGATAGCCAGAAATCCGGACGCTCAGTTGCCGATTGCGAGTCTGACTAAGCTGGTCACGGCGCTCGTGACGCTGGACAAGATGCCGCTGACCTGCAAGGTTCTGGTGCCGGATCATATCAAATCCATTCCCAAAACGGTCGTAGGGCTGAAAGCCGGCGACACGGTGACGGTGAAAGATTTGCTGCATGGTCTACTCATCAATTCCGGAAATGATTGCGCCGAAACGCTGGCCTGTGGTTATCCACACGGAAGATCGGCATTCATTAGCGCTATGAACCAGAAGGTGAGATCCATGGGGATGAAACGCACCAAGTTTTATACTCCATCCGGCTTGGACCTCAAAAGCGGCTCCGCCCCCGGCTGTGAGGTAAACTCGAATGTCTCAACCGCTCGCGAATTGGCGGCTGTGGCGAAAGAAGCGTTCGAAAACCCCGTCATTCGATCTATATGCCTAAAGCGTAATTACATCATGGCCAGCGATGTGGAAAAGCGTGGTTATGCCGTGAGAACTACGAACAAACTCCTCAAAGACAACTTACCCCTGGTGGGCGGAAAGACTGGATTCACCTGCAAAGCCGGTCATTGTCTCGCCAGCGCATTTAAACAAGGTGACAACGCATTTCTTATTGTGGTGCTGGGCAGTCCCGACCATTTCAGAGATACGCGTCTCGTCTATCACAAAGCGCTGAAAGAAACGACTCGTCTCAAAGCAAAGGCTACTTCGGCTCACCGCAGAATCGCCGCCGGAGGTATCATGCGATCAATTCCGAATTAGACGTGTAGCCGTTCATCATGAGTAAATAACGTTCCTTCATTCCTCTATGAGGTGGTCCGGAGCGGAGATTCGTCTCCCCTTCGGCATCCACCGACCGCCAGCCTGCTCAAGCGCCTCCATGAACATAAGCCTAAGAGTCGAGCAAGGCGCCGCATTTTCGTCTAGGATTGTGCCTGCTTTCGCCTACGCAACTGATCTTCAGCGAACTTGCGGTCCCGGAAGCGCATCCGCATCACGCCGCTGTAGTTGGAGCCACTCTTTCATTATGAGTAGTGTTTTTGTAAAGAGCTATTCCGCTTTGCAGCCCATGAACAAACCATTCATGCCCCATTGGGAAACGAACGAGCGTCTTTTAAGCCGCACAAAGCCCACTTGCTTCAGCAACCGCCGGATTTCCTTCAGCCGAATAAAATAATCTTCCTCGTCATCCATACCCCGCTGATTATCCATATCAAAATCAGTATGGAATCGGCGGTCGTAAAACGTAACCAAGCGATGGACTATCACTTCTACAAATGGTCGTCCCATGGTGACGATGATATTGCCGCCCGGTTTCAGAACGCGCCAAGCCTCTGCAAGTTCGATGGATCGCAATCGGCCAGGCACATGGTTAAGATTCGCTATAAAGGTGACGGTATCGAAAGTGCAATCCGGAAACGGAAAACCGCTAATATCTTCTACTATATTTTCGTCCGCAAGACCTTCATATTTGAATACGTCTATACCCACTCCCCTGCCGCCGAGAAACTCCATGACAAAGGCGTTGTTCCTGCCGCAACCCACATCAAGTCGTGACCCTGCACGTGTTCGGTTACATAGTAGAAACGTTCCGACGCCAAGGAGGACATTCTCCACATGTCGCGACCGCCATGCAGAAAAATGGCACGAAAGGGAAAGGTTAAGAAATCGTTAATTCGTTGGGTTGTAGTGCGTTGTTTCATTTAGGAGGCTCTTAGAAATAGTTACGTAACCGTGCGCCACTAATGGGCGCACCTTTGAAATCACGATGGGGTAGGTCGGAGCAGACACACCTGTCCCCTCCGGCGTTGACCGGCGCAGGGCCGTCTCAAACCCGGTAAACCGTGATGAGAGTAAAAGCGGCGCCTTAACGGCCTGGCGGGGCAACGCGATATGGGATAAGAAATAGCATGCCAAAGGCGCCTCTCAGAGCCGTATTCAACCGCCTGATCGCTTCAGGTTACAAGGCGATCCGTAGGAAAAGAGATTCATGGCCTTGGCTATAGGAAACGTTCGTTCGATTTCTTGAAATTAGGCACATACGCTGGTCCAATCATATCTTCTTTGCACGTTTCAGCCGAACAGTCACTAAAGTCTGTATGGGCCAAGCACTCTGCGCGTCGTAACAAACGCTTCTATATAATACTTTGGCCCAAAGCATGAAATGGGGCGCAAACATATGGCCTCATCCACATCCGGTGCGTAAAATCAACGCACAACCCAGGCCCTTGTAATTTGGGATCAAAACTTTACACTGATTACCAAAGTGTACGGTCAAGGATCCACTTTGCGCCGCATACGCATACCTAAAGACCGTTTTGCGCCCATGCATTGAGGAGTATGTCATGAAAACGGCCACATGCCCCACCGCTCCCTGGAGCTTTGCGTCCACTCTCAAGAGCAATAGTGTATCTCTTGTACGAGCGAAACCTGAAATCCTACAGCTCAATATTGGTCTAGCATGTAATCAGACATGCGCCCATTGCCACCTGGAAGCCGGTCCGGACAGAACGGAACTGATGGATTCAACAACTATGGCTCAAGCAGTCGAATATGCCCGCAGGTCCGGCGTAAAGATAATCGACATCACCGGAGGAGCGCCGGAACTCAATCCCAATTTGCTTTTTTTGCTCGATCAGGCAGCCGGCCATGTGCCCACCGTGATTTTGCGATCCAACCTTTCCGTGTGGTCTACTGTTGATGTAAGCGCCATTTTAGAATGCTGTGTGAAAGAACAGGTTGTGATTACCGCTTCATTCCCGTCGACGGCCGCCGCCGAGTTTGACAGGGTGCGCGGGGAGGGAGCCTTCAAGACGGCGATAGAGGCAATAAAGCGCCTGAATTCTTTGGGGTACGGCGTTCCCGATAGCGGATTAATTCTCAACCTCGTAAGTAATCCTACGGCTCCGGAGCTGCCGCCGAACCAAATACAAATGGAGCAGGCTTTTCGTGAAGCGCTCAAGGCGGAACACGGCGTCGAATTCAATGATCTATTGGTTTTCGCAAATTCGCCACTGGGTAGATTTCGTAAACGGCTCGTTGCTGCCGGCGTTTACGATTGCTACATGGATACTCTGGCAAAGGCGTTTAATCCCGGGGCGCTTATGAATCTTATGTGCAGATCGTTGGTGTCCGTGGCGTGGGATGGTAGCGTGTACGATTGTGATTTCAACCTTGCGGCAGGTCTGCCGGCGGGGGGCGGCAAAAAACACATTTCAAAAGTGGAAGATGATGTTCATATCGGCGATCCCATAGCAATCGCGCCACACTGCTTCGCATGCGCCGCAGGTTGCGGATTCACCTGAGGAGGCGCTATTTCCGCTTGAGTTCAAGCGATTGCACGGCAGTATGTACGGTGATTCGCTGGGGAAGGCCCTGTTGCTTGGGAAAAGGGCGATTCGCGCCGAGTCTAACGTTGCGCTGTGAATGGGAGCAGGTGATCCCTTAAATTTTTATAGGACCATACATGGAGCAAAAAAAGGCGGTTGTTCTGCTTTCCGGAGGTGTAGACTCCTCTACATGTCTAGCTTTGGCCAAGGCTGAAGGATTTGCGCTGTATGCGATGAGTTTCGCGTATCACCAGCGACACACCGTAGAATTGGCTGCGGCCGAGCGTGTAGCTACGGCCGTTGGTGTGGAAGATCGCCTTGTGGTGGAGCTGCCGCTCGGCAAAATAGGCGGTTCGGCGCTCACTGCCGACCTGGAGGTGCCGAAAAGCGCATCAGTGGCGGAAATCGGCTCAGGAATTCCCATTACCTACGTGCCGGCTCGGAACACCGTGTTCTTGTCCCTGGCTCTGGCATGGGCGGAGGTCGTGGGCGCCGGCGACATATTCATCGGCGTGAATGCGGTGGATTATTCCGGCTATCCCGATTGTAGACCCGAATACATCGCTGCTTTTGAACGCATGGCGAACCTCGCGACAAAAGCATGCGTAGAGGGCCACCTAACAATCAAGGTGCGAACTCCTCTTATCAACATGACTAAGGCGGAAATCATCCGCAAAGGACTTGAGCTGGGCCTGGATTATGGCCTCACCCACTCCTGTTATGATCCCCTATCGGACGGCCGCGCGTGCGGGCACTGCGACAGTTGTCTGCTCCGCAAAAAGGGCTTTGAAGATGCAGGTCACGTTGATCCCGTACCCTACGCCAATTGACGCCTCCGCGCTTCTTTAGCGATAAGCTTCAACTCTAGGGAGCGCTCAAGGCTGTACCGCTCACCGGTTATCGTCGCCTTCACTTGGACTGCTGTGTGCGGTTTGCGCCCAGCTTACTGATGGCGGGTTAATCTATGCGTGCCGTTTCAGCGCTTCTCTGAATGCGTTCGCATCAGGCACGCCTACTATGCGCTCTGAGTCATTCACAATAAATGTGGGCACTGCCGTAATGCTATAGTGAGCGGCCAGGTTGCGCGCTTTTTCCAGCTCCCCGGCGTACTCACCGTTCTCTACCGCGGATTTCATGGCCTGCGGGTCCATACCTGATTTAATAGCCGCTTCTTCGAGTACCGCCATTTGACCGATGTCGCGACACTCCGTGAAATAGGCGAAGAACACCTTCTCATGAAAGTCGTGAAATTTGCCTTGGGTTCTTGCAAACTCCGCGGCCTCGAGAGCCAATCGGGAATTCGCGGCTACGGTGTAGTCGCAAAAACGCAGCCCGTACGGCGCAGCAAGTTTGTTAAACTGCGCCACTCTTTCCGCAATATTCAAACCAGGAAAGAGTTGCACGAGGGGAATGCCCTCAGGTGGGGTTTGGGGTCTCAATTGATAGCTTACCCATTCTTCATCAATGGTGAGTTCCTTTTTTATGGTGTCGACAAGACCCTTGCCGATGTAACAATACGGTCAGACGAAATCAGAAAAGATACGAATTCGTATAGACATAGGTAATCCTTTGTTGGAAATATCCGGTTATGCGATTATGCCACACATTGAAATCGGAACGCAGAGCCCGGGCAAAAAAAAAGCAATCCAGTGTAAGGATTGCTCAAAATAGAGGGTATGGTTAAGGATTCTGCCTCTTATATAGGCAATGTCCGTGCCGGCAGAATAACATATTATTATCATTACCATTTATTTTTTTGAGCCTTTTGATGGCGGAAAACACTGTGAAATTCTTTCCCGTTTGTTCCACGGCAACCCGGATTCGCGCCTTTTCTTCGCAGTCCGAAAGGAAAGGAATTGCGGCGCCCGCTGCCGGAGCGCGCCTCCACCCTGGAACTCATGTTAGGAGAAGCAACAATGGACACGCATTTAACTGCGCTATTGGCCGAGGAGCTTGAGGTAATTCGACGAGCGGGCTTGTACAAAGACGAACGCCTCATCCTCGGGCCGCAAGGAGCCGTTATCCAGGTGCAACAAGGCGAGGTGATAAATTTCTGCGCGAACAATTATCTCGGGTTGTCATCGCACCCTGCGATTTCGGCGGCGGCAGTCAAAGGATTAAACGATCGCGGGTACGGCATGTCTTCAGTGCGATTCATCTGTGGAGCGCAGGACAAGCATCGCGAACTCGAAACGCGTATAGCCGCTTTCTTGGGAATGGAAGACGCCATTCTCTATTCATCGTGCTTCGAAGCAAACGGCGGACTCTTCGAGGCTCTGTTGGGATCAGATGACGTCGTAATCAGCGATCAGCTCAACCACGCCAGCATTATAGACGGCGTGCGACTGAGTAAAGCCAGCCGACGCGTCTACCGACACAACGACATGGACGAACTTGCGCGTATTCTTCGCGAAACGTCCGGCGCCCGCATTCGCTTCATTGCGACGGATGGGGTCTTCAGCATGGACGGCGATTTTGCGCCTCTCAATGAGATCTGCGCCCTGGCGGAAGAGCACAACGCAGTAGTGATGGTCGATGATTCACACGCTACCGGCTTTGTCGGTCCCACAGGTGGAGGCACTCCGGAACTCTTCGTCGTCAAGGACAAAGTGGATATAGTTACGTCCACGTTGGGAAAGGCGCTCGGCGGCGCCTCAGGGGGATTCACCGCTGCGCGGAAAGAGGTGGTGGATTTTCTGCGCCAACGCTCTCGGCCTTATCTGTTTTCGAACAGTGTGCCGCCGGTGATTGTATACGCTTCCCTTACCGCGCTTGATCTGGTTGAACAAAGCGCCGACCTGCGAGAACGACTCGCAGAGAACACTCGCTTGTTCCGAAACCGGTCCCGGGATGTTGGTTTTCTTTTTCCGGAAAGTGACCACCCGATCGTTCCCATAATGATCGGAGAAGCGGCTGTAGCGTCTGCTATGGCCCAGGATCTCTTAATGGAGGGTATCTATGTTGTGGGATTCAGCTTTCCAGTCGTGCCGCGAGGAAAAGCGCGGATCCGAGTGCAAATATCCGCGGCTCACACTGACACTCAATTGGAGAGAGCGTTGGAAGCTTTCGAGCGAGTGGGGCGTCGGCACGGTGTTATCTGAGGCCGCGGAAGCTGTCACGCCTCCTCGCCGAGCCCATGTCATGCGAAGCGCCCGTGCCGAGCCGGGTCCGGCCCCGGCGCCACGACGATAAACGCAATGCTATCTTAGATTGGGGCTTAAGCCGGACTCCGGCAAAGGACACAGTGACGCCGGCGGGAGATTCTTAGGAAGAGCGTAGGCTGTAACGCGTATCTTTTGGGATTCAGCCGCTAATTTATCCCTCTCCTCTAACTCGTTATACAATTCACTATAGCGCTTCTTGATCTTACGCTTGATGTTCAAGACCGCTGAAGCATAGCGAGTCGCCGCGTGGGGATTGTCGCTATTATAGGCGCTAAGCGCAGGGCTGACTCGTTTGTAAAGAGCCAGATAATATCTGAATATACCTACTCCGCAATGAGCGTTTGTGTCCACATCGAGCAGGTCCGCGTACGTGATTCCGAATTTATTCGCCCATGAGGGAGCATGCACCTGAAACATTCCCCGACAATTGTAGTAATTTACGATGTTTGTGCGAAAGCCGCTCTCTACGTAGGCAATAGCCATATAGAGCCACATATCGCCGCAGGTGGTTCGGCCGAAGTGCTTGTTCCCCGCGGTGGCGATGGCCAGAGCGATTTCCCTAGCCTCATCGTCGGAGACTTTTCCTTCGGTCAGTTCCTGGACAATAGTAGAACAAATTTCCAAGCCGTGCTTGTGAACTCGATCTTCCGCAAATCCACTCTGTAGCCCCCAATGCAAGAACAGAGCAATCAAGGCGATCACCTTGAGCATACACCCTCCCAGGTCAAGACTTCTCTTGTACTCCCCGCGTGGACGATTTTAGAGCATGCGATGAAACTACATCATTCCGTTCACATGGGCGGACTCATCTCACCCCCGTAAGAATCACCGCCCGTTCACCACTTCCGGACTTCTTGCCGAATCGTTCTTCATCGCCTGCTTTAAACGTGAATTAGTAACGAGTACGTGGAACCCTGACCTGTTTCACTTTCACCGGAACTTGAACCAGCACGGTCTGCTTGGGTTTGAAGAATAGCCCTTCCGAGAAATCGATAGACTTCTCTACAGGCGCCATTACCATGTTCGTACAGCCCTTAACGACGTCAAGGCAGGGATTGAAAAAGCTGAACGTGCGCTTGAGACAGCCGGTGAGAAGGCCTTCGCCGGCGTCAAATATACCGGCGCCCGTGTCGAATACGGCGCCGCTGACATTTTCAACCACTGTTTGCGGGGCCGGCGGCGCGGTTCTCACCACTACCTTTCCTCCGGCGTATGCAGGTAAAGCGAAAATCGTAACCATCAAAGTAACACATAACAATGCTCGTGTGGTGGTTTTTGACATGCCCACTACCTCCGATTCATATAGAAGCGTTTAATTTTCCCATGTTTTGGCTCAAAATGTCAAGTTAATATTGCCTTTGATGTTTCCGCCAAATATGATATAAAGTTAGAAACTTTTTGTACACTGTTATTCACACAAACCGCTGTCCCATGATGTCTTGTACCTGACCACGAGATTTGTGTCCGCTAATCAGGCGTTTATGTTCCGGACCATCCACACGGGACTTTCGCAAACTGTTCCGGCGACCTTTACCGGAATACAGCCTACGATCGTGAGGAATGCCGTCATGAAAGGCATTTGTCTGTTCAGCGTGGTGTCTAATACTATGTACCGGAGGCGCGTGGGCGCAAGGCTCCGGGATGTATGATTCCCGATATGTCGGCCCAATGAATCAATACGGGCAACCGGTATACGAAGCGTCACAGAACAATCCCAATGCTCCGCAGCCGTCTAATGGATTGATTCCCGTGGCGGGCGACGGATTATCTCGGCCGGCGGGCTATCTTTGGAGCTATATGCCTGCTCCGGTGCGGGGACAAGAGTCACCTCATCAAGTGCAGCCCCGACAAGGCGACGTCAGCATCATGTTTGTTCCGGGCAACTGAACTCTACAGGGCGAGTCGAACAGAGTAACGCCGGAAAAACGGTCGAGGCGCTTAGGTAAGGCCGCTCCCGCTGCTATCGAGTCTTGCGCCACGGCATGGCGCCTCTCCGGTGGTAGATTAGCCTTCACTTGGTGTGTGCTCAGCCGATTGGAGTAGATGAATAGTCGTGGAGGGTAGATGAGTTTCAATCTGCGTTCTGACCGGGCCTAAAGGCGTCTCAAACCCGGTGAAGCAATAGCGTAAAGGAGTTTGTTTTGCTGAACGACAACGATTTGGCAAAGATACAATCCGTGTGCTCGAATGTGAGCAATCCCGTGACACTCCTGGTGAACGGCTCGGCTCTGGATTACACAGGTCATCCAAGCCTGCCGAACATAGCCGCTCAGATTAGCGGAGTCTCCATGAATCACGTGGCCTTCGATTATTGGGATGCGCCGGTTTTCCCAGATAAGCCAAGCATTACACTCGCTGTCGGAGAACGACGCAATATCCATTTCCTGGCCACCCCTGAAAACCGAGAACTTGAACCCTTTCTTGAGGCGATTACATGGCTGAGTGGTTCAGCGCAGCCTCCTGCGCACTCAGAGCTTGAGGCGCTAAAGACTGTTCAAAGACCTGTGGAGTTGGTCGTGTTTATGTCGGGGTTCTGTCCCCACTGCCCTGCCGTCGTGCGGCACGCGATCTATATCGCGGCCGTTCAACCGCTGGTGGACGTTTCCATAGTTGACGCTACGCTTTTTGGGGATTTAGCTGAGAAGTACAAGGTAAAGTCAACCCCCACTGTGGTTTTCAGTGAAGGATTCACACACGTGGGAGAACTCTCTCTTGAAAACATGGTGAAGTATGTGACGCAAACCGATTCACCTGATTTCACCACCGCCACGCTCGACAGCATGATAAAGAATGGGAGAGCTGAGGACGCCGCTGTTCTGCTGTGTAAGAAAAGATTTCCGCAAGCCATTCTGCCCATCTTCAAAGCGCCGGAATTCTCCAATCGTATGGGCGCCTTGCTCGTGATGGAAGAAGCGTTATCTCTCGATCCTCGCTGTTTGGACACGCTTGTGGGGCCGCTTAGTGAGCTGCTGAACCTCGATGAGACGGCCTTGCGAGGAGACACGGCGGAACTTCTCGGCAAGATCGGCGATCCAAGCGCGTCGGGGGCCTTGCAGACTCTCCTCCAAAAGGAAAACGATCCCGAGGTTACGGAAGCGGCCAAAGAGGCGCTGGAGCGTCTTGAATCCAATACGCAATAACACTGTTGTATAGCGCGCCAAAGCCGACGCTGCTTCACGCACGGAAATCGTGACTCCGGCTCTCTCCCACGGTGATCCGGGTACAGAGCTTTGCGCCATGAAGGGTTTTTCCTAAAGCTCGTCTAATTTACGTGTCGTGAAGGGGATTTTAGCCTAACCAGTCCGCGGACGTTTGGCGGTTTACCGAGGATCAATGGCTGCAAAGGACAAAGAAAAAGGCGACCGGCTGTGGTTTAGAATCGTGCTTTTTCTCGTGCCGAGAATGGTAACGTTGTATTTTCGTTTTGTTGATTTAACATCACGAAAGGTCTACGTGAACGAGCGGTTTCTAACGGAGTTGAACGACCAACCCTTCGAATTAACCGCCCTTCATGGAGCAATGCTCTTCCCGATTTACCGTTTTCGAAAAACACGCGGCATTATCATGGTCAGCCGCTCCTTTGACGGCGAGATCATTGCGCGCACACTGGAAAGAATGGGCTACGAAACAGTGCGCGGTTCATCGTCGCGCGGGGGACATGAGGCCTTACATGGCATGGTGAAACGCCTAAACGTGAGAAAATGCCATGCGGGGATTGCCGTTGATGCGCCGAGAGGCCCCGCAGGCACAGTCAAGATGGGCGCGGTAATGATCGCACGAGACACCGGCTTGCCTATGCTGCCGTTTGTCAGCTACAGTACTAGGGCGGTGCACTTTAACTCATGGGATCAAATGTCTCTTCCTCTGCCCTTCGGGTCCATCGTTTCGGTCATCAAGCAGTCAATAATGGCACCTCAAGGACTCAGCAGCGACGAATATGAACATATTCGAATTTACCTGGAGACAGCGCTGCAGGAGGCATTGATCGAAGCAAAACAAAAAGTCGCAGCGATGAAAGGCAAGAGCTAAACGAGTTTATCTTTGCTTCTATTCTCAACGGCGTCCGTTTGCTCTTCGATCGGTTTCGACTTGTTTAGTGTTTTCAAGTAAGCCTTGAATTGTTCATCATAGATGGTCGCCTGATTAAGTTGCGCTTCTCGTGCCCGTTCCCGTTCACGATATGCATTGATTTTGTATACCAACCACACTATTCCGCCCATTATGAAGAGTATGTAACCGACGGTCAGAAAACTCATGACGCACCCATTTGCTTGAGTGGTTCTGCACTCGATCCGCAATCGGCCGAGCTGCAATCGACGTCCCTGTTAGAAAACCGGCAGAGACGCAGACACAAGTCCCGAAAGCAGAGCGCCGGCGCTGTTTTGATTTTCATAATGATTCACCGGGATTGAGGCGGCTCTGCACTCGGTAGTTCCCGGAAGGGAGACTCATCTCCCGTCCGGATACCCTATCATACTTTCAAGTGGCGGCAGTGGTCCTGGTGAACGATTATCTTATTTTTTGGTGTTCGCCTACGCCCCTACCGAGGTTTCTTTGGAGCTCTCGATAGTCTTACCGACCTCTTCCTTACCCGAAACCTTTAAAGGAGGAGCTTCCGTTAGAGCGATTTCCAGCACCTCGTCCATGTGCTTCACGAACTTGAAGTCCAGCCGCTTTTTAATGTGGCGTGGAATTTCGTCCAAGTCCTTCTTGTTCTGTTCAGGCGCTATAATAGTATATATTTTAGAGCGCAGGGCGGCCAAGGACTTTTCACGCAAACCGCCGATGGGTAATACCCGACCTCGTATGGTGATTTCACCGGTCATGGCTACGTCCGCTCGAGTGGGTATGTTCGTGAGAGCGCTCACGATTGCGGTGGCCATGGTAACTCCGGCGGAAGGACCATCCTTCGGAATAGCGCCGGCCGGCACGTGGACGTGAATATCTTTGCTGAAGTAAAAGTTTTCATCCAAGCCAAATCGAGCGGCCCGCGACCTGAAGTAAGACATGGCCGCTTGGCCGGACTCTTTCATAACATCCCCGAGTTGTCCTGTAAGCAAAAGGTTGCCTTTCCCTTCCAGAGGCGTCGCTTCTATGTGCAGCACGTCGCCGCCGTAAGGAGTCCAGGCCAAGCCGGTAACCACACCCACTTCATTGGATCTTTCCTGACGATCCGACATGAAACGCGGTACACCCAGAAACTTGTTCAAATTCTTGAGCGTGATTCGCGGAACCTTCTTCTCCCCTTCCGCTATTTTACGAGCGACCTTTCGACACACATTGGCGATCTCGCGCTCGAGGTTACGTAGTCCAGCCTCTCTTGTGTACTGATTAATGATACCCAGAATGGCCTCATCCGTGATGTCCAATTGCTGAGGAGTAAGCCCATTTTCCTTAATCTGACGGGGAATAAGATATTGACGCGCAATCTTCAGCTTTTCTTCGTCAATGTACCCGGACAGTTCAATGACTTCCATCCTGTCCTTTAAGGCGGGAGGGATGGGATCCGAAAGATTCGCCGTGGTTATGAACATAACCTTAGAGAGATCAAAAGGCACATTGAGGTAATGATCGCTGAACGCATGATTCTGTTCGGGATCGAGGACTTCCAATAGAGCTGCCGAAGGATCACCCCGAAAATCGGCGCCCACCTTGTCAATCTCGTCCAGCATAAACACGGGATTGTTCGAGCCGGCGGACTTAAGTCCTTGAATGATGCGACCCGGCAACGCTCCTATGTAAGTACGCCGGTGTCCACGAATCTCCGCCTCGTCACGCACGCCGCCAAGGGACATCCTCGTGAACTTGCGGCCCAAAGCCCGTGCGATGGACTTGCCCAAAGAAGTCTTACCCACTCCCGGAGGACCTACAAAACAGAGAATAGGCCCCTTCATGTTTTTGTTGAGCTTGCGCACGCCCAAATATTCGAGAATGCGATCCTTTACCTTCTCGAGATCATAATGATCCTCGTCTAAGATCTTCTTCGCGTTCTTAATATCGAGTTTGTCCTTGGTGCTCTTGGACCAGGGCAACTCAACGATCCAATCCAAATAGGTGCGGATGATGGAAGCTTCAGCAGCGTCGGGGTGCATTTGCCCCAACCGGCTTAGTTGCTTTTCCGCTTCTTTCTCAGTCTCCTTGGGCAAACCGGCTTTGGCTATTTTTTCGCGGAACTCTTCGATCTCCTTGGTCTTATCGTCAATTTCGCCCAGCTCGCTCTGAATGGCCTTGAGTTGTTCTCTCAAGAAGTATTCACGATGGGTCTTGCCCATTTCTTCTTTGGCCTGAGTCTGGATTTTTGCCTGCATCGCGGACAGTTCCAGCTCCTTGGACAGCAGCTCGTTGACCTTCTTCAGGCGCTCAACGGGGTCGATCACTTCCAGAATAATCTGAGACTCCTCAACTCGGAGCTTCAGGTTTGAGGCCACCAAATCCGCAAGTCTTCCCGGATCTTCAATGGAATCCAGAATAGCCACGGCATCCGGTGAAATAATGCCTCTAAGCTGGAGGATCTTTTCGGAATTCTCCTTCACCGAGCGCATCAAGGCCTCTATTTCTATGGTCATACCGACAGCTTCAGGTTCGGGTAGTTTCTCAATTCGTACGGAGAGATAGTCCTCGTGCATGATGTGCTCTCGGATCTTACCCTTTGTGAGCCCCTGCACCAGAATCTTGACCCGGCCGTCCGGAAGACGAAGCATTTTCACCACCATCGCCACAGTACCCATAGTGTAAATGTCGTCGGGGCCGGGTTCTTCGTCGCTGGACTGCCGCTGAGTCGCGAGAAAGATCAATCTGTCCCTATTCACCGCCTCTTCAACGGCCTTAATGGATTTATCTCTCCCCACCATGAGGGGCAGTATCATATATGAGTAGATAACCACATCCCGCACTGGGAGCAGCGGCATTTCATCAGGTATATCCGCCAAATTTACATGGGTTTTCGCTGCTTCATCAACGGTAAATTCATCTTTTTTGTCCATCTGGTCAGCCATTCTATATTCCTTATGGATTTAATCTAGCTACCTACAAAATCAGAAATAGTTTAACGAATGTGCAACTGCTCTTCACTCGACGAACGATAACGAAACGCTCTTCACAGTTCAGAACCGCAGATGGCCGGGAAATCCACGGCCAAAAAAAGCGATCCGACAGAGCGACTCTTGAGCGGAAGCATCCGATCACTGTTTTTGCAAATCTCAAGATTTCAATATATGCCTTACCATGCCGGTGTCAAGCTCTCTTGGCGCAGAAAACCGGCCAAAAAGGCTTCCATTTAGGCGAAAATCACTGAATCATGGGTGATTTTATCCGATTTTCCGCCCAAAAAGGCGCTTATTATACACGAGATGGGGGCTAATACGCTCACGTTGTACGCGGTCGGCCCCGGAGACTGCGTTTTCAAGGGAAAATCATATTGCGTCCTCCAGCTATCCTATTTGCGAGGAGACCCCCTTTTCCCCCAAAAAAAAGCGCCCGCGAGGGGCGCTGAAGCGAATCCTGTAGAGCCTTGGCTCTTTATCGCGAAGAGGCGGGAGTGTCGGCGGGCTCCGGATGTAGGCCGGTTTCTTTGGCAGTATCGGCGCCTACGGCCGCTAGTCTCTCAATTTTTTCCATTAAGGCTTTTTGGCGCTTGTCATCCGTCACCAGCTTGGCTGCGGCACGATAGTCGCTCAGGGCTGCGTCAAGATTATTCTTCCCCAGATAAGCCAACGCTCGGTTTTCAAGAAATATGGGGTTCCGGTTATTTATTGCTATAGCGTCGGAGTAGTCCTTAATCGCTTGATCGAGTTGATTCCCTTCGTGATACACAAGGCCGCGGTTGTTGTGCCCTACGGCGTCACCAGGATTCAATTGCAACGCCTTATTGTAGTCGGCCATTGCGTTGTCCGCGGATTTAGCTCGAAAGTAAGCGTCACCTCGTAAGCGATGCAGATCCGAACTCTTGGGATCTTTGTCTATAGCAGCGCTCAAGTCTTCGATAGCCTTCTGGTACGCGCCTGACTTAGTATAGGCTAATCCCCTATCCCGCAAAGCCGACACGAGATTAGGATCCATCTTGATCGCTTGGGTCCAAAGCTGAAAGGCGTTCTTCTCTTTACCTTGTTTGTATGCGGCCAAGCCCTCTTGGTGCAAGAGAATCGCGTACTCCTTCCGCACGGTTTGCATTTTGTTTTCAATCTCGCGGGTATCTATTCTGCCTCCGGCATAATCCATGACGCGTTGGTAAGCGTCCAATGACTTATCAAGATGCTGCTGTCGGTGATAGGCCTCGCCCAGACCGGCGTACGCGCGGACGTTCTTCTTATTCACACCGACTGCAAGTTTGAATGCCCTTACCGCCTGGTCGAGATCGCCTTTGCTCATTTGAGCAAAACCCAATGTCGTCCACGTCACCGTATCTCTCCGGTTGATCTTAAGTGCATGAAGGAGATCCTGAATAGCCGCGTCAGTTTCACCGAGTTTGTAACGGGCGGTTCCGCGATTCGCCAAGGCATAGGCGAAATCGGCCTTGATTTCCAACGCGCTGTTATAATCCTCGATGGCTTTGTCATACTGCTGCTTACGTTTGTAGGCCACGCCCCTATTGTTATACGCGTACTGATCTCTGGGATCCAATTTCAGGGCCTTTGTAAAGAACTCAATCGCCTCGTCCGATCTATCTTGCTTGAGGGCTTCCACGCCTCGGTTATAAGGATCGATGATCTCTGTCTGGGCGCATACGGGGGCGCACAGGACAAACAGCAAGATGAGAAAAAGCAAGGCGCATTTCATCGTAAACTCCATGTGATATGTTGATCCGAGTCTTTATCGTGAAAACTTAAACCGTCTTCAATGAAACTCTCAGACAAGAAGCGCCGAGCAGCCGGCGCTCACGAGCGCCGCATGGGCCTCATTCAGCCGAAGCCCAGTATATACGGCGTTTTCCACAATAAATACAAACTTTAAATAACTGGTTGAGCAAAAGCTAAACCATATCTCAAGCCCATTTTATAACAATGACATGAGTGTTTCAACTTATTGATGAATCCGATCACAAATAAAAATATCTCAGTGCCATATTTTCCCTTGACACCCCTTTGGGCTCATGTTAAAGCCTCGTCTCAACGAAACACAGAAAAATAATTGGAATCATTTCACAATAGACTGAGCTACGCCCTCAAGTATATTGTTAGCTGTCGCTAAAGGAGGATTGGTATGGCGCGAAATTTCGCATATCTCGCGGCCTATGCAGCTCTGCTGGTCGCTTTCACTCTTTGCTCTTCCGCCGTAATGGCAGGACCTCCGCCGGTATGTATGCCTACGCAGTGCTTTCCGACGCCGATGTGCGCTCCTGCGCCCTGCGTGCCTCAGCCGACGTGTTCGCAACCGGGCGGCGTAGGTGGATTATTTGGTGGATGCTTTGGTCTTTGCGGAAATATCTGCGGCGCTGTTGTTGGAATCCCGGGCGCCGTAATGAAGGCCTTATTGGCGCCTCCCGCACGTCGACCCCGGCGATGCGCTCCACAGCCGGTATGTATGCCTGTATGCGCCCCTGCGCCCGTAATGCAGTTCATGCCGCCGTGTCCGCCGGTGTCCTGCGGGCCACCCGCATGTGTGCCCGCGGCCATAACCAAGTGCCGTCCTACTATGTGCGCTCCGTCCTTTGGACCTCAACCGATTTCTTGGAGCGCAATGTACTAAGAGATTTTAGTGAGTTCCGCTGATGGCGGCCAGCCGGAATGGCCGCCGATAAGTCCGGCGAAAAAGTCTGGAGATTACACGTACCTCGTACACTGATGGAAGTTGTTGAAGCTACCGGCTGCCATGAGGGGTCCATTCGGCCCCTCAAACCAAACACATTCGGCTGTGGCTTCTTGAAACGCAATGCTGCGCAAACGTTAGCAGCCTCAAGATCAAGATTATAATGAATCCGACAACTACCGTGAGTCACCTGCGAGTCCGCTCACGAATTCATAAGAGTTCATCGGGCATGAAACTGCTTTAGTCCGATGAAACCTATAGAAGCAATAGCGCTTATGTTCAACCGGATCACTCCGTGATCTACAGCAGAGGGGATAAAGTGGGTTCCCCTCTTCCAAAAACCCGATTTCCTCCTTATCCACGGGGGCGCTCGTTACGCCCCCTTATTTTTCTATTCGTTCACCGGGCTTGAGACATCTCTGAGTGCGGTGATGGCCGGACGGGAGACTCATTTCCCCTCCAGACCGCCCTAAACGTAATTGCAATGTGTTTGCACGATGGGTGTGGTTACTGTTTCATTTTGAGCGTGCGAGAAAAGCGTCGCGACGTATGGAAAACGAGCGATCCTCTTCCAAAGAATACAACGACCCGGGATAAGCGCTTACGGCTACATCCCAAATGCGGCATAACCGCTCACCTTCTCTATTGTGAGCGCATCATTCAACGGGATCACTCCATGATCCACAGCAGAGGGGATAAAGTGGGTTCCCTTCTTCCAAAAACCCGATTTCCTCCTTATCCACGGGGGCGCTCGATTCGCCCCCTTATTTTTTTCCTGCAAATATTTTTGCACATATTTGAAACCCAATGTGAAGTTCCCCTGCTTTCGCCGCCGCCCGATATATCAAAAATGTGCGGCGCGGCGCCTTTCTCCCCGATAAACCACTCAAGCCACCAGCGTATCGACAAACACAGAGAGCAAGGATATAGTTGTAGACGTGAGAAGCCGTCAGGCCTCCGCTCTTTATCACAGCCGACGGGATCGCATCGAAAGAGGATGAATATTCTCTATTTTCGTGAAATAAATCGTCTCGAGGCGCAGCGGCGTCTGAGTCGCGAGAAAACGGATTCTCCCTTGTGCCGAACACGTCTAAACCAGCCCATAACTCTGCCCAATGAATGACGTTTTTCACATTCACGGGATTGTGTCGAGAATTCTGGCGACCCCCAAGACATCACAAAAAGGCGACTACCTCTACCGCAGCCTTGAACTCATGTCCTCGGAAGATGATGGCCGCGTTTTTCTGATCTTCCCCGAGAATGCGGGCGCCGACGCCTACGAATTTCCTTTGCTGTGCTGGGAAGGAGCCGCTATATCCGTGCATAGCGCCGTTCTGAACAATAAACTCGATTCCGGCGTTGCCATATACGCCGTAACTTCCCGTAGCGATTTATTGCTTGAACCGACCAGACCCATAGGCTCCATTGAGGCGGCCGACGCAGCTATTTGTATTCGGTCGGCTGATGTGCGGAACCGCGTAGGTGTGGATGAACCGTTTTGGATTGCAAAAGGCAAGCTCATCCATTCCATCTTTGAATATCTGATCCAGCATTACCACGTCGGCGATGACAAGCTGTTTGAAAAGGCGTTCAGAGCCGGGATACCCGGCTTTGTGGCGATCTTACCGGGATCCGATTTTAAAACTGAATACGACGAAATCGTTCAAGAAGCGAAGGTCCACTTCACGAATATAAAAGCATGGATAGAGGATCACGTCCTCTCTTTCGACGCCGTGGAAACTGAGGTGGATCGGGTTTCACTTAGATGGGGCCTGAAAGGACGCGCCGACGCGGTTTTCAAGAAAGGGCCGCATCGTTTCGTACTGGAACTCAAGTCAGGCCGATTTACGGCGCGAGAACATCTACTGCAACTGTATGCGTATCTGCTAATGTTCAGCGACGAAGACACTTCATCTAAAGGAAAAGTCTTCTACACGAGCTTGGGAACCGTGGAAGAACTCACGTTGGAAGCGCCGCAACTCAAGCGACTCTTGCAGGCGGGCAGAAACAAGGCCGTTGCCGTGCGACACTCTTATATCGTTGATAACGCCACGCTCCCTTTTGATCGCTGCCTAAAAATGGGGAAATGCTTCTCCCGTGCAGGATGCGAGGTCTTATTTCCCGGCGCTAAAAGCGGCGAGGACAAAATCCTCACAGCGAAGGCCAGAGAGTACTACGACCACTGGTTTAAGCTCCTTTCAGTTGACGCATGGGACCTCGACGGCGATTGGACCCGCATCTACGATCCGGCGACGCTGGAAGATCGCATCAAGGAAGGGGTTACTATCCCCGTGACTGACATAGCGCCGGTCGCCGATAAACACACAGACCCTGCTCACGACAAAAGCTCCTCCGCATCCGGGCTGCGCGTGGAACTTCCCGTTCATAATGTTCACGTGACGCTGGATGCGGAAGCCGTGGATCTCAACCCTGGAGACCAAGCGCTTCTTCACCGAGGTCCTGCCGTTTCTTGGGACGCCGTGCGCGCAAAGGTTCTAGAGTGCTCGGAAAACCGCGTGGTGTTGGCGAGTAAGGCATTGCCCGATCTTTTTGCGTCGGCGCGGGACGAAGATTGGTTCATAGAGAAAACCTCGTTTTCCAGAGGCCGCGATAATTCACGGCAAGGGCTCTTCAGGTTCTTGATGCAGGGTGATCCGCATGTGGTCAACCTGGTGACCGGCGAAGGCGTAATCGAGAACAACCCCTCGCCCCGACCCGCCCCCTTCGACGTGGATGAAGAGCCGCCGGATCTCCTTTTCAGCGAAGGCTTGGACTGCGAACTAAATGAACATCAGGAACAAGCGGTTCTAACCGCGCTTGACTGTGAGGGCGCCCATTTGCTTCATGGCCCGCCCGGAACCGGGAAAACACGGGTGCTCGCTCGACTTGTCCGCCTTTGCTTAGATCGCGGCGAGCGTATTCTCATTGCGTGTCCGACGAATATTGCCCTGGATAGATTGCTGCTCTCGTTACTGAAACTTGGTGTCAACGATTTCATTCGAGTGGGCGGCGTAGCCACAATATCTACGGAGTTCAAACGCGCCGTCGCCGCGCTCGGAGACAAACCGGTCTTTCTGGATCAGCTCACGAGCCGAGCCACGAACTTCCAAGAATTCATCGAGCATTTCAATTCATGTCCGCTCATCGGAGCCACAGCGTATCAAACTGCCGCGCACTTCATATTTCGCAAACAGAAGTTCGACAGGGTAATCGTTGACGAGGCGGGCCAGTTGGATGAACCCTCTACGCTCGGGCCACTTACTATGGCCCCAAAGTTCACCCTGGGAGGGGATCACCAGCAGCTGCCGCCCGTGGTGCGGACAAAGGCCGAGCCCGACGCGGACCCGGGCCTCGAACGTTCCTTGTTCGAGCGCTTGTTCCACACGCTGCCGGAATCCCAAATTTCACGTCTACAAATCCAGTACAGGATGAGTTCGGGAATCCAAGACATACCCTCAAAGCTGTTTTATGACGGCATGCTTCAACCGGATCCCAACGTGGCCCTGCGGCGGCTCAGTATATCCCCGGAGGTCATCCGGTTTAGTGCGTGGAAAGAGGTCCTCGATCCCCGAATACCCGTCGTGTTCGTTGATATCGAGGGCGCGGATAAAGGAAAAGCTCGACCTGAAGAGGCCAAGGCCGCTTCCGAAATCGTGCGGGAATTTCTTCTCATGGGCGTGCAAGCAGCCGATATGGGGATTATAACGCCCTATCGAGCTCAACAGGCCCTGATCCGAGGATTGCTCAAGAAACTCCCAGTCCCGGTGCACGGGCTATCCGTGGATACGGTGGATCGTTTCCAAGGCGGTGAACGAGAAATCATCATTTTGTCCTTGACGCGATCCGATTCCGTGACATCCTTCCTTGCGGATCGTAAGCGCCTGAATGTATCCCTGAGTAGAGCGAGATCCAAGCTCATACTGCTCGGCCACGGTCCCGTATTACGAGAAAACTCGCTGTTCTCGTCAATTCTCGAACTGGTGACATGCGTCAAACCCGGAGCATCCACATGACCAAACCGGCCGAAGAACTCTATCTAATCGACGGCAGTTCATATATTTACCGTGCCTTCCACGCAATGCCCTCGTTCTCCAGTTCGCAGGGCTGTCCCACGGGCGCGATCTTCGGCTTTACCGCCATGCTCAACAAGACGATTAAAGACCGCAATCCCATCAGAATCGCAGTTATCTTTGACGCAAAAGGACCAACATTCCGCCACGAGCTGTTTACCGAGTATAAGGCCAATCGTTCAGCTATGCCCGAAGAGCTGAAGACGCAAATACCTTACATCCACAAGATCGTGCGGGCGTACGGACTTCCTGTGCTCAGCGCGGCGGGGTATGAGGCGGACGACATCATCGCCACCCTTACCGACGCTGCTGTGAAAAGCGGCAAAAAAGTCGTGATCGTATCCGGCGACAAAGACCTCATGCAGCTGGTGAGCGCGAACGCCGTCATGTGGGATCCGCAAAAAGACGTCGTCTACGACGAGGCGGCCGTGAAGGCCAAGTACGGAGTGTCGCCTCAAAAACTTACCGACTTCTTCGCTCTCGTGGGCGATTCCTCGGACAACGTGCCCGGGGTCCCAGGTATAGGCCCAAAAATAGCCGCGCAGGTGATGGACAAGCATACCTGCCTTGAAGACCTTTTCGCAGATATAGAGAACATTCAGCCGAAAAGGATAAAGGAAAAGCTGGAGGCGCACAAAAACACCGCCTTTCTCAGCCGGTCGCTCATCAGCCTGAACTTTGAGACGCCCGTGGAAGTGACGCCGGACAACCTGGTCTTTGCCGAGCGCGATGTCGAAGACCTACGGGCTTTGTTCAAGGAGCTGGAATTAAAGCGTTTCCTTGACGAATTACCCACTAAGAAGAGCTTGGATTTCTCCGGCTACTGCGTCATACAATCCATGGATGAATTGACCGGGTGGATAGATGATTTCAAGAAACGACGGCGGTTTGCCGTGGACCTTGAGACCACCTCCACTGAACCCACGAGAGCGGACCTTGTAGGCATCTCGCTCTGCGCTGAAGAAGGCAAGGCCGCCTACATCCCGGTGGGACACACCTGCGGGCCTCAGTTACCCAAAGCCGAAGTATTGGAGCTGCTTCGGCCTTTGCTCGAAGACGCGTCGTATGAAAAGATCGGGCAAAATATCAAATACGATATAATCGTTCTGCGCAACGAAGGTGTCTCGCTGAAGGGCATATGCTGCGACACCATGCTCGCCTCGTATGTCCTGGATCCTTCCCGGAGGGGCCACGGTCTTGATGACTTAGCGCAAACCTGCCTCGAGCACCGAACGATCCCCATCAAAGAACTCATCGGCGTAGGTAAGAGCCAAATCCTCTTTTCCGATGTAGATATCGCCAAGGCGTACACCTACGCGTGCGAGGATGCCGAAGTAACCTTCAGGTTGGCGAATATTCTCCATCCGCGCCTCATATCGGACGGATTGGGCGATCTGTTCGACAAACTCGAGCTGCCGCTCATACCCGTGCTTGTGGATATGGAAAGCGCAGGCGTGCTTGTGGACACAGACTATCTCCAAGAGCTGTCCAAAGAATTTGGAGAGATCTTATCCAACGTGGAAGCTGAGGTCCATGGAGGAGCAGGCGAGGCCTTCAACATCAATTCGCCCAAGCAACTGAGTGAGATTCTTTTCAACAAGCTGGGCCTGAAGCCCACGCGCAAGACCAAGACGGGCTCCTCCACGGCTCTGGACGTTTTGGAAGAACTCGCTTTAGTTCACGAGCTGCCGCGCAAAATTCTCGAATATAGGTCCATTCATAAGCTAAAGACCACGTACGCCGACGCCTTGATCGCTCTGAAGAACCCGCGTACGGGCAGAATACATACGTCGTTTAACCAAGCGGTGACCGCCACGGGCCGGCTCTCCTCTTCGGACCCCAATTTGCAGAATATCCCCATTCGCACCGCCGAAGGCCGTAAAATTCGCCGCGCGTTTATTCCCGCCGAAGGTCACCTGTTTGTGGCCGCGGATTATTCGCAAATTGAACTCAGGGTCATGGCGCATGTTTCAGGGGACGAGCGACTCAAGCACGCCTTTTCCGCGGGTCAGGACGTTCACATGGATACGGCTGTGAGCATTTTCGATCTACCACCTGAAATGGTCACATCCGATATGCGGCGGAAGGCCAAGGCTATCAACTTTGGTATCATTTATGGTATGGGCGCGTTCAAGCTGGGCGGCCAAATCGGCGTGGATCTCAAGACGGCCAAACGCTATCTCGAGGACTATTACCGCATGTACTCCGGGGTGAAAGCCTACATGGATGAGATTCCCAGGAGAGCTGCGGAAACCGGGCACGTAACCTCAATCTTGGGGAGAAAGCGCTTATTGCCGGAAATCAACAGCACGAACAAGGTTGTGCAGCAGGCGGCTCGCCGAGTGGCGATCAACACCACGATCCAAGGAAGCGCAGCCGATCTCATGAAGCTGGCGATGATCAAGGCCCACGAGGTTTTAGGCGCCTCCGGATTAAACGCAAAGTTGCTTCTTCAGGTCCATGATGAGCTGCTCCTCGAAGCGCCGGAAGACGAGGCCGAGGAAACCGCCCGCCTGCTCACTGACGCCATGGAATCAGCATACGAGTTATCCGTTCCACTTGTGGCGGAAGCTCACATTGGAAAAAATTGGGATGAGGTCCATTAATGTCCCTGAGCGCATGGATAGTTACAATAGGCAATGAGATCATCAACGGTGTTATAACGGACACTAATAGAGAGACCATATCTCACGAATTGAGGGCTCTCGGCATTCCCGTCAAGGGAATGACCTCCGTGGGCGATGATTCCGCCATGAAAGAATCGCCGCTGGTGATCGTAAGCGGCGGCCTCGGCCCAACCGAAGATGACAAGACGGCGGCAGCGGTCGCCGAGTTTCTAGGAATGACCCTTGAGCGCGACGATGCACAGTTGGAACGAATCAGAGAGCGTTTTCGTACCTGGAACCGTGTAATGTCCTCGGGCAACGAGAAGCAGGCGTTTTTTCCTGCAGGTTCGACACCGCTCAATAACGACCACGGCACGGCGCCGGGGTTTATGATACGCCGAAACGCAAGCATGGCTTTCTTTTTTCCCGGAGTCCCCGCCGAACTCGTCGGCATATTCCGTGAGCAGGCCGCTCCTTTGATCCTTGAGCACTTCCGGAACGACCGAAGTCACTTTGCCGTCTCCACAATGCACGTTTATGGCATTGCCGAGTCGAAATTGGGAGAGATACTTGCGGATCTCAGTCTTGACGAGGATGACTACCACCTGGCCTTTTTGCCGCGCTTTCCAATGATTCGGTTACGTGTGGACGTGAAGTCCGCAACGCCCGAAGAGGCCGCTAGATCGCTCCTCAGCAGATGCGGCCCGATACGTAAGCGCATAAGAGAAAACATCATCTCGGAAGACGGCAAATCCATGGAAGAGGTGGTGTTGAGTCTGCTCCAAGAGCAAAACCTTACCCTCACCCTCGCAGAATCCTGCACAGGTGGAATGGTCGGCGAAATGCTCACTCGGGTTCCCGGTTCGTCCAGCACGCTCAGGGGCTCCATCGTAAGCTATTCAAATCTCTTTAAGATAAAGATACTCGGTGTAAAGGAAAACACGCTTGCGACGAAGGGCGCCGTCTCCCATGAATGCGCCCAAGAGATGGCTATAGGCGCGTTGCGTGTAGGTGATTCGGATATCGGTCTCTCCATCACCGGTATAGCCGGTCCTGACGGGGGATCCGCTGAGAAGCCCGTAGGCGCCTTTTTCATCGGGTTCGCCACAAAGAACGGCGTCACATCCAGAGGCTACTTTCTGCCCGGTTCGCGGCAGTGGGTACGAATCTTTGCGGCCATGCAGTCCCTTGACTTTGTACGGCGCCATTATTTGTCCTACCCTATTCACGGCACGGAAATGGGAGAACGTTGAGCGCCAAAGAACACAGACGCGGCGCCGAGGACCTGGTGTATGTTCCGCTATGCGACGTATGCGGCCATGAGGCATTCGAGCTCGTGTTCGTGAAAGAAGGCTTCCGGCATGTACGGTGCGCGTCATGCGGATTGGTGTTTGTCAATCCTCGACTGAAGGCGCACGCTCAGGGGCAAGCCCTGTCCGGTACCGGCGCAATGAACGAAGACGTAATCACGAACGCACAAGCACAAAGATTGAGGAAAGAGGCCCTTCGTTTTGCTCCGTATCGTAAGCTCAACAGCTTGCTTGAAATCGGACCCGGCAAGGGCTGGTTTCTGCTTGAGGCCAAAGCCCTGGGCTGGGAAACCGAGGCCGTCGAAATCAATGAGGAATGTGTCAGCCGCCTACGAGCGCAGGGCATTCGGAACATCCATGAGGGCAGTATAGATTCCTGGGCGCCGGCGCCTGACTTCGTTGATGTAATACGCATGTGGGATGTCATCGAACATCTTGAGTCCCCGAGTCTCGCCATCGAAAAGTGCGCGTCGGCTCTCCGGACAGGTGGCTTGTTAACGCTGGCGACAACGAATTTTGCATCGCTATCACGCATGGTGAATGGTCCAGAGTGGGTCTACCTAAACGGCTGCGATCACATCGTCCTCTTTGATCCACCGACAATTACTAGGCTTCTTAACAAATACGGGTTCATTCGAGTGAATGTGCGAACACGCTCATTTAACCTACGCCGAAAAATGTATTTTCCTCCGCGAGATTTACCCGCCGCAGCGCCCGTACTTCGACCCTTTCGAAAAATAATTGATACGGTGATAGCTTGGACGCGCTACGGCCATCAGATGATCGTAACAGCGGAAAAATCATCGTAAATAAAATGATGGCGCCACCCTCCTGTAGAATAGCGCCTCGTCAAGGCGGCCTACCCGGGCGACGTAGCCGCAAATGTCATGCGTTCCGAAGGCTCTGGTGATAGAGCTTAACCCGATGATTTGATAATAAATCAAATTCTATTGAATTTCAGCGTATAGTTGATTATAAATACATAAGATACAGCGACCACTCAATGCACTGAGAAGTTCGCACTAAGGAGCGCCAATTGAATCCCTCGCCGCCAAAGGATCTGATACCAAAGGACCCATTTCAGAAAATGTGGGGCGGATCGAAAGCCGGCGCCAAGAAGACGTCGTTTTTCGCGGGCATGGCTCGGTTCGTCTTGCTCATCATGATAGCGTGCGCCGCGGGAGCCGCGGGAGTGGGCCTGCAAGGTTACTTCTATTTCACGAGCAATCTCCCGGCTATCGACAAGTTGCAGAACTATCATCCACCGCTCATTACTCAGATCTTTGCGGATAGAGGCGAACTTATAGGCGAGGTCGCATCCGAACGCAGGGTTTTAACGCCCATAGACCAGATTCCAAAGACGCTTCAGAACGCATTTGTTTCTGCAGAGGACAAAAACTTTTGGCGACACGGCGGCGTCGATAAAGAGGCTATCATTCGCGCTGTGAAAAACAACCTCATGGCGGGCGGTATAAAAACCGGAGCGAGCACCATTACCCAGCAGGTGGCGAAAGCCTTTCTTCTCACTTCAGAGCGCACCTTTTCCCGTAAGATTAAGGAAGCCATTCTGGCCACACGCATCGAAAGCTCCTTACCCAAAGAGCAGATACTCTATCTGTATTTGAATCAGATATTCTTGGGCAGCAACGCCTATGGAGTAGAAGCCGCCGCTCAAACATATTTCAGTAAGGATGTGAAGGAACTTACCATAGCGGAGTGCGCCATGCTTGCGGCCTTGCCGAAAGCGCCGTCCACGTATTCTCCGAGAAGGAATCTTGATCTTACGCTTGAGCGGCGCGGGTATGTTCTCCGCAGGATGTATGAGGACGGTTACATAACACATGAGCAATATGAGACCGCGATCAAGGAGGATCCGGTTATCGTCACCAGGAGTAACCCCGATTTCAAAATTGCGCCTGACTTTGTTTCCCATGTTCGTAAGTACATAGAACGCAAATACGGCGTTGACGCTTTAGAGAAAGGGGGTCTCCAGATTTATACCACCGCTGATCTTGAGCTTACAAAAAAAGCCCACGAATCTATGGACGCCGGTCTGAGAGAACTCGACAAGCGCCAAGGTTTTAGGGGACCCATTAAAACGCTCAGCGCCAAGGGAGTCGCGGAGTTTCTGGAGAAGAAAAGCCAATCTATAGAAGCGCCGCTTCAGTTCGACGAGGTGACGGAAGGCGTCGTGACCCACATAGATCAGGAAAATATTTATGTGAGAATGGGCTCTTACCACAACGGCCGCGTCACCAAAGAATATGTGGGCCAAATCAAAATAGACCCTTCTCCCAAATGGTGGGTCCGCACACCGTTCATACGCCCTGAGATGCGCACCCGTAACTTCGCAGCCGGGGACCTACCGTACCAAGTTGGGGACCTCATCTGGGTGCGGCTCGTAGACCCCAACCCGAAGCGGCGCGAACTCTACACAAAAAAGTACGGCAAACTTGACCCGGAAATGAAGAACTACAAGCAGTACACCCCGGAAATGGTGACCAATTTCCCGCTGGAACCTGAGCAAGAACCAATCGCACAGTCGGCTCTCATGTTGCGGGAAAACAGGAGCGGCTATGTTCGCGTGCTCCTCGGCGGCTACAGCTCGGCGGACTCCAAATACAACAGGGCCACGCAGTCTCGTAGGCAGGCGGGCTCATCTTTTAAACCCGCCATATACGCAGCGGCGCTCAATAAGGGCTTCACATGCGCAGATATAATCTTGGATTCGCCCTTGGCGCTGTCGATCCCCGGAACGGGCGAGGTGTGGCGACCCAAGAACTACCGTGGCGGCTTTTCAGGCCCCGTTACCTTTAGAGACGCGCTGGTGCAATCACGCAATATTCCAACCATCAAGATTCTTCAGCAGATCGGTATAGACCACGCCAAGGCGTTTGCTAGAAAGCTGGGCTATGTTTCACCCATGGTGGAAAACCTCACGCTGGCCCTGGGGTCCACAGGCGTGTCCCTAGAAGAGCAGCTTATGGCGTATTCCGTGTTTCCGAACAAGGGCTACGGTATACCGAATGTCTACGTCAAGAAGGTCGTGGATAGGAACGGCAGAGTGCTCGAAGAACACGACATCCCTACCCTCTTGGACGACCCGTTGGACGACAAGCCGCTTATAAAAACCATAGGTCACAGGCAAACGAAAGCTTTGTACAACGACGAAGATGGACCGGCCCATCGCAGGATCGACGAAGCAACCGCTTACATTATGTGCACCCTTCTACAGGGGGTTGTGCAGCACGGCACGGCCACGGGTCTCAAGAAGATCGTGGGACGGCCCGACATAGCAGGTAAGACCGGTACGACAAACGATAACGTTGACGCCTGGTTTATGGGATTCGCGCCTGAATACACCTGCGGAGTCTGGGTCGGTTTCGACGACGAATATTCCCTTGGTGAGGGAGAAACAGGCGGAAAAGCCGCCGCCCCTATCTGGGGTAACTTTATGCGTGAAGTGTTAAAAGATCATGCCGTCAAACCTTTTTCTCCACCGGACTCCGTCGAGTTTCGCAAGATTGACCCCAGGACCGGTTTGACCACCGCTTCTCACGATGCTACGCCTGAAGTTTTCAAGATCGGAAGCATGCCGGCTGAAGCGGAACCCAAGCTGATTAAAGGCTCACGATGGGATTATTCAGGCGCGGATCTCGATCAGTTTTAGCCATACAAAATTATCTCGTGACAGCCGCCGCCGTGCTTCACGCTCGCTCTCACCCGCGTACGCTTGGAACATAGAGCAACCGCTAAGTAGGATTAAAGGCTTGCTTTCTTGAGCGCCCAAATACCCGACTCAGCGCTTACTCTTTGTTTGTAGTTAGCATGCGCCGCCGCCCAGAAAGAATTCGTCAACGAATTGGGCTTCTTTCTGTTCCAGCATCTCATCCTCATGAGCGGCCAAGTCGCCGGGCTGGTAATCTTCACATGCGCGGCATTCGGATTGGTCGCCGCTTTTCACTTCCTTTTCTTCTGATACAGTTCGTTGTTTATTTTCCATGGTGATTCCTCACATCTGGGTATCTCTTGATGCCGATTCGTGGTTGTGGGTTTTCAGTGGTCAAGTCTCACCTAATATGTGTTTCTGCCTATACGGATGCGCGGCGCCCCATTGCGGTTCAAGAAATGGATTCTTCCGGCCCTCGAGATCAGCGGGTTGGGCTCGTTTCGTAACAGGCCGCTCATTATGAAGGTTGCATGGCCGTAGGCTCGAAAGCTATAAACGTGGCGCCCGACGCCTTGTGGATATAGACGACATGGAAGTTAAAGTCGGAGAGATTCTGGTCGCGAAAGTAAGCCGAGTTCGCCAGAAACCGACGGAGCTGATCTGAGGAGTAGCCTTCCGCAGGTACTCGCAGGTAAGCAAGAGACGCAATGACATTGTATCCACGATCTACGCACAATTTGAGGAACTGTCCCTTCTGTTTGGCTTCGGCCGCTTCACGATCCAAGACGAACCCGATGCCGTGGATGGTAGGCAGACCCAGAGAAAAGTTGATGATCCCGTCGTCATATTCGACGATCCGCGGTCGTTCAATATGTGTTAGTAGCTGATGCTTGATTGCCGATCTCTCCGACCAGAAGGTGTACTCGATGGTACGGCCCTGCATGGGCAGCATGGTGACGAAATTCAAGTATACAAGCGCGAAGAGCCCAAACGCCGGCGCAGTGTATCGTAGGCTCGGCGCAGCTTTGGAGCGCTCCGTCCATATCTTATCTGCGATAAAAACGAAGCAGAAGTTTACGACGACCACACTCAAAACGAAGTACCAAACGACTCCCTGATAGTTGAAGTTCACATTCATGAAATTGTAGGCCGCTTTCAATATGACGTAGATCAGCAGCCCAGTGAGGAATACATTCTTGTGAGCGCCCTTAGCAAACGCAACCAAAAGCCCCATTGCAGCTATCGCCGGGAAGAAAAGTTGACATACACGGTAGAGCGCCGAAATCTGAACAACTGTCGGGGCTCGTTCCGCTGAGAAATGCGTAAGGGTGAACACCTGGCGCAGGTAATCGAGGTTGGCGCCCAATGATAGCCCACCTTTCACGACCCCGCTGATGGGAAGAAAACCCCCGGTTGTAACGTAGTTGAAGACAAGATAAACCCCCAGCGCAATACACGATGGACCCGTCAACGCGGCGAGGCGGCGAACCAAGTCCTTACGGGAAGCGGACATCCACCAAAGAGCGATCATGAAGCCCGGCAGGAGAAATACATCGTCCAATCGAGAGAGTATCAAAAGAGCGAGCGCAATACCTACGGCTCCATGAAAGGCCGATGAGGCGGCGTACCGTTCAGGCTCCGAATGATGCGCTGCGATGAGACAAAAGAGCGCTCCGGCAAAAAACACGGTAAACGGGCTCTCCATACCGTTCATGTAAGACCAAGGGGAATGGCCGAACTGAATAATTCCCCAGAACAGCAAATTGAACAGCCCCGGAATCAACAAAATCAGTAGGAATCGAGATCTGGTCATTGCCATAGACGCCAGGACAAGAAGCACGAACCCGAACGTGACGAAACATACACTAGACACGAAGTCGATCAAAATTAAGCTTCCCTGGTCTGCTGTTTGCGCCAAGCGAAAAACCTGCGTCAGATACACCTGCCACAAGGGGTGAAATCCGCTCGTGGCAAACTCTCCATCAAAGGTGTAGAAGCCGAAAGAGGAGTTCTTCGCTACGCTCAGATAGTAGAAGGTGTCCTGAAGAAAAAAGCGAAAGACCGAAGGGAGACCCACCTTCAGGAGGGCGCCAATCGGCGGTACGAGCAGCGCCGCCACGGTCCCTGCTACGATAAGTATATTCTTGATTTCTGACTGAAAGCCGTCTCGCATGCGCTACTCTGCTCTACGAAATAAGATAAGCTCGGTCTTCTCGTTACCGGCGCTTGGTTATCGGGTTAACGGGAACCCTGTAATCGTTATGATCACGTGTAGGGAGGTCTGTAGGGATGGGGCTCTCCTCTCCGGAGCGCATTGGGAGAAGAGCCGCCTCGCACTCTGTGAACCACTACCGTTACTGTTACCATACGGACCGGCAGTTCATCAAACAAACGCAACTGAGACACGTGTTTACCGCTCCCGGCCGCCGCTCCGAGTAGCGCGGAAAACAGACATATCTGTACCGATTTTCGTTTGCTATCACGTCCCGACTTGTGGAAGTGAACGTATGACGCACGAAGTGTAATGATTATTTTACTTTCTCTAAAGCATGATTAACATTATATTTATATGCCATAAGGTTTCCGGGGTTAGTTTTGTGAAGCCCGACGTAACTATATTTTGATCGAATCGAGACGTCGTGATATGGCAAGTTAGCGTTGATACTTCAAGTACTTTATAGATAGCGCGTCGTGCGAACACGTAATCGAATAACGTGTCGTATGCGAGGAGGATCCGAACAATGAAAAAAGAGGCTCGAATGCAGGCCCGTGACATGTTCATCAGAGCCGGCGGAAGAATCTCGAATCGAGATATAGCCAAAGTAGTCAAGGTAAACGCGTTGACCGTAGGACGTTGGAAACATGATGAACATTGGAAAAGTGAAATAGAACCTTCGCCGGATGGAGCGGCCGTAGAACCCGGCGGTATCATACGTAAGAAAGAGGCCAAAGACAAAGCGTTCAACATATATCGCGAAGCGAACGGCAACATAAGTAACAAAGAATTGGCGCTGCAAGTCGAAGTGAGCCCCGCCACCATTAGCAAATGGAAGGACCATGACAAGTGGATCGACCAGCTGGCCAGGGAAAAGGCATTCGGGGAATCCGCCGCGGCGAACGCCTCTGAATCTGATAATCTGGATCTCGGTGATCTTGTATCGCCTGAACAAATCGTGTTAATAAATAGGCGAATTGACGCACTGTTGCAGCGGGAATTCCTCACACCGCGAGAGGTTGCGAATCTTGCCATCGCCAAGAGCGATTTGATGAGCGCTGTGGAAACGTATTTATCCATTCTGCGTAACCTCGGAGATACTCAGCCTTTAGAGCAAAGTAACGCCAATGTCTTCGAAACTTAGCTGTGAGCGGCTTATAACATGCTGTCGGAGAACACGGACTTGTACATTTATGAAGTTAAGGGGAGCTTAGATTCACCGGCCGCTGCTCCCCACAGCTTCATCGGTTTGTGGAATGAAGATGATTTCAACTACCTCTTTTTCTCCTCACCGGAAGACGACTTTGTGAATACGCTTCTTTCACGCTATGATCTCACCCTTGCCGCACGACACGAAATGAAATACGGCGATTGGCAGACCGCCTATGCCCATGGTGACATTGTCATAGAGGGTGTAAAGTTCTCCCCGCCTCATTCTCCTTCAAGTGACTCCATTATTTTAGATCCCTCGGTGGTTTTCGGGGACGGCCTGCATCCAACAACGCGCTACTGCGTCCGCCACGTAATTCGCTTCCTACAAACGGGGCGGTGTACGACAATGCTGGACCTGGGCACAGGCTCCGGGATCTTGGCTTTGGTCGCCGCTCACTACGGCATCGGTAAAGTGACCGCAGTGGATAAAAACATCCTCGCCGTAGCCACAGCGAAACGCAATGTGGCCCTGAACGGCCGGGAGAGCGTCATTCGGGTTACAGAAGGAGAGGCAAGATTCTTGCTGGAGCGGCCCGTGGATCTCGTGACGGCAAACTTGCCCTATTCCGTGTTGCTCGATATTGTCACCTTTCGAGGCGCTTCGCTCAACAGGGCGTGGATAGTTTCGGGCATTAATATGGATCAAAGTCGCCTCCTCCAAGGACTGTTTGAGGATCAAGATTACGTCATCACGGACGAACAACTCGACCATCCTTGGTTGTCGTTCGTAGCTGAAAAAACTATGGGAGATACTACATGAAACAGGCGTTTGTAACTCCTCCAGAGGGCGGGCGATGGATAACGATATCACCACAAGGCATGATGGTCCCCGAGAATCCCATCATCGGCGTGATCGAAGGCGACGGCGTGGGGCCGGACATCTGGCATGCGTCAAAGATTGTATTTGACGCGGCCGTGGAAAAGGCCTACGGCGGCTCCCGAAAAACTCTGTGGTGGCCCATTCCCGCTGGAGAGAAATCCTACGATCTCTACGGTGAGCACATTACGCAGCAGGCCATGGAGGCTATTCAAGAGGCGCTCATCGTCATCAAAGGACCGCTGACCACGCCGGTCGGGAGCGGCTTTCGAAGCATCAATGTCACCCTGCGGCAGAAGCTCGATCTCTACGCATGTGTGAGGCCCGTCAAATACATTGCGGGAACACCTGCGCCCGTTACGCATCCCGAATACATGGACATGGTGATCTTTCGAGAGAACACCGAAGACGTATACGCCGGGATTGAATGGAAGGCCGGCAGTAACGACGCGATCAAGCTCATTACGTTCTTGCGTGACGGCATGTCGGTGACTGTGGATACCTCTTCGGGTATAGGACTCAAACCCATTAGCCCCCGAGCTACCAAGCGCCTGGTGCGCAAGGCCATAAAATTTGCTCGCGCCAATAACCGCAAGCGCATTACTCTTGTTCATAAGGGCAACATCATGAAATTCACCGAGGGCGCGTTCAGGGACTGGGGTTATGAACTCGCCCGTGAAGAATACCCGGATCTGGTAATTACCGAAGCCGAAGTCCAGGAGGAGCACGGCGGCAATCTACCCCCCGGGAAAATCCTGATGAATGACCGCATCGCGGATTCTATGTTTCAGCAGGCCCTCTTAAGACCGCGAGAGTACGAAGTGTTGTGTTGCCCTAACTTAAACGGCGACTACATCTCCGACGCGCTGGCTGCCCAAGTAGGCGGCCTGGGAATGGCTCCGGGCGCAAACATCGGCGACGGCTGCGCTATCTTTGAAGCCACCCACGGCAGCGCTCCGAAGTATGCGGGTTTGGACAAGGTGAACCCCGGTTCGATGATCCTTTCAGGCGCTATGCTCTTTGATCACATCGGGTGGCTCGAAGTCGCGGATTTTATAAGAGGTGGACTGGCAGCCACGGTTCAGTCCAAGACCGTGACCTACGACCTTGCGCGACAAATGACCGACGCGAACGAGGTTTCCTGTTCGGCATTCGGTCGGGCTGTGGCCGAAAAGATACGCAGCCTCTAACTCGTATGCGCAGCGCGAGAGGTATGAGCGGGGAGAATGGTTGTGAGATATTCTCCCCGGAATGTGTGGGCGCTCAGTCAGCGCATGTAAGCGGTTCTCAGCTTCACTGCGTGGCGTCGCAATCCGCTGATTTTCTTCCCGAGTCTGAGCACGGGTCGGGTTACAAGCGGGAGGTAGACATTCCTAGTTCGTTCCACGCGAGTGAGAAGTGGGCTGCCTTTCGTGCTCTTCAGGGCACGAGGTTTATGCCCGTTGGCAGAAGGCAAAGAACCGCCTTGTGATCTCTGAATCCTTCCAGAACACGCGAAGTCCTTTATTTTTTTCTGGAATGAAAGATTGCTTAATCCTTACCTTCTATGCTATACTAATAGATTATTTTGTCAAGCAATAAAAGAAAAAGCCCCTCAAACTGGTTACTGAAGCCGAGTAGCGATATTCGGCAAGGGCGCTCACGGGAGGCGCGTACGCTCCCGTAGAGCGATTCACTCATATCTTTACCGTAAAGACTGTTCTAAAACACTAAGAAATCTAATAAACTGTATTCTTCGAATGAAAAACGACTTCTGAATCCATCTGGAAGGGGAAAGTATTGTCCTTCGGGGCGTCTGTTGTCGAAGTAGCCGATCCACCGGTTTCTTACGGCGTCTGATACTCATTTGCATCTTAGAAGTATTATTGAGGAGAACCTGCTTGAAAGAAAGGCAGGATACTAACCCCATCACCGGACTCCTATGAAAGTGAAGGCCCTTTCATAGGAATAGCGGTTTGTGATAGCGAATGGGTTACGACCGCTTAGCTGAACCCCGCGCCGCTGACGTATGCGGCTCAGCCGGCGCGCCCGAAGCCGCGTTTAAACCGGCCGCGGAAGGGAGAGTTTTCTGCTGATCACCATGCGCGTTCAGCTCGTCGTAGTGCGCTTGAATACGCTTGCACACGTCGTCCTTGACCGTCTGCCATGAGCAGAATGCCGTGGTTCTTATTCGGCCTGTTTCAACGTCCTCGTACGCGAAGACCGCCGGACAATCCTTTAGCCGCGCGTCTTCGAGCCCGCCCTTATCCTCATACGGTATGGTGATAAGCGTCAGGAGGTTCTTGGCGCTCGTGCGGGTCTTGAGAATATGGTCCACCTTCTCGCCCCTCACCAAGTCCATGAGCGCGCCGGCTATTCCGCTTACCTTGCCATCCTGGAACAGCTTGTTGAATTTAAACGCCCGCTTGAGGAGCAGAGCGGTTCGGCTGAGGGTCCGCATGTCGAACAATTTTCTTCGTGCGCCGGTCTGCGGCACATGAACCGCCAGCGCAGTGATTTCAGCGTCAAGCTTACGTAGCTGTTGAAGAAGTTCCGATAGCGGCATCGTCAAATACGATGAAATGGGTTCATACTTTTCGCCGTTCGACACGAACAACGTGGCGCTCTCGCAGTTCGGATGCGATCCACCCAAGGTCTGTCTACCGAAAAACCGCGACAATTCCCCGAATTTCATCATCCCCGTAGGAACGAACTCCGCTTCCGGTATCATGCGTTCAAACACGTTTTCGACGCACTCCGTGGTAGTGGGGGTCAAACTTACGTCGGGCGAGTCCCAGCATGGGGTCAGCGGCACAAATCCCCAGACGGAAACGTGGTCGCGGCGCTCGTGGATAAGCTCCAGGATGCGCATCAGATTGTCGTCGTTTACGCCTATCGCCACCGTCGAGATAACCGCAAGCTTATTCACTTTACATTCAATGAGGTTGTCCAACGCACGCTTCTTGACCGCCAGAGAGTTGTCCCCGCGCAGCGTTTGGTAAATTTCAGGCGTGGTGCCGTCAAATCCCAGATTGACCTGCACTCCCAAATCGCAGAGCTTCCGACAGTAATCCTTGTCAGCGAGTTTAAGGCCGTTGGTAAAGAGCTGCGCCTGAAAACCATACGAACGAGCTAACTGGACTATTTCGAGAAAATTGGGATGCACGGTAGGTTCGCCGCCGAAGAAACACATATTCGGCCGGGGATCGGCGTCCTTGAACTCCTCGAATATCTTGCGAAAATAGTCCATGGGCGGTTCATACGTGAAGCCCATAGCGTCAACATACGCCAAACATATTGGGCACCGCTGGTTGCACCTGTTCGTCACGTCAATAGAGACCGTGTACGGCGGAGTCACCTCGTGGTGACTGCACGAAGCGCATTCCATGGAACACCCGGATTGGGTGGGCTCCTGATACCCCATGATCGCCCGCTTCCAGCTCCACTTTCGAGCGTCGGTCGTGACCAGTGATGAGGTGCGACCACATTCCTTGCAGGACTTCACCAAATAGACGCTGTTATTCCGGACTTCATATCGGGCGTCGGCGGGTTCGCCGCACTTTTCGCAAAGGCCGATTCTCATACGTAAGCTCCCCACACTACAAATGACGCACTGCGCACACAATGCATGCACATACGTGACAACCAAAACATCTGCGCTTTTCACGCATAAAGGCTGCCGGCTTCATGCGCTTTCCGCACAGAAACAGGTATAGTATGGTATTTAGGTTTAATTTTGCGATTTTCCTATCACAATAGTATTGCTTGTCAAGCAAAAACTGAATAATGCCCTATTCCGTTTATCAGTTCAAGTGGTAAATAATTGTATTTTCCTGCGATTAGTCTATGAGCGCACTCATGTCGGCGAAAATGCCGAGCAGGGACCCTGCGTGTGGGCGACAATGGGTCCCTTAACGTATACCAGGCGTCGTCACTTGGATTGCTTTTTTGCCCCGGCCGCCGGCGCAATCTCCGGAGACGCGACACCGAGCACAAGACTATTCCCCGAAGACTCCCCCAGCGATTGAAGCGCGCGCAACTGCATAAGAACTGGATTGTCCTTTATCAGCGACGCAGCATTCGCTAGACTGCGGAGCGCCGCCGTTTCTCCCCTCGCCTTCTCCAGAGCGGCTTGGGCCTGCTTACGAGCGGCCAACACCTGAGCGAAGGTTTTCTTAAGCTCTCCCGGCAAGGTTATGTCTCGCACGGTGATGCGCTCCAATTCTACACCGAGCTGCTTAGCCTGCTCGCCGCATTTGTCCATCATCATGCAATCTATGGCCGGTCTGTGTTCGAGCAAATCCTCTATGGCAAAGCTCGCAGTTACTTCCCTTAAGGCTACTTGAATGGTTACGTACAAGACATGCTGATACTGCTGCGCGTTGAGGAGAGCCGCCACGGGATCGACAACCCGACTCTTGACCGCAAGACTGATCTTGACCACGATAGCATCGGAGGTCAACATTTCCTGACCTGCAATAACCGTCATCTGCGGGGCTATATTTACGACTTCCACGGTGGTAAAGGGGGTAAAGAGAAGGCTTCCACCTGGGCCAAGCAGTTTAACGAACCGACCGTTTTTGAATTGCACCCCGCGTTCGTCTTGGCGTATTACTCGCCACGCAAAGATGGATTTGATGAAAACCCACAGCAGGAAAATGATGAGAAGAATCGAGCCGATGAGAATAAGTTTTTCCATTGGGCTGAAGAACTCCTGGTGAAGGAGAACCCCGACGGCGAACAGCCGTTGGTGGGGGCTAAGCCCGCATGACCGCAGGCCGGCATTACACGGCCGGAATCCTTCTATTTGAGTGTGCCTTTATAAGGAGGCGCATCCCGGGGGACGCCTCTAACGCGGAACCGAAAAGATAACGTCCATTCGGCCGCTTGCACGCCCCAGGCAAGTATTACATAAGGATGGGTTGATCGTATACGGATAGATGCGGCTGCGTCCCAATGAAATGGCTCACCGAGCAGGGTGGCGCCTCAGGCCCGGTGAACCAACCCAGAGCCGTTATTCGGCAGTCGGCGCCGAGGGAGCTACGCCCCAGCCGTATCGAGGGTCTTGATTCTGCGGGATTGGGACGGGCTTCGGCATGGCTATGGGACCGCGATTGGGAGCCGCCTGAGCGGGCTTCTGCTCTTTGGCCTGCTTGTGCTTCAGTCTGCGCGGTTTCACCGGCTGCGGCTGAGGCGGCGCAGGCGGCGCTTGTTCGGGAGCGTACATAGGTTGGCCCGCCGGAGGATAATATTCCACCGAAGTGCCGTCCGGAGTGGTGGTGGTTATTCTGACCGCGCCTGCAGGTAAGTCCTCGGCGGATACCTGCGGTGGCGCCTGCTGGGGCTGAGCTTGCCCTTGCATAGGGGCTTGACCGCCTTGAACCGCTTGCGGTTGCGGTTGCGGCTGACCGGGAGGCGCTTGCCACGACATCGGTCTTCCCCCTTGCGCCTGCGGAGCTTGCTGCTGATACTGGGGTGGATACTGCTGTTGCTGCGCCTGAGCTTGGGGTGAATACTGCTGTTGAACCGCGCTTCCATCGGCTGACGCGGGGTACTGCATTTGTTCGGGAGTTCCCGTTACTGCGGGTGGATAATTCTGCCAATCCCCGTAAACGCCGGGCTGATTGTAGCCGGGGTGCATGGGGGCTTGCGCTTGGTACTGCTGTTGCTGCGGAGGCTGATACTGAGCGTTCGGCGCGCCGGAACCATACGGACCGTAGTTGGGTGTGCTGACGTTCTGATTGGAACCCCATACCCCTAAACCGCCGGGTCCCAATACCGAGTCAAGAAGGCCCTGGCCGAAACAATTCCCAGCAGTCAGACAGAATACGGTCACAATGATAATCGTGCGGATCATACCGGAACTCCTCTTCGAATGGGAATCTACCATGGACGCGCCGGTGTGCGGTCCTTGTGCGCCATTGCGGCGCGGGCTACCGGCGGAAACGCCTCAATCCCAGGCGGAGTTGGATCGTAATCACTGAAAATCCTCAATAACATTGGGAAACAATTCTGTTTCCAGCGAGTTTACTGTATATTATTTAGGCTAGGAAGTCAACGCCGCGGATGGCTGTTCATGAGGTCGGGCGTCCAGTTGAACGCAGCTTTCGGGAGAGGCATGTCACGACGCGTCATTTATTTTGGCTCATCCGCCGAGTCGTTTCTCGCTTGTTCACGGACGGATCTAAATCGCCTGATTCCAGCCGCGCTTGAGGCTCACGCGAATGCAATAGAGGCGGGAGGCGCCTGTCTCTTAAAAAATGCGCCGGAAAGCGCCGTCACGCGAGTGAATGTATCCGACGGCTCGGCTGCGCTGTGTGTGAAGGAGTTCAAGTGGCGCAACAGTCGGCACGCTGCTAAGGGGCTGATCCGCGCCACTCAAGCGATCCGAAGTTTTCGCAACGGCGAGCGACTCAACGTGGTGGGTATCGGCGTTGCGCGGCCTCTTGCCCTGATTCGCGAAACCGTTTGGGGAATAGCCCTGCGGGAGTGGTTCATAATGGAAGCCCCCAACGGCGCCGTTGAACTCGATCGCCGCATGGACGGTCTCTCCGCAGGTTCCGCTACGGGGCGTAGCCACCTTATGAGCGCAGTAGCGGTCTTCTTGGGGCGCTTGCATAACATGGGGATATTTCACTCCGATCTCAAGACCTGCAATATCATGGTTGTAGGTTCTTGCGATATCCCCAGGCCACAGGATTTAAGGCTGGTTGACTATGATAATGTTACGTTCTTCCGTTCGATTCCTTCGAGCAAGGCGGTGAAGAATCTCTGCCAGCTGTTCTTGTCCACACCCGTCAGCGTAGGTTCTGTGGAGAGAATGCGTTTCTTGAATACGTACGCTCAAGTTCGCGGCTTAGACCGGCAAGCCAAGATGACTATGGCCGGAGAGGTGTTGCGGCAGGCCGCTGGACGCGGCATCCTGTACGTCGGGCGCAACGGCGATGTCTCGGAAGAGTGGGAAAGAATGATTAAGCCTCAACTTTAAGGTTGAGGCGGGCAGATCAGAATAGTGGGCTCGACTGTTCAAGCGCGTGAATCAGTAGTCACTTCACTCATTTTCGATGTCTCGAGAGCGCCTATCGAAGTCCTTCCAGAAACGGCGATCACATTTTCGTAAGCAGTCGGCAAGTAGATAATAAGCCGGTGGTCTACTGCCGTATCGCCCGTAGGTAGCCATGCCGAATCGTGCCCTGCACTCGTCCTCACATTGATTACGGTCGAAGTTGAGCGTCACATCGGCCTCGTCCTGCCAAGCTGCCGAATGGTCCTCATCAAGTAGGAGATTTTCAATCGAGGGCTCGGCGCATACTCCAACGCCGGCGACGGTCCAAAGCACTACAAAGGCTACTATTGTGAAAAGCTTCATAGATTCACTCCGGAGGCGCCCGAACGCGACCGCGCGCACCGGTGGCAAAACCCAAAGGACAATATGGTGTTTCGGAGAAAACTCTCGTTACGGGGTAACTTGAACCCTCCGTAATCGGCGATTTCGGAGCGGCGCGACACTCAATCCCGTACTCCGGGTCTACGGTACATAGGAACGGCCACTGTTACCGTTACCGGAGCCGGTTTCTCGTTCCAGCCGTTCCGATCTTCGTTCGAAGTCGGCCCAAAACCGATTGTTACACTCTGCAACACACTGCGCAAATAGCTGCGCAGTGCCGGTGTTATAGCCGCTGCGCCATCCGAAACGCTCGCGGCAATAATTCTCACATCCCTCTTTATCGAACATCTGCGACTCGAAGCCGTTTCGAGAGGCTATAGTATTCGAATCGGTTAAACCGACCAGAACCACGGTATTTTGGCCTGGAGCGTTCGGCGGGGCGGCAAACGCCATTGTTGCAATTGTTATAATCAATATACCGACCATTCCTATTGTCCTGAACATTGCGTCACCTCGCTGTGCCGTCTTACGGCTGTCTTCGTTGAATGCCTATCAATTTGTGAAGTGTGAACGTTCCGTGATTGCTCAGCCGGGGCTGCGTAGGGTTCATCCCACTCACGAAACGGCAATCCGTTGTTACAGGTATTGATGCGACTCCCCCACAATAGTCACAAAATACGTAAGGAGCGCCTCGGCTCATATGAGCTGTGCGCTTTAGCTCCGGTTGTCTACTTCGACAATCATCAGGAGAAAGCGTTTCTCGAACGCGATTTTTGTTGGCTGTGGAATATCGCCGACTGAGAGCGTCGGATGCGTCGGTGGTGGCTCGGGAATAGCGTTTCCGGCGGGAAATTCTTGTTGACTTCGCAGAACAATATGATATGAGGGAACGCACTTCTCAACATACTTTTCCATCCCAGTGGAATACACGTAAAGCGGCCATTTAGATGCCGTTTTTCGTGCTTTTGGAAGTGTCGTTCCCCACCGCTTGGTATATCTCGTCCGTCGCGGTTCTATGTAAACCCAATGTCCATACCCGGGCTCGTTTAAACCTCATTCCGTTTTCATTGTCAACAATTTTTTGACATCTTTACTACTTAACCCCATAAAGCGAGGAAGAAGGTCATACTTGATAACAATCCACTTCACCTTTTCTCCCGGTCGGCGGGAAGTCCGCTCTCAGGAGGAATAACTCTCAGCAGCTTGTACCTTGGCGGACTAGAAGCCTCGAGTATTTCCACAAAACGTATGCCTAGTCTTCGAGCCGCATCAAAGGCCTGGGAATATAACTTCGCATTCTTGCCGTCCCAGAAGACGTACGTCGGCCGCTCTTCGAAAAATATTCTTCCCAGGACCGCGTCGGCATCCACCCAGGTCTCGTGCTCGGGGACTCCGGAGCGCAGCAAAGCTATCGTCCGGTTGCCGGCCAAGAAGTGGATGACCCTTGAATGCACGCTCAGAACCGCGCCATGCGTGTCGTGCTCGCGCAGCCACCCTGCAGCCGTAAAGAACGCCGCGCTTCTCTCAGTTTCAGGCCCGCCGTTTTCGAGCGGCGTACGCGCTTGGTATATTTGGCCGATGCCATGCCCCATGTTGCAGAGCAGTAGTATGCCGGCGGTCACTAGAAGAGCGCGCTTCTTCCTCGATTCCGACCACGCAGTGAACCGCTCAAGCAGCTCAGTGAGCCCTAAGAAGAGAAACAGGAACATAGTAGGCAGCAGGAAAAGCAAATAGCGTTCCCCTGCGGTGGACAACAGCAGTCCGGCTCCCTGAATCGCCGTCAACGGCCCAAAGAGTCGATCACCTCTGATAAAAGCCTGAATCGCTCCGTAAAACGCCACCAGGGGCAGGATTATTTCAAGACTGTAGGTTTTTATGCTCAAGCCGGTCAAACACAGGGTAGCCTCTGAAAAATACTCCACGAAAGCCGTTGCGACAATGCGCGCCTGGTCACTCCACATGCGCCCCGTCACTGCATTGAAATAGCTGCCTTCCGCGGCCGACGCAGGAAAAACGGACTTCCACATCAACCATGCAATGAACGGGAGCAACGCAGTGAGCGCCACAAGTGCAGCGTGAACCGGGGCCTTCCAGTCGCGCGCCATGCCATGACGACTCAGCAGAAAGAACGCAGCGGACGGAATGAACCCCAGCCCATTGATGCGTATCAGCGGGAGAACACTCAACGAGGCGCCGGTCAAGAGCGATCCACCCAGCGTCGGGGGCTTTTCGCCAAGCCGAATGAGTAACAAGAGAGCTACGAGAGCAAACACGGCGAAGGGGACGTCCGCCAGCACGTAGGCGCTGTTGTGAAACAATGTGTAGTTGAACACACAGAGCGGTCCGAGGACCCAGGCCGTCGTTGGACCGGCCACTCGTTTGATGACCAGGACGCTCAAGAGCGCCGCCGCCAATCCCATGACGCTCATCATGAACCGGTACACCCAGAAATCCCTGCCTGCGAGCCATGTAACCGCGGCGATAATCGAAGGGAACCCCGGGGCCACATACGTATGCGGCTCTCCGTTGAATACGTAGCCGGCGCCGGAAGCTAACGAGTGTCCTAAAGCCAAGTAGAGCGCGCTGTCGGGAGACGCGTTCCACGAGTTGTTTATCAGCAGCGCAAACCATACCGCGGCCGCAATTCCTAAGAACCAAAAGCTTCGAGGCGTTTTTACGCCTTGTAATATTCGCTCGATCTGTGAAAATGGCGACACATGCTTCAAGGCGGCTTGAACACCGTCGCCGGACTGAGATTGCATAGGCCTCCTCCGAACAGGGAGACTTGTCGGAACCGCAAATAGGTGCGGTGGATTTTGCGCCGGGATTACCGAACATAGATACCCGGTACGCGCAGTGACGGCTGAGTTTCAACGCAAGGCGGGGCGCGGCGGGGCCTCACGTCGTGTTTTGTTTTACCGCATGCGCCATTCTACATAAGAGACGAGTCTATACAAGTGAAGGAGCCGCTTTGCCCGAGAATAGTCCACGGCCCACCAAACTACAAATAGCAGGTTTCGGGTCACTTAACCTTGACGAGTTTTGGGAAGTGGACTCCTCGTTTCTGCCGGCATTCGGACTCACGGTGGGCATGGAATACGTGCGCGATGTGGAGTGGTTTCAGACGGCTTATGCAAAGTTGCAAAGCGTCGGCCGGCGTAGGGGCTGCCAACCGGGAGGTTCAGCCGCCAATACCATAGCGGCTCTGCGACGCATGGGCTTCAGGACCGGGTTCTACGGCGCAGTGGGCGACAGCGACACCGAGCAAATGAGACTGGACGACCTCGGCTGCGCAGGCGCGCTCCTCATCAAAACGGTTACTGAACCGGCGGGTAGGTGTCTCTCTCTCATAGTGAAGGACGATACGACAAGGGATCGGACGCTGGTGATCTTACCCAATGCCAACGATTGCATGGGTGACTGGGAGCCGCCGTGGGACTATTTGCGCTCGACCGAATGGGCGCATTTTACTTCTTTTGTATCTGAAAAGGCCCTTGAGCGCCAATGTGAGGCGGCGTACGGCTTTCAAGGCAAAATTTCTTTTGATCCCGGTGTCATTTACTGCAAAATGCCCATTGATCGGCTCGCGCCGATTTTGAGCAAAACCACCGTCCTCTTCACCACCCAAGAGGAACTGACCATGCTCACGGGGATTCAGGATGCAGCGCGGGCCGCACGGCGCCTGGGTGAAATCGGTGTAGGAGCGGTGGTGGTGAAGCAAGGCGCACAGGGGATTACGGCCTTTGTTGAAAGCCGGCGTTTTCACCAACCCGCCGTCCAAGCCGAGTTCATCACCGACCGCACAGGGGCCGGAGATGTGGCCGCCGCAGGATACCTTGCCGGACAAATAAGCGGCGCCTCCATGGAACGACGGCTGTTCCTCGCAGCCCTGGCCGCTTCTAAGAGCTTGGAAGGGTACGGCAGAAGCGCATATCCAAACGCCGACATCGTGGAACGCGCCTTGGTTTCCAGTATTGTGACCGGCCTCTAATCTACATGCGAGCGCTTGGAATTGGCATGAAAAGCCGTTTCCGATCCGGTGAGGCAGTGCACGAAAACCTTACCGTGCACCCGGAAGCGAATCACACAGGCGCGTGCGTCACGACGAACACAATAGGGAGGATTGGATGTCTAAGACTCACTCACGAGTATTTATAACGGATTGTGAAGGACCTATCACGAAGAACGACAACGCGGCTGAATTGGCTGAGGCTTTCATTCCCAAAGGGGATGTCTTTTTCCAACGACTCAGTCTCTACGACGATTACCTCGCGGAAATCGAAAGAAGGCCTAATTACAAGGCGGGGGATACTCTTCGCCTCATACTGCCCTTCTTCAAGGCCTTTGGGCTGGATGACCGGAGTATGACTAAGTTCGCTCGACGCAGCATCGAGATTATCCCCAATGCGGATCGAGCCCTTAAGCGCATCGCTTCGCTGGCGCCCGCTTACATAGTGAGCACCAGCTATGTGCAATACATCAACGCCGTGTGTGACGCTATCGAGTTTCCGTTCTCGAATACGTACTCCACCTTGGTGAATATCGACGACTACGATCTTTCAGCGGAAGAAAGGCAGACCATCAAGGACTTGCATCAGCGCATTCTCAGTGTCCCTGATTTTTCCCTTCCTCAGGGGGCTCACACCGCAGAAGAGCTTCCGGAGACCGACAGGTCCGTCATTGCCGAGTACAACCACATCTTTTGGGACCTTCTTCCGCAATTGGACATTTACCGACTGATCCGGGAGATTAATCCTGTGGGCGGTATGGAAAAGGCCACGGCCGTCGTGAAAATTACTGAGCTGGAGAACGTTAAACTCGAAGACGTGTTGTATGTGGGAGACAGTATTACTGATATTGAGGCGTTTCGTATGGTGAAAGCGGCGGGCGGAGTGGCTGTGGCCTTCAACGGCAATGACTGGGCCGTTCAGGAGGCGTCCTTTGGCGTGACCTCCCGCACGGCGGATCCGCTGGTGTGGTTGACCACGCTCTTTATCGAGGAAGGCCCCAGCGCGCTGTGCGACCTTTTTATGTCGGAAACAAAACCGGAGATTCTGGGCGAGCTTTCCCGGATCAGTTGTCGTGTCCGTAAGACAGTGCGAACGGAAAAGATAGGGGGTTTAGGTTAAGTTACCAGATGTAAGGGATGAAACGCCAAGTGCGCTCGCAATATGCGTTATAGTCCTCGTATTTCGCAGCGAGAAGGCGCTCTTCCTTCACAGCCTTTACAATATAGAGAATCGTAAGACCAAGCCAGAACGGAACGGCAATTAGAGACGCGAACAAGAGCCCGTACCCGCCGATAAGGGCTATGACCGCAATATACATGGGATGCCGGATGAGCGAATAGACGCCCGTCGTCACCAATGAACCGCTTCGTCTGGGAGCGGCAAAGACCCTGAAGTTCCTGCCGAGGGCGCGATAGCTCGCATAACCGAGTCCGCCTCCCACCAGGAGAAGCGCGCCGGCTAGGAGCTGCTGCAAAGACGAAACCTCGTAACCCATAACTCGCTGCTCGATGGGCGCAGCAATCAACACCACCAAAGCACAGAAGATATATCCCAGAGATATGCCGCGGAAATCTTTACCTCG
>JBBRBO010000017.1:0-44280 GCA_038205805.1 Desulfomonilales bacterium
ACAGCGATAAACGTTAGTGTGGTGGTGGTAGTGTTACACGGCGCAAACGCAAGTCCGCGATTGCTCACACAGTTAATCTAAATGCTCAGCTCCGGCGGTTTTCTGTAAATTACCGTCTGGGCGCCTAAGACAGGAGCGAACCATGGTAGACCTCTCACTTTTAACACTCTCATCCGCTAATTCATCCGAGGCGTTTATTGGGAGCACAATCACCCGGTGGGATATCTTTTTCGCAAATCCGGTCACCATTGTGCCTAAGCTCAGCCTCTACCATTACGGTGACGAATTCATTTTGAGATTACACGCGCCTGGTATGCGGGATAACTCGCTGGCCGTGCGCTTCAGCGGTAGAATGGTCCATGTCGGCGGGATTCTCGAATCTCCGGCCCAAAACGATAAAGGGACGGGGCGTTATTCTGAACGCGTTATAGGCCCGTTTAGTCGCTCCACAGAGTTGCCTGAAGCTGTGGTGGAAACACCCACAGAGCAGCGCTACGAAGATGGAGTGCTTACTTTGCGTTTCAGAATACGTGAGAGCGGTTCCCAGGCCGCTTAATCGGGTGCATAGCCAATCTTGCGCCCGCGGGCGCAGCAAGAAAATCCAAAAGGAGGACAGCGCGATGAACTTCATAGATATTCCGATGACATTTACAATGCCGTTCGGGCCGGATGTCCTGCAAGTCATAGAGCCGCCGGTGGATGTAACTGAGTTCTCCACCTGCTTTGTGATTCACTCGAATATGCCTGGAGTGAAGAGTTCCGATGTGGATTTGGATTTGAGCAATAATGTTCTAACGATTACGGCCATTAGCAAGGAAGAAGGCGAGGGAACTCCTCTTCAATCCGAATTCGGATCGGTAAAATATGTGAGGCAATTTCGGTTAGCTAAGGAAATCGACAAAAAGCACATCAAGGCTTACTTGAAAGACGGGGTGCTGTCACTTACCTTACCGAAACTAGAAAAAAACACCCTAAAACAGATCAATATCACAACATAGGTGTCGTAACTTATGTTCGGATAGTCCGGAGCGTGAGTGTACTTCTAGCTGTGCGCGAACAGCGTGGCTGTTGTTTCGCCTAACGGCAGTGACTCTCTTATGGGGATCTGTATTAATGATAGGCGATTGACACAGCCGCGACCAATGCTTATCTGAATAGTTCGGCCATTTGCGGCCCATTATTAAGAACGTTGGAGGGGACTGAATGAATTTCCCTGTTTTATCCACGCAAACCGATCAATTCTTGACCCAAGTACGAGCCATTAAACCCCTAACACAGGAAAGGGAATTCGAACTTGCAGTGCATTATCAAGAAACCGGTTCGGTGGAAGCTGCTCATGAATTGGTGGTATCCCATCTCCCGTTCGTCGTGAAAGTAGCTTTTCAGTATCGACATTATCAAATTCCCGTGCATGATCTGATTCAGGAGGGCACTATCGGTCTGATGAAGGCCGTGAAAAGATTCGATCCTTATAGGGGTTATCGATTAGTGTCCTTCGGCGTATGGTGGATCAAGGCCTATATGAAGAATTATATTCTCAAGTCATGGAATCTGGTGAAGCTTGGAACTACTCAAGCACAGAGAAAGCTGTTCTTCCGGATGGGAGACATCGGCGAACACGCTGACGCTGATTCGAAGACTATGAAAATCGATGAGCTTGCCAACGAGCTGCACGTCAAGTCCGACGAGATTATCGAGATGGAAGCGCGTGTACGCGCCAGAGACTGGTCGCTGAACACGACTTTCAGTGACGAGAATGATCTCACGGGGATGGATCTGCTGGAAGACGCGGGTCCTGACCAGGAATCAATGCTGATTGATGCGGAAACCGGCGGGCAACTCGAAGTCGCTACTGAGAAAGCGCTCCAAAAGCTCGACAAACGAGAGCATTTTATCATTTCTAAGCGCATTATGGATGACTCGCCCTGGACTCTGCAGAAGCTGGGAGAACACTTCGGCACGAGTAGAGAGCGAATTAGGCAGCTCGAGAAAAGGGCTCTGAATAAGTTGAAAAAGGAACTTACTGCGGACATGCTCGACGAAGCAGTTCCTGCATAGATGATGTAGGAACGTTAGCAATTTAGATGGTGAGAGCTCACGACCGTTCGTGAGCTTTTTTGTTTTCTGTGACGTTTGTAAATTTAGCTAAAGCTCATCCTTCTTTAGTTTTCTTTTTTCCTTCTTTAACTTCTTTCCTGTCGTGGTTTTGTTTTTCTTCTTTAACGGCTTTTAGCTTGGCTTTCGCTAAATTTTCGGTGATTGCGTTGTTTTCCGGCGCGAGCTTCGCTGCTTTCCGCAAGTAGAGCATTTCCTGCTTCAGATCACCTTTTTTGCCTAAGGCGAGCGCGTAATCATTGTATGCGGTTGCCAAGTCCGCGTTAATTTCGGTGTTTGACGGGGAAAAGCTCAGGGCTTTTTGCAACAACTTGATTTCTTGTTCGTGCTTGCCTTGTTCGCCCATTTTCAGCGCGTCATTGTGGTAAATGGCGGCGAGATTACGCTGAGCGGTCTTGCAACCGGCATCTACCTTTAGCGCTTTTTCCAGGACATGGGCGGCTTTACTAGATGAACCGGACTTGCTCTCCTGGACGGCGGTTTTCACGAAGAGGGCGGCCAAATTGGCCGACGCTGTTTGGTTTTTTGGGTCTAGCTTCAGTGACTCTTCGAGAAGCGCTATACGTTCGTCAGTCTTCAGCGGCCCATCCGCTACGGCCTTGTTATTATAAGCGACCGCTAGATTCTTCTTGGTCACGGGATCCCCTGGAAAAACATCGAGAGACTTCTTAAGAAGCTCGATTTGCGCCTCAGTGTCTCCATCCTTGCCCTTTTGCACGGCGAGATTGGAGTAAGCGCGACCGAGGTTTCCGTTTAGTAGAGCGTCGTTTTTTAATGATGATTCCAGCGCGCTTTTGAGGAGTTCGATCTCGTCTTCGTAAGCGCCGGCCTTGTTTTTTATTGTGGACAAGTTGAAATACGCCACGGAAAGATTCTTCTTAATGGTAGCGTTTGCGGGTTCAATTTCAGCTGCTTTTTGCAGGCGTGTGACTTCTTCTTGATACTCACCCTTGCGACCTTGCGCCACTCCGGCGTTGTTTAACAAAGCGGCAAGACTTTTCTTTGCGATGGCGTTTTCCGGCTCCACCTTGAGCAGATCTCTTAAAAGAGAGATTTTCTCTTGTATAGGAGTCTTGTCGTCTGCGGCGGAAACCGCTTCGAAGACGGACTGCACGAAGTTTCGTCGTATATCCTTGTCCTCCGGTTCGACGGCGAGCGCTTTCGTTATTTCGGCTAAACCCTGAGGTAGAGATCCGTCCTTGATGAGCGACAATCCCAAGTTATTATAAGCTACGGCCAGAGCATGTTTGTACTGACTATTTTGCGGTTCAAGTTGGGCGGCCTTTTCAAGAGCGATCACAGCTTCGGCTATGCTGTTTCTACTTAGGAGATGACTGCCACGGAAGAAGGCATTTTCCGCCTGAACGGTGTCTTGTATGTCTTGCCCAAAGCCGCTAACAACCGACAGGGCAAGCATTACGGCGCACATTGTTGCTGTTGATACGATACTTCTCATGGATGCCTCTATGGAACGGGTTCGGGCGCTCTTTTTAGGGCTGAGCGCCTCCGTTGTTGCCCAACCGCCGTGGTCTGCGCAGCGGCGTACATTCGCTTACGCGACTTCTTATCACGTCCGCCGGCGATGGTCAATACGGTAAAAAGCGTTTATCTTAACTATTTATGAAGGAACTATGAAGTGATGTAGCACGCCTTAGGCTAAAAACCTTGCAGTATCACCGTCGACCTTGACAAATCTCACCTAAATAGTAAAAGAAGGCTTTCAGCACAGGGACCGAGGAGTGGTAAATGATTGAAGTGGAAGGTCTCACCAAATATTACGGCCGGTTTGCCGCCATTAAAGACGTGTCGTTCAAAATTGAAAGCGGCGAAATTGTCGGCTTTCTGGGACCCAATGGAGCGGGCAAGACGACCACAATGCGTATACTTACGTGCTATTCGCCCCCTTCAGCCGGCGCAGCTCGTATTTTGGGAATGGATGTGACTGAAAACTCTCTTAAAATTCGCGGCCGCATAGGCTATTTGCCGGAAAGCGTGCCGCTTTACGAGTGGATGCGCGTGGGATCTTACCTGAGTTATACGGCAAAAGCGAAAGGCGTTGCCTCATCCGTTCGTCGGCGAGAAATTGAAAGGGTAGCGGAAACCGTCAATATTGCTCACGTGAAACACAAAATCATCAAAACGCTCTCTAAGGGCTTTAAGCAGCGGGTTGGGCTGGCCCAGGCCTTGATTGGCGATCCCCCCATCTTGATTCTGGATGAGCCTACAATCGGACTAGACCCGCAACAGATTCGGGAAATTCGCGAACTCATCAAGGGCTTTTCGCACAACAGAACGGTGATTCTTTCGAGTCATATACTGCCCGAGGTGAGCCAAGTGTGCGATCGGGTCATTATCATGAACAAAGGTGTAATCGTTGCCGAGGATACTCCGCGCAATCTCACCATAGGTTCGGCGAAGAGTGCCCGCATCGAACTCATCGCGAATGCGCCAAAGAAGGAATTGGAGATGTTGCTCTTGGGATTGCCTCACGTCAACACTGTTACGCCTTTGGAGTGTGGCCATAATGCTCATGAAGTCGGCTTTATAGTGGAAACCGAGCCGCACACCGACGTGAGGCCGGTGATCGCTCAAGCGATTGTGCAAAAAGGCTGGGGATTGCTGAGTCTTCGAGCGTTGGTGGCCACATTGGAAGATGTGTTTATTGATCTCGTTACGGAAGAACAACATGACAACGGGGACACACAAGCGCCGGCTGAGGAGGCCGCCGTATGAAAGGATTCACCGCCGTTTTTCAGAAGGAAGTTACGCACTATTTCGTGTCACCGATTGCCTATGCGGTGCTCGTGGTCTTCCTAGTGATCGCCGGATTCATGTATCGTGCGTTGGTGATTAACATGGCGTTACTTAGCCTCGAGGGCGCTGCGAATCCAATGTTGGCCGAGCGCCTCAACACGACGGATCTCGTAATACGACCTCTTATGCAGAATATCGGGTTCATCCTGTTGTTTGTGCTGCCGTTCATGACCATGCGGCTTTTTTCCGAGGAAAAGAAATCCGGCGCCATTGAACTCCTGCTGACCTACGCAGTGACGGATCTGGGTGTCATTCTAGGCAAGTTCTTTGCGGCCGGGTTCATGCTGCTGGTAATGCTGCTAAGCTTGGCGCCCTCTTTTCTCATGCTGTTCGCTTTAGGGAATCCGGATCCGGGAATGCTCCTGAGCGGCTACCTGGGTTTGGCGCTGATGGGGATAGCGCTGTTAGCCCTCGGTATTTTCATCTCGTCACTCACGGAAAACCAAATAGTGGCCGTGGCAGTGACATTCGGTGCTGTGCTGCTTTTGTGGATTCTCCCTTGGGCGGCGGATATTTCAGATGGGCCAACCGGCGCTTTCTTACGCCAATTGTCCATTTTGCAGCATACTGAATCCTTTAATAAGGGGATAATCGCCCTCTCCGACGTTTCGTTCTTCGTCCTGTTTGCCGTCTTTTTTCTGTTTATGACTATGCGGTCTTTGGAGGCGAAGAAATGGAGAGGCTAAGTAGCGAAAAGGTGAATCTCCGTAGGGTCATGCTGGGCGGCGGAACGGCTCTAGGCGTCCTCATTGTGTTGGCGCTCTTGGGGGCGATACATTACATCATCTTACAACATCCTAAGCGTTGGGATGTCACACGCGCTTCACAGTTCACCCTGGCGCCTCAAAGTCGCAAGGTCCTGGACGAGTTTCGCGGCAAGAATGAAGCCATTACCATCTTGGCGTTCTTTGGAACAAAAGACGCTGCGCAGAGAGAACGGGCTGCGGACCTATTGGAACAATATCGCGAAGCCTTTAAAAACCTCACCTACACGTTCGTGGACCCGGATCGGAATCGTGCATCGGCGCTCCAAAATAAAATCGACACCTATCCTACCTTGGTTCTGAAAGCGCGTAACAAGGACGAACGGATCACCACGGCAAGTGAAGAGAACATTACTAATGCGCTCATGAAACTTCTCCGTGATGAGAAGAAGAAGATCTACTTTCTCACCGGTCATGGGGAAGTATCCGTCATGTCCCGGGAGAAAGAGGGGTTCAGCGACGCCAAAGAGCAGCTTCAGAAGCAAAATTTCGACACCGATGAGCTGGTTTTACTGAACACCCCGAATGTCCCTGATGATGCAACGGCGCTTGTAATAGCCGGACCTCAGACCGAACTCCTTGAACCGGAACTGGTGTCGATACGGACGTTCATACAACGAGGGGGCGCGGTATTCGTGTTACTTGTTCCCTTTAAGACGCCGCAACTGGTGGAAAGCCTTAAGTCGTACGGTGTCGAGAGTTCCAATGACATCATTATTGACAAGGCGAGCCGCGTGTATGGCGGCGATTACTTGATTCCGGTGATTACCACGTACATTAATTCTCCCATTACGAAGGACTTCAGGTTTGCTTCTTTTTTCCCCCTCACACGGCCTGTACGAGCGTCTAAAACAGCCGGCCCCGAAGTAAAGCCCGAAGAATTGGCCCTCACCAGTGAGTTATCGTGGACGATATCGGAAGAGCAGCTCAAGAGCGGCGACGCCACATTTGTGGAGAGCAAGGGCACGAAAGGGCCGCTTCCTGTTATGGCCGCATCAACGGTAACGACGCTTCCCGCCGGCGAACGGAAGCACGAGGGGGAGGACAAGCCTCATCCCAAGAAAGCTCGAATTGTGGTGACTGGCAGCGCGCAATTCGCTTCGAACCAAATGCTACAGGCCGTTCAGGGAAACCGTGAACTCTTTTTGAACAGCATAGCATGGCTTACGGGCGACGAAAATCTCATTTCCATACGGCCCAAAACAACGAAGGCGGATCCGCTCATGCTTAACAATGAGCAAGCGCGCCTCATCTTCATTATCCCCGTGGTAATGATACCGGCGATATGGCTGATGATCGGCATCTCGGTTTACCTAGTGAGGAAGCGATCCTCCCTTCCTACGTGAGTCACAATAGTCAATTGGGAGAGGAAGTATGAAGCCCGTTAAAGTTCTGCTGTATGCGCTCCTGCTCGCTGCTGTGGGCGCGTACCTTTATTTTTTTGAAATACGCAAAAAACAAGAGGATACAGCGCAGAAAGGGAAAAAGAACCGGATTCTCAATCTCGCTAAAGATAAAATAAGCGAAATAGTTATTAAGGATGCGAACGGCGCAATCGTTGCGAGAAAACCCGGCGATGTATGGGTGCTGACCGAACCAATCAAAACCAAAGCGGACGAACCGGCTGTTCAGGGCCTCCTTTCATACGCCGCCGGCGCAAAGTATGATCGAGTCATCCTCGAACGTGACGTGGATTGGAAAGAGTACGGTCTCGCGCCCGCCGAACTCGTGGTGGAATTTGCGACTCCGGACAAGCGCTCCACCATAGCCTTTGGAGCAAAAAACCCGGCGAGAACCGCCGATTACCTGCGCGTCAACGAAGATCACGAGCTACTTATGGCCCCTGACGTGGTGCGAACCACTCTTGCTAAAACAGTTTTTAATCTGCGGGATAAGGCAATTCTCAGCACAGCGCCGGGGGATGTGGATAGCCTAAAAGTAACGGATTTTCGTGGCGAAATGGAGATAAAGAGAATCGCTCCCGGCAAGTTTGAGATGGTAAAACCCGAAAAGATGCGCGTCAAAGGCCCTATTATGGGTTCCAATCTTCAGGCTCTCACGAGCTTGAGCGCCAAGGAAATCATCGACCAGCCGAGCGCGGATGGAGATACTTATGGATTTGCGTCACCTTATCGCTCATTTACGCTTACGGGACCGAAGAGAAATCAAACGCTTGAGATCGGCGCGCAGAAACAAGACACCAAGGTCGGTGACCGGTACGCGCAGGTCGTCGGGACAGATGAGGTTTTCGTCATACCTGAATCTGCGTTGAAGCGTCTCCGATTTGCCACGCAGGACCTAAGGGATACGTCCACGCTCGAATTCGAACCTTCTGAGATAGAGCGAATTCGCATTACCTTAGACGGAGTAACGCGCTTTTTTGCGCTGGATACCAAGAACAACAAGTGGAGAATGGAAGAGCCTCACGCCAAGGGTCGGATAGAGCAATGGCCGATCAGCTCCCTGTTGTGGGACATAAAGGATCTGCAGTGGCGGAAACTCATTTCACCCATTCCTGCGGATTTGAGCAGCGTATTTCTCGCTCGGCCTGAGCTCAGCGTCGAGTTGTTCAAGAAGGGAGAGGTCGCGCCGCTTCTGTTGAAAGCCGGCTGGAAGGTAGACGGCAACGGCGACGCCGGGAAAGAAGAAAAGAAGACTGAGCTTCCGGAACCGGAGCTAGTATATGTATCGACACAGCCTTCTCCCGAAGGCGCTGTGGTTTATGAGGTTTCAGGAGCGTTTGTGGTCAAGCTCCGTGACTCTTTGAGTCAGTTTTCCGACACAAAATAGCTGTTATCGTCTTCCCTGAGCCTGCTCGGGCGCCTACCGTAGTAGTACGCATGTCGTGAAAGAGCGCCCGAGCCCATTGAGTGCACGCACGATAAAAGTTACCTATTGAGAGTGGCCCATTTGCATGTAGCGTGAGCAAGCGGCGTCTAAGCCGTATGACTTGTCGTTGTGTAAGTGTGAGCCGCAGTCGAAATAAACCCGACAAATGCGGTAAATAAACATTGACCTATGACGAGGGCTCGCTTAGAATTATAAATTCCAATTTCATCCATCGAGAAACCAATGAGTGAACCTTACGAAATCATCTGGCACGGCAGGGGTGGGCAGGGCGCTGTAACGGCTGCCAAAATTTTCACAGAAGCCGCGTATTATCAGGGATATAAGGGAGTGAGCGCCAAACCTGCTTACTTCTCCGAACGCCGGGGAGCGCCTGTAAGTGTCCACACACGTATTGCAAAAGATCCTATACGCACGTACTCCAATGTGACTAACCCCTATATCGCCATTGTGCTGGACGATAATCTCCTTGAGATGATAAATGTGACCGCGAACTTGAAACCGGACGGCCTTGTAGTCGTCAATTCGCGCAAAACCCCTACGGAATTAGGACTTCAGGGGGACTTCGTCGTGGCGACCTCGGATTGTTTCCATGCGTCTGAGTCTGCGGGTCTCATCGTGGAAGGCAATGTGCTCATTTCTACGAGCATATTGGGGTGCTTCGCAGCCGCGTCGGATCTCGTGAGCATTGAAAACATTCGTAAAGCGGTCAGCCACAAATTTCAAGGGGCCGCTCTTGAACGAAACCTCGCCGCTATAGAATATGCGTTCCAGAGTACGACAACTAATGCGAACGAACGAACGGTTTCGTTCGTAGGCGCATAAGCGTACTTTCCATGAAGAGGCTGTAATGGCAGACAACGAAAACCACGAAATTAGGGCAGTATCTACCCCTTCGGCGGGAGAGGCGGGCAAGACCGGTGACTGGCGCTCTCAAACTCCGGTAATCGACCAAACTAAGTGTTCTCAAAAGGAATCATGCCTTTTGTGTTGGTTATATTGCCCCGATGGAGTTATATCGAGGGAATTCCCGCTGACCATCGACTTGGATTACTGCAAAGGCTGCGGCATTTGTGCGCAGGAATGTCCTCGTGACGCTATTGAAATGGCCGACGGACGCAATCCGGAACCCAAAACCTGACAGCACATCAATGCGGTACAGGCCGGCGTTTTAAATTACACCTACGAGCTGTCGCGGAACAGCGCGTATCCGGCGGTAATATGTCGTTGGAAATTTTCGCTCTCGAGCGCATATGCGCTTTGATCGCAAGATTTTACCGGGCTTAAGACGTCTCTACTCCCGATGAAGCAGTAGGGAAACCTTATCCAGGGTAGGAACCATCGATGTAGAATTGCACATTCCGGCAGTGTCTCCGGTGTATCGTCATCTCCCCGCTTACAACCTTGCGTCACAAGCAGTATAAGGACTTATCAATGAGTGACATACAAATCATCACCGCAAATGCGGCAGCGGCTTTAGCAGCTTCACTTTGCCGAGTGCAGGTGATAGCGGCGTATCCTATCACACCACAGACACCGGTCACGGAAGATCTAGCGGCAATGGTGGAAAGCAAAGAACTAGACGCCGAATATCTCACCGTTGAAAGCGAGCACTCGGCTATGGCTTCGGTGATAGCGGCAGCCCAGATCGGGGCAAGGGTGTTCACCGCCACCAGCGCCAACGGTCTCTTGTATATGCACGAAATGCTTCATTGGGGGGCCGGCAGCCGAGTACCGGTGGTGATGGCGTGCGTTAACCGAGGTGTGGGCGCTCCGTGGACGATCCTCAACGATCAGCAGGATTCTATTTCACAGCGCGATACGGGTTGGATACAGCTCTACTGTAGAAATAGTCAAGAAGTTCTGGACACGATTATTCAGGCCTATAAGATTGCAGAGACAGCGCTGATTCCCGTCATGGTATGCTACGACGGATTTATTTTGTCGCACACGAGCACACCCGTGGACGTGCCCTCACGAGAAACCGTGGACGCCTACCTTCCGTACGCAGAGAATACGGCAGCCTTTGTGGAAGATCAGTGCATGAACATAAATCCACTGATTTTAGCCGATCCTCGGCCGGACGCTTCCGGCGATGTGAAACCCGGTTACATGGAGCTGCGTCACTCTCTGCATCAGGATCTGCTCCGTTCCCTTTCCCTCATCACGGATGTTGCTGATGAATTCGAGGCGAAGTTCGGCAGACAATGGGGTGGCGTCCTGTGGAATTATCGCATGGAAGACGCAGACTACGCCCTCGTCAGCATGGGATCCTTGGCTTCGGAATGCTCGCTGGCCGCGGATAAGCTCAGAGAACAAGGCCACAAGTTCGGTGTTGTGGGTATTCGAGCCTACCGGCCGTTCCCGGAAGCCGCCTTACGTGATGCCCTAGGAGGTGTGCGCAGCCTTTGCGTCATCGAAAAGGCCGTGAGCTACGGCTACGCAGGCGCTGTTGCAATGGACATCAAAGCGGCGCTCTTCGACCTGGATTCTCGACCGCACTTCTCATCGTATGTAGCGGGCCTGGGCGGGCGAGATGTTCGTCCCGAACAACTGGTGCAAGCGGCTCTGGCGACTCTTGAACCAAAGACTGCGGCGCCGCAATGGATTGATGTGCGTCGTTAGCTCCGCAACGCTCGCCTATCTATTTGACTCACTTGAACGATCACACAGACGGGTAGAAGAATGACCACCAAAGCTGCGAAAGATTTGTCCAAAGAGGAATATATACTCCCCGGTACACGCTCGTGTGCGGCCTGCGGGCTGATGCTCACCTATCGTCACGCACTGAAGGCGCTGGAGGGAGGCAAGACAATAGTGGCCGTGCCCGCCAGCTGCATGACGGTGCTCCATGGTGTTTATCCGATTACTCCCGTGAAAACCGTATGTATAAACAATCCGTTCGGCGCGACCGGGGCCGCTGTGTCCGGTATAGTCGCAGGACTGAAAGCATTAGGTAAACAAGGCTACACGGTCGTGGCGTTTGCGGGGGACGGCGGAACGTACGACATCGGCATCCAGGCGTTGTCGGGCGCGCTGGAACGCGGTACTAACTTCATTTATGTGTGTTATGACAACGAAGGCTATATGAACACGGGCACACAGCGGTCGAGCGCCAGCCCTTCAGGGGCGATTACCACTACCACACCCGTTTTGGCCAAGCTGCAACAGAAGAAGGATATGATTCGCATAGTCGAAGCGCACCATATTCCTTACGTGGCGACGGCGTCGCCGGCGTTTCCGCTGGATCTTCACGACAAAATTCGTAAAGCGCAGGGCATTACAGGCCCTCGTTACGTGGAAACACACGCTCCTTGTCCACCGGGATGGGGTTTTCCAAACAAAGACCTCATACTGATGGGAAGACTAGCTGTGGATTGCGGCATTCACGTCCTCTACGAAATAGTGGATGGGAAGTTTGCCCTCACGTCAAGATCGGCGGCTATCGCTAAGAAGGGCAGACCCAAAACCGTAGCCGATTACGTGAAGGGACAAACTCGGTTTAAAAAGATTTCCGACGAACAGATTGCTACCCTGCAACGATTCACGGATCAACGATGGGAGGAGTTTCTGAACCGTAACGAAAAAGGCGTATAACAGTTTACAGGTAGCGTTCGGCAAGGACTACATACTGCGTTTCGTTTAGCCGAGAATAGTCGCGCTGCCCTCCTGCACTCCTATCTAGTCGGCGCACACGCTTATCGGCTGTATTCGTGTCGGCGTTGCGCTCTGCTAGGCGTCTACTTTAGCGGCTTTATTCACAACCCGCAAACAATCCCGCGCCATGAGGAGTTCTTCGAAAGTCTCCACCGCTAGAATTTTAATTTTGGAATCGGGCTCCGATACTTCAAAAATTTCATCTTCAGCGGAGGTATTATTTTTTTCATCATTGATAATTAATCCCAGTGGCTCGCAGCCTTCTACGGCTTTCCTGCGTACCAAAGGATTGTTCTTGCCGATTCCACCGGCGAACGTGACGATGTCACAGCGTCCCAAAACGGTGAGCATGGCCCCGATGTAACGCTTCACCTTGTAGCAGTACGCATCCAAGGCTAGTTGCGCCCGTGCGTTGTCCGCCAGCGCCGCGGCGATAACCTCACGCATGTCTCGGCTAACGCCACTGATTCCCAGCAGACCGGATTTTCTATAGAGCAGATCCAGCATGTCGTCCGAAGACAAACCGTCTTCCTTCATGATCACAGGTATTAGACCTGCATCCACATCCCCTGAACGTGTGCCCATTATCAATCCGGGAACAGCCGTCATTCCGAGACTTGTATCTATGGATTTCCCGCCCTGAATCGCTGCGATGCTGGAGCCGTTCCCCAGATGACACGTGATGATATTGAGATCCTCGATGGGACGTTTTACGAATTCGGCGGCCTTGTTTGCGACGAATTCATGCGAGTAGCCGTGAAAGCCTGTGACACGATAGCCTCTATCCGCAAAATACGTGTACGGCAGACCGTATATTGCCGCCTTGTCGGGGATCGTATGATGAAAGCTAGTATCAAAAACGGCCACATGTTGAGCATGAGGCATTCTAGCGCAACACTCTTCAATCTCCTTTATCATAGCGGGATGATGCAAAGGAACCATAGGAGTCATGCGATGTAGCTCGTTGAGGACGTCCGAGTTTATCAGCGCGGCCTGTTTGTATTTCCCGCCGTGACCGACTCTGTGCGCTACGGCCTGAATGACCTCGAGATCAGAAAAGCCCTTCTCCGCCAATACAGAGAACATGACGTCCAGCGCCTCGCCGATTGTGGAAACGTTGGCTTCTCGGACCGTCTCTGTCGCTTGGGCGTCGCGGAAAGTGTGCGTGCCCCCGCTCAGGCCTATGCGGTCAATATCGCCGGAAAGGAGAATGCCTTCCGTGTTCATATCGAATAGAGTGTATTTAAGTGACGAACTTCCGCTGTTTATTACGAGTATTTTCACATAACCCCCTGAAAAGAAAATTGCGCTTACATGGACCATTCATGTAATCCAATGTATTGCGTATTAAAGGAAATATTTCCGATGCTTCCGATGTCCTCGCATTTAGGACAGTTGCGGTCACGATGAGTTTTCGTGAATAACCTGATCGCCGCAATGTCGAGTGAATGCTCTTTTGTAAATAGCAGAAATGCCTAACGCCCTACTCCGAACTTTTTCCATGACCGCCGGCTCTAGCCTCTGGGCGGGAAAAACACGCCTTTGACGAAATTTACAGGACTCAGAGAGTAGGTGATAAACTCAGCTTTATCACAATCGTATTCACCAAACCAAGTTTTTAAAAGCGCCCGCTATGCCTATTCGTAACTTTTGCCGACGATGGTACGCTCTTAAACACATGCGCAGTGTCACGGCTTCAACAGGTGGAGAAGGATGGTTCACCATAATCTTACTTTCAAAAGGCTGCGTAGCCGAGCATGATTCACGGTTCTCCGGTAATGGTTCATCACTACCTTTAGGCATCCCGTTTAGTCTCGGCGCCCCAGGCGTGATGAACTTTGCGGCGCATAATACCGCGTAATATACGTGTACATCCGTGTGAGGGGCGCTTGCTTCTAGGAAAGTTTCCCTACATACTTCAGGTTTTAGAGCCGCTATGTGCCACTGGAGCGAATGCGACTACTATATTCGTCGCTACATGGTGACTTTCTGCGGTTTCCAGCGTTCGCCGACCTATTTATTGCTACGCAAATGAGAAACTGTAATGCAACGTTTGCGGCCGAAAGCCAACCGGCGCATATAATCCGGTGACCAGGAACAGGTCTGATAGCGTCCCGAGTCGGCTTTTCCACATTGACTCGGAAGCTAATTCATTGCGCGCCTGCGCCATAGCGCTCAGCTCGTCAGTAGTTGTTGAAAGGATCTCACATGACTGTATCATTGGATATAATAGCCGCCACTTTGGAAAAGCTCTCGGAAAGAGGTTTAGTCGCCACGACGGAGACTTGTGCGTCGGATCTCGACATGGCCGCCGCCGCGCACATTCTTTCGGTCGAGGCGGCGCTGGAAGCTTCTGAATCAGCGAACCTGCACCTTGCCGAGCTGGGCGCATGTATACAACAAAGTGTCGTCGAACCTTTACGAGCTCTGCTCAAGAAAAATGTATCCGATGATCATTTAGAGCGCATTGGAAGTCTGCTCACGAAGCTGGTGCGCTCCGTGGATAGCTTCAGGTGTGAACGCCAACTCATTCCGGTATACGGCGAAATACTCTCGTTATGTGTTCTCACGCTTGAAAGGATGAACGCTCCGGGACAGGAAAACCACGCCATTCGGCTCATGCTGAAGAATATCGCCGTACGAAAGGCAGCCGACCTTAGCGAATCACAAGCGGCGGCGGCGTACGCTTCGCTCGGTGGTGTGATTACTATTTCGATCATCGCAAAGCGCTATGCGGTATACGTTACAGCGACCAGAGGATTCTGTGTTCTATTCAGAGGCGAAATAGATTTCAAGACGCACGGCACGAGCCCGGAAGCTCTTGCGTTACAAATCACCAATCTCTGCCTAAAACACGGTGTGCGTCTTTCCGAGATCACCGATATTGTTTGCGGCGGAGGAGATTTAGGGGTCTTGCCGGATGGAATTTATGTTCTCACTCAGAAGGTGCGCGATGAATCGCGAAAGCGCCTGCACAACAGCTCGCTGAATCGCAGCGCCCTTGTAGCCTGGGAAATGCGTGAAATACTCTCGAATCAAAGCAATACGGAGTGTATCCATTCATCTCTTTGCAGTCCCCTTTCATTTACAACTCTGGGCGCCGTTACTCAGCCTGCCTTTCTGCGAGAAGAGTCCGCCGAGTTGAGACAAAGCTTGCGCGGGCACGTGAAGGTTACTCCACTTAAGGCGCTGGCGGCGATATTTTCAGAAATACTGAACATACATCAAGAAAAGCTCAACATGGTGGTTCTCACTCTGGACGAACTCTTTGCCTCCGCCGTGAGGAAGACAGGTCCGCGCATTCTCCGAGAATTGGCCGCTCAAGAAGCGAACCAAACCCTCATCAACTTTGATTTTGATAAGATCGTGGAGAAACTGCGGGAGGAAAACTTCGTCATTCCTCCGCATTTTCGTCTGGCGTCGCGCCAAATCGGAACGGGAGTAAAAGAAATATGCGAACTCCTTATGATTACTGATTCAGGCTCCATATCGGAAGGCTTGGCGCAAAGCCTCATGCACGTAGTTGACTGTTACGCTCGGCAGGTAGCGGCGGTGCTGGAAAGGGCTTCCGCCGGCGCACCCGATGAGCGACCGCACTTCACCACAGTCACGAGCAGCATGGCCCTGGACCCATACTTCAGGACTCTGTTTCACAAAATTCGAATACGCGTAGACAGCCCTTTTACTCCCATCATGTGTTTACCTTCCCTGGAGCACGAATACCTGATCGCGAATCATCTCTTCGAGTTGTACATTAATCCCGCACGAGGTGACAGACGCCTACATTTCAGCGTTGAAGTGAGCAGCATCACGCATGCGTTACAAGTCTTGGGCTCAGGAACCTCAGGAGGTGAACGGTTCTCGTTCACAGGCCTTATGGGTGAGGTTACTGAGGCTATTCGTAAAGGCAAGATTCACGCTGCGAACTTGCTTCTAGTTGGGGCCGACAACAAAGAGGCGCTTTTAGCTGCGGCTAACGCCAGAGAGTACGGGTTAGTCAATAAACTTGTGCTTCTAGGCGATCCAACCGAGATTGCCGATGCCATTCAAGAAAGCAAGGTCGGCTTATCGCCGGGAAATGACCCTGGTGTCGAAATCTTGGCAATCGATCCCCTTGCCGTTACCCCCATTCAGAAAAAGACGTCTATGGGAGAAACCTTGCGCACGTTTCTGGAGGGCCACGGGAACTACGTCGTCATGAAAGGGAGCATCGACAGCTCCATATTGCTCCACCAGGCTTTGGCCATTTACCGGGAGGAAGTAAACGGGCAGGTAATGAAAAAAATAGCCTCGAACACGGCTATTTTCGTATTGCCGGGAGGCAGATTATTTGTGCTTTCGGACGCCGCGGTGAACCCATCGTTCAAGAACGCGGATGCGCTCGTTAGCGTCATCGAGAACCAACTAGATGTCGTGCGCAAGATAGTCGATCCCGGTCACTTGTTGAAGGTGGCCGTGATTACGGCAGTGGAGAAGCAAACATCCGCTATCCCCGCTACACTCCTGGCCGCCGAAGCACAAGAACGCGCCAAGAAGCTCGAGGACAAATACGGTCCGCTAATCGTGGAAGGGCCGCTGTCCTTTGATCTAGCCACAGTGCCGGAAGTGAGCGAGGAAAAGCATTACGAAGGCAAGATCCGCGGAGACGCCAACTGTTTTGTAGCAACGGACATAAATACCGCAAATGTTCTCTACAAGATGCTCTCTAAAACTATGGGAAGCCTGGGGTTGTTCATTCAGAACGGCTCGGTGATAACCGCAGGCCCGGGAACAAGTCCGCTTGTGCTGAACTCCCGAGGAGATACGGCTCAAACGCAGTTCAACTCACTTTTATTGGCCCTTGCGTACGCTTCACCTGTGATTGATCGGCGTTCAGGTGAGAATGAGCAAAAAGCCTAATGCTGCAAAGGGAAGGGCGCTTGCCTAGTGACGCTGCGGCGCAAAGGGCTGCGACACTGTCAGGTAGCGGGCGAATGCTACAACTTTTTTGGGTCCAATGCCTCGTACCTGGGAAAGACACTCCACTGTACTGAAAGCGCCGTACGCCATTCGGCGCTGGACGATTCGTTCAGCAAGCTGGGGACCTATTCCGGGGATCGCCTGAAGGTCAGCCGCATCTGCGATGTTCAGGTCAATCGGTTTGCCCATCGCAAAGAGGGTAGCTCCCGCCATCTTTTCAGAGGTGACGGCGCCGTTTCCAATGTTGATTCGACTACCGCACGGGCAGCTAGTATTCGCAGTCGGCTGCGGGTTGGAGATGCTGCTGCGTTTCAGAATAGCGTCGATGGATTCCTCATGGTCAACGAAATACGTAGCGAGAAAGACACCTTCAACGTACAACTGGTACACGCACCGCCCGCTGGGTGAAGGATCGGGTTCCCAGAGTTGGAGCGCTGAATAGGACGTATGATAGAGAATAGCTCCCACGGCGAGGACAAGTAGGGCCGGGGAGTATTTCGTTTTCCGCTGGGGCGACTCCACCGGAGGGGCGGCTTTGTTCCCGATGTGTGCCATATTCGCCGGCGCCTCTTCGTGAATCACCGGAAGCGGCCTACCGCTTGAAATCAGGGGCGCCGCCGGCAGTGTGCAACGTTCTATCGGGCGAAACGTTATCCTTTTGCAGCTTGTAGTCGATGCTGTCCACCAATGCGTCCCACGACGCCTGGATTATATTCTCGTTGAACCCTACCGTCCACCAGACGTCTTCTCCGTCCGTGGACTCGATCAGAACGCGCACTGTGGCTCCGGTGCCTGAACTTCCTTCAAGCACTCGCACCTTGAAGTCCGTGAGTCGGACGTCTCTCACACTGGGATAAAATGCTTCGAGAGCTTTGCGGAAAGCCGAGTCCAATGCGTTCACCGGCCCGTTGCCCTCCGCTGCGGAAAACTCCATCTTGGACCCGACAAGTATTCTGATAACTGCGTCCGAATACGTTGTGGTATCGCCCTGTCTCTTCATATTTGAGACGTGAAACCCGTGCAAGCTGAAAAACTTCTTGTGCAGTCCCAGCATACGTTTCATCAATAGCTCAAAGGAGCCGTCAGCGACATCATAATGCGCGCCGCGTGCTTCGAGGTCCTTTATTGTCTTGAGAATTTCACTCACCCTCGGGTCATCCGGGTTCAGGTGAATGCCGTAGTTTTTCGCCTTCTGCACGAGAGTAGCTCGACCAGCCTGTTCCGACATGGGAAAAACACGGGTCGCTCCGACGAGAGCAGGGTTGATGTGCTCATAAGCTATGCTATTCTTAAGCACCGCGCTAGTGTGCAACCCACCCTTATGCGCGAATGCCGCAGCGCCGACGTATGGTTGCGACTTCACAGGGCTTCTATTTGCCATTTCATCGACAAATTCCGAGACATGCTTAAGCAGCCCGAGTCTTTTCTCGTCAAAATCCAGCTTGCCCATTTTACAAGCCAAAGCCGGTATGATCGAAATGAGATTCGCATTCCCACATCGTTCACCAATGCCGTTAACGGTCCCTTGCACATGAACGGCGCCGGCCTCTATTGCGCAGAGAGAGTTAGCTACCGCTGTGTCCGAATCGTTATGAGCATGCATTCCCAGAGGTGTCTTGATATGTCGTCGCACCTCTTTGAATATTTCCATAATTTCCGAGGGGAGTGACCCGCCGTTGGTATCACATAGCGTCAAAAGATCCGCCTGTCCTTCCTCAGCGGCCCTAAGAGTTTGCAAAGCAAATTCGGGATTCCGTTTGAAGCCGTCAAAGAAATGCTCCGCATCGAAAATCATTTTCTGGAAGTGAGGCTTCAAATAGGCAAGGGATTCCCTAATCATATCGAGATTGCGGCCGACGGTGACCGCCAGAATTTCTTTCACGTGGAGATCCCAGCTCTTGCCCACGACGGTGACGACCTCAGCGCCGGTGTCGATGAGGGCGCCGATCTGTGAATCCTTCTCAGGGCTGAGATCAGGTCTACAGGTGCTCCCGAAAGCTGCTATTTTGGCTCTCTTTAGCGAAAAATCTTTTGCAGCGCGAAAAAAGCGTCTGTCTTTGGGATTTGAGCCGGGGTAACCTCCCTCAATGTAATCCACCCCTAGTTCGTCGAGTTTGAGCGCAATGCGTATTTTGTCGTCCAAGGAGAAGAGTATTCCCCACGTTTGCGCGCCGTCACGCAGAGTCGTATCATAGAGTTCGATGGCGTTCATCCGGAATACCTCTTGTTTTGGTTACGATTATTATCTCACCACCGTTCTCTCGGCAAAAAGATGAGCGGAAAGCAATCGTCGAGAATAGACGTCGATGTGCCGCAGAATCATTCGGGCGCCTTATCCAATCCGAACACATCGTGAAGCGTGCGCACAGCCAATTCAGCGTAGCGCTTGCGAACTACGCAGGAGAGCTTGATTTCGCTGCTGGAAATCATTTCGATGTTAATACCTTCATCGGCGAGCGCCGTAAACATTTTGGAGGCGACTCCGGAATGCGACCGCATCCCCAATCCAACAATGGAAACCTTCGCAATATCATCTGATCCTGTAACACCAGTGGCTCCCAGCGGTTCCATTAATTCTTCACATATCTTTATGGCTTTGGGCATGTCCGCCTCGGGTACGGTAAAGGTGATGTCCGTTATGCCTGAGGCGCTCAAGTTCTGGATTATCATATCAACTACGATATTCGCATCTGCGAGAGCGGCAAAAATTCGGGAGGCGACCCCGGGACGGTCGGGAACTCCCGCTATCTTAATCTTCGCTTCCTTTGTGTTGCATGTGATCGCTCGAATAACTTCCTTTTCCATTTCAGGATTCTCCTCCGTGACGTAGGTGCCTGAGTTGTCATTGAAACTGGAACGGACCACGAGAGGCGTCCGATAGTTCATGGCGAATTCCACGGCTCGTATGTGAAGCACCTTTGCGCCAAGGGATGCCATCTCCAGCATCTCCTCGTAGACAACCTTGTCGAGCTTTCTGGCCTTTGCGGTTATGTTGGGGTCGGTGGTGTACACGCCGTCCACATCCGTGTATATTTCACATAAATCCGCTCCCAAAGCGGCAGCTACCGCAACGGCGGAAGTATCCGAACCACCTCTACCCAAGGTGGTGATATTGCCGACGGCGTCCACCCCCTGGAATCCCGCCACTATGAGTATGCGCCCTTGACGGAGATCGTCTAGTATGGCTCCTTTGTCCACGTTTGTAATGCGCGCGCCCCCGTACCTGGAATCCGTGACGAGCGGAATTTGCCATCCGCAATATGATTTCGCCGGATGTCCCATTTTCCCCAATGTAATTGCAAGAAGCGCAATAGTGACCTGTTCTCCTGTCGAAACGAGCACATCCAGTTCGCGTTCACTTGGTATAGGAGTAATGCTCTTTGCCAGATTGAGTAAGCGGTCGGTTTCACCGGACATGGCGGACACTACTACAACAACATCATTCCCCGCTTCTCGTGTCGCTACTATTCTTTTAGCGACGTTTGCAATCCGATCTATATCTCCGACGCTCGTACCACCGTATTTCTGAATTATTAGAGCCATTCCTTTTCTCCAGCTTTTGGGCTCCCAGGTCCGAGTGCGGGCGCCCCAATTCTTCTCATCCCTATCCTACGAAGTGAACGTCGTCTCCAGCGGTTTGCTCACGTCTCGGGAACCAGTTCTCGGATGTCGGGATGTATCTCCCCGGTTAGAGCCTTTTCCAATGGAGCAGGCCAGTATCCCGGCGTCTCATAATCCAAGCGAATGCGCCGCTCGTCCATCTCTGCGTATTCTATAAAGATTCTGAGCGGGTCTTCCACATGGTGATCGAGGGCCTCAGGCCACTCTACAATGAGAACGGCGCCCTCATCTAGTTCATCCCACAATCCCAAATTATTAACCCCTACCGATGCGCAACGATACAAATCCACATGTAATAAGGGAAATTCACCCTCGTAGCGATTTATGAGCGTGAAAGTAGGGCTCACAATTTCATCTTCAGGGACTCCCGTAATGGCGCTGATTATACCCTTGGCCATTCTGGTTTTCCCTGTGCCCAAGTCTCCGTAGATTAAAATGACGCAGTCCGCCTTCACGTAAAGGGCCAAACGGCGGCCGAATTCGATTGAGCCCTCCTCTGACGACGAAATAAAGCGCCTACATGCGTCCATGTGAGTTTCCCGGTCGATATAGACCAATAAGCATATAGCACGTGGCGTCCGGCTTCAACTGTTTTTCCGGTCGTCAGGTAACCCTTCGGTTACGTGCGTGAGCGATACCATAACTATCGTATATTCCTGGATAGCAACCGCGATTTGCCGCTATAACTGAATGCTCACGTCGCCTATTATCATACTGAGCCCTATTGAAATAAAATCCATGGGGGAGAACCTTCTTGAAAGAACTTCCTGCCGGTCTCAATAGGGGCCTGCCTTGAATTGTCATCGTTCACCGGGATTGAGACGAATGTGTACCCGGAGACACTGCGTGAGAGACTTCTCTCCTTTCCGGATCGCCTTATGTACGTTCAAGCGGTTGTGTGGTTACCGGTGAACAGTTTTTCGCATTGTTGTCGGGCGCAGAACAGCCTTGAGCTTTCGGACTCCTTCCAAAAATTTGTTTCGGTTTGCTTGAAATAAAGATTCTCTAAGCTCTACCTCTAGGATATAATATTAGATTACCGTGTCAAGTCAAAAAAGATAATTGTCTGTGGGAGCGGTGTAGCTACGTTTTTCCCCTTCACGAGCAGGGGCCTGGGTCTCGGAAAATACGACAATTCGGCCCGGACGAAAGCCGATACTAACCCTACGGCGCTACTTACGGTTCTGGAAAACTACAAAAATGGTTTCCAGTTAAGATAACGAGCAAATTACCCGGTGTTTTGCTCGGCAGCAACATGAAATCGGATAAGCTACTGAAATTGCCAAAATTTAAAAACATACGGTGCTGAGAGTGTCCTTGTAGGGGTACTATTCAACAAAATGAGTAATATCTTGGAGAGCCTTCTTGAAAGAAAGGATTAGTCCCCAACCTCTCCCCCACAACCTTTGCATTGCCAAAACCGGCTTTTTTCAAGAAAAATGCCGCTTTCGGAGATTATCACAAATTTGTTCGAACGAGATCGGAAAAACCTACTTTGCAGTAAAAGCTCCGCCGATCTTACCTGTTTGAAAGCACATCGGTATGAATATGCGCAGGGAGTGAAATAAGGTACGAGAATTGGTGAACGCTTTATTCACGGTAGCCGCTTACAACGGTAGGTTACGCGAACCGAATCGTGATTATCGAGATTAGAATAAGGCTGTATGCAAGGGTGTATGCGGCAGTGAGACCCGGAATCTGAGGGTTACTTGCGTATGTATGAGAGCAAAGATCGTAATCTGCCGGCTTTGTTCTTCTTAGGTTCGGATATCTCGGAAGGTTGGGGCGCTTCAGACTCCTCCTCAACAGCTAGAAGTTCCGTAGGTGGAAAATGGTCCGCCGATTGCTCATCGAGGGCAATGTCTGCCTCTAATGGGAGATCCGGCTGATTTTCATCCTCGACGAAAAAGTGACTACCTGTGGTAGTAATTACGTCTCCGGCGTCGGGAGAAACATCCGCATACACTTCCAGGCCACACGCAGGGCATACGTCAAATTGCTGCGGATGGGGGTGATTGCAATGTGGGCACATAAACAAGCCGGAAAGAAATTGGGATTCTTTCTCGTGATCCCTTTGAGCAGCCATTTTACGTCTGTGTTCAAAGTCAGCTTGCGTCAATATTTTGCGTGCGTGTAAGGTCTTAATTAAAGCAACAAAGCCCCTCGCAGTGAGAGCGTACCTATCTCTCAGTTCCTGATCGCTCAAACTTGACTTGAAATCGTTTAGGAAGCGGTCTAGCGGAACCTTGCCCCTAGAATGCGAGGGGTTTTCGGACATACATCAGCCTTTACTTTGCGCTTTATAAGTCAGTGTTACCACGCTGATTTATCGTCCCAGCGTTTACGATGTGACATACCTAAGCTATTCGTTTACATTGACTGCTTTTTTCAGCACAGGTGAATACTTCCATGTGACTACACGACGTGCGTCCAGGATTAATTCCTCACCCGTTTGCGGATTTCTACCCCGTCTCGAATGCTTGGATTTTACCGTCCACTTGCCGAATCCGGAGATCATAACGTCTTCTCCGTCGATGAGCTTGCCTTTGATAATATCTAGGAGCTTTTCGACGATTTCAGTTGCCTCACCCTTCATAAATCCACAATCATCGGCGACCTTTTTTGCTATGTCGGCTTTGGTCAAAGTCATATCACCCTCCCATTTAAACCAAAAAGAAGAAAAAAGTTCGCCTAGTTATAGCAATCGGCGCCACAAATGGCAAGCAAATTTTTGCTGTCTGCCGCGTAGAATGGCGAAGCGCAATCAGAAGAAGCTACATCGAGGCAGGCTTTTTTCATAACGTAATCACGGGCGTTTCCTCGGGAAGCTTAGGGCCGGTGACGTGTCGCTTCAGTTACCTACAGCAAACATAAATAGCCCATACAGCATCGGAGGGACGTACTGACTGAGCGCTGCAAATACTCACATACGCAGCGGACGAACACCAGTCCAGGTGATTTCACCCCGCGCGGCGGAACATACGGTGACCGAATGACGCTCCTAAGCCTGGTCATGGAGACTCACTTTCACGCGCACTTAGCGACATCGAAATGGCTCAGCACCAATCACTGGTGTTCATCATATACGTTAATGTGTCCGCCGTTTTGTGGCTAATCTTCCGCGGTGAAAACTGTGCGCCGAGTGTATCACACTGGTTCACCGGGTTCACTAGTACGGAAACTTCTCTTCCGGTCGGCGCTCCGGAACGTAGATATGGGGTACCTCGCCGGCGTTCCACTGCTCCGAAACATATAGTTGACAATAGCAGCTACCATGTTCGGCCACGTCAGGGACCCTGTAGACGCACGGACAGATAATATCCTTGTCATTTTCCCGGTCATTGGCTGATAGGCGGCACGGGCAGCACATGTAACTGTAGCGCTCTTTGTTTACTATCAAGCCCTGGAGAAGTTCCAACACCTTAGCTTTGTCTTTATTAAAAAAGTATCCTTTGGGTTCCTGGGTTTTCTTTAAGGCTTCGTATAGTTTTTCCGCTTCCGACATTCGCATTCCTCCGTGAGTCGCCATGAGTATCGACCGTTCCTTACCAGCGCCACTGCGATAGGGCTACCGATATGCGTATGGAGTCGCCGGCGTGGCGCATACGCACGCCGCCACAAGTGAGCATAGTGTAACAGAAAATCCAACGTTAGGGGAACGGGGTTATTCCTTAACGTGCTCCATAGATTGGAGTGTTTTTATCCGCAAAAGAATTTTCGCGGGAAGATAAAGCTTCACCGGTAGGTACATACAGCTTGTTTCCCGAGGATCAGGTGGCTCGCTTGACATGCTCCGTGGCGTGCGTAAACTAAGGCGAGCATTGTTCTTTAGGTGGTATCTTATGCTGAAGCGCATCATCATAGTTTTTTCATGTATCTGCATGATCGGTATGACGATTGCGCCTAGTTCAGCGCTCGTGTGCTGCTGTAAGGCGCATCAGCATGGCAAAAGTGATGCCGCCGCCCACCCGAGGGACGTTCCCCCGTGCTGTCGCGGGGCACAAGAGCAAGATGCAGCCGTGTGCAAAGTTTCCACCGGGGAGCCTCAATTTCAGCAGCAATGCCCTCGATGTAGATGCATAGAACAACTACAAATAGTCGCAGTCTGCGGCAGCCCCACGGATGACGCCTTTATGTCTCATGCGCCGGCAGGGGCCGTGCAAGCTCGTGGCGGACTACTTGTTTCAGCCTCGCCAGGTTCGGCTCTGCCAATCAAAGCTCATTTTTGGAACCCTTCCGGTTCGTTTAGCTCCTCAGACATTCTACGCTGTTGATTTATCTTTATCTTAGCACTCTAACCCTAAGCATAAGTATGTTTGCACGTCGGTAGAAGTCCGCCGCGCGCGCGTCGTGCGCTGTTGGTTTGGTCTTTTGTCGACCTATGGAGCGGTAGTATGACACACGATGGGAAGATCAAAGAAATCAGCATGGAGAACCTGAATCAGGCGGAACGTAAGATTTCCGCAGGAAAGGTTCGCAAAGCGCTTATCTTCGTAGCGCTTGCCCTAGTGCTCGTCGGCGGAGGATACGCCATTTATGCGATGCTGGCAGGCGATGTAGTGGGAACACGGTTCACGGTAAACAAAATGATGTGTCCGGCATGCGTGATCACCGTGACCGAAGCGGCTTCTAAGCTACCCGGCGTCGTAGACACGGGAGTCAGCCTTGCCGGACAAGAAATGGTCGTCACGTACCGAGAGAAGAAGCTTGACACGGAGCGCATTAAAAACGCGCTCGTCAAGGCGGGCTATCCCGCCGCTGTGGATGGGACGTACAAGCTCGATGCGAAGGACGGCTCCTCCGGCCTTGTAGCGTTTGTGAACGGTAGACCCATTTTCAAGAAGGACTTAGCCGTACCTTGGTTTGCGGACAAGGGACTGGAAGCGTCATCACCACCGGCAGTCGCGTTTTTCGACGCTGTGGGAAAAGAAATTCTGTTGCAAGCGGCCGACAAAGAAAAAATCGTGATTCAACCCCAAGATATTTCTGAAGAAATGGAAGCCGTTGCGCGTGCGAAAGGCGGCTCGACGGACGAGCTTCAGAAGTTCATCGGGAAGAATTATGAGTCAGAAGAGAAGTATTCTCAAATCGTTGCACAGAGACTCGGCATCAGAAGACTGATGGAAGACCATGTCGCTGAAGGAATTCAGGATCCCACAGAGAAAAACCGTAAGATCTTCGAGTGGGTAGGCTTGCAATTTAAAGACGCTGACGTAAAAATCATTGATCCTACCATTCGTGCGCAAGTTCATACCGTCGCGGGACAAGATGATTGGAAGACCTTTTGGCCTCGGATGATAGGGTCAAAGAGCCAACTAAAAACGGCGCTGACAAGCTCATGATAACTATATGATTTTATTGAAAGGATAGTCTCCCATGAAGAAAGTATTACCTCTTGTTTTTGTTATGGCCACCGCTCTGTTTGCCATACTCCAACCGATTCATGTAATCGCCGACACCTATACGTCGCCTGCCCAGCAAATACGACCGAACAACGGAATTATTACCCTACCGGCTTCGGCCTTCGCCGACGGTAAGGCTCGGCACTTCGAATATAAAACTCCCCAGGGGCAACGTCTGCGCTTCTTCTTAGTAAAGTCAAAAGACGGGTCGATAAAGGGCGCCTTCGACGCATGTGAGGTTTGTTACCATGCCCACAAGGGGTATGTCCAAACGGGCCATGATATGACTTGTGTTAACTGCGGCCTCAAGTTCAAGACGGAGAATGTAGGTCGTCGAAAGGGTGGGTGCAATCCCTCGCCTCTCAAGTTCACGGCTCAGGGTGACAATATCGTTATCACCGAAAAAGACCTGCTCACGGGTCTCCACTATTTTAATTAGGATTACCCATGAAGCTTCGAGACATAGCCATTAACAATTTGCGACGCCGAAAAACCAAGGTGTTTTTTCTGGTTACGGGACTGCTCGTAGGAGTTGCAGCCGTGGTGGCGCTTCTGACGACTACTCGTATTCTGGAAGAAGACGTGATGCACAAGATGGATGAGTTCGGCGCCAATATCATCATTACACCGCGTTCAGAGGGATTGGCGCTTACGTATGGCGGCCTCAATCTTGGCGGGTTGTCCTTTGATCTCAAGGAGATTTCCCAAGCGGATCTGGAGAAGATCAAGACCATAGAAAATGCGGCCAACATACGTATCGTGAGCCCCAAAGTCTTTGGCGTGTTCGAGAACGAAGGCAAGAAAGCGCTGGTGGTAGGAGTTGATTTCCCGGCTGAATTATCTCTGAAAAAGTGGTGGGAAATTATTGGAGTAAAGCCTACCGCCGAAAACGAAATACTGGTGGGGAGAGACGTCGCAGAGAAATTTAAACTTATGGTAGGTTCTGATCTCACCATCAAAGATCGCGCCTTCAAGGTGGCGGGCGTACTTGCTTCTACGGGTTCTCAAGACGACGGACTCGTTTTTATGTCCTTACCGGTAGCGCAGCAAGTGTTTAATAAAGAGGGTGTTATCGGCATGGCCGAAGTAGCGGCCCTGTGTAAAAACTGCCCGATTTCGGACATTGTCTCTCAGATTTCACGGAAAATCCCGTCCGCCAAGGTTACGGCGGTGCAACAGGTTGTCGAAGGTCGAATGGATACGCTTCACAGCTTCCGGAAATTCTCGCTGGGAATTTCTGCTCTTGTCCTTCTCGTAGGTTCCATGGTGGTTTTCGTGACTATGATGGGTAGCGTTAACGAGCGAACCCGTGAAATCGGCATCTTTAGCGCCATAGGTTTTCGTAAATCGCACATCATGCGTATTATCCTCCTCGAAGCGGCAATAGTGTCCCTCATTGCCGGCGTGATCGGTTACGGGGTCGGACTGGTGATCACGAAGGTTCTGCTGACGTTCCTCAGTGACACGGCCCCGGCTTTTTCCTGGGATCCTCTTTTGGCGGCGGGAGCAGTGTTTCTTGCCGTGCTGATAGGAATTCTGGCGTCTCTCTATCCGGCGTTGACCGCATCGAGAATGGACCCCAGCGAAGCTTTGCGCACTCTATAAGGAGATACGGATGAGCTATATAACGGTGCAGAACGTTACGAAAGCTTTTGGTGAAGGCGAGGCGCAAGTACTCGCCGTCGAAAACATAAATGTGAGTATAGAGCAAGCCGAATTTCTTTCGATAATGGGAGAATCCGGGGCAGGCAAGAGCACTCTGCTTTCCATGCTTGGCGGTCTTCTCAGTCCTACTGAAGGTGAAGTCATAATCGGCGGTATCAGTCTCTACAAGCTGACCCGCGACAAATTGGCGGATTTTCGCCGTGAGTTCATGGGGTTTATCTTTCAGTCTTTTCAGCTTGTTCCATACCTGAATGTGGTCGAGAATGTGCAGCTTCCATTGGCGGTGACGCATCACTCCGAGGCGGACAAAGAGAACCTCGCTCGCGCCGCCCTGGACCGAGTCGGGTTAGGAGGAAAGGCGCATCGTCTTCCCAATCAATTGTCGGGAGGCGAACAAGAGCGGGTGGCGATAGCGCGGGCAGTAGTGAATGAGCCGCCGATATTGTTCGCCGATGAGCCTACGGGTAACCTGGATTCCCGGAACAGCGCGGACGTAATGGCGTTGTTGAAGCGCTTGAATGCGGAAGGGCAGACCATCGTCATGGTGACCCACAGCCGTAAAAACGCGGAGTTCGGTCACAGACTCATTGAAGTATCCGATGGTCATATAAAGGAATCGCCGCCTGCGGCAGCGCCTCTATCTCTGAAAGAGCGAAGCCGAGATGCGCTGAGCGTCGGGCTGTAAGCTACCACATGGACGTCGGCGTTCGCGTCGGCGTCCTCGTCGGCTACCAAGCGTATAGAAGCGTTACCCCACGGAGCCGGGGCGCAACCGGAAGTTTTCAATGCTTAATGGAGCGCGTATGGGCAGAACGCAGTCTGACATGCAATCAAAAACAGGAATTTGGGGCAAGTCATGAGCACTGAACTTGTAAAGAAACGCTCGTTCGTGGGAAAGCTGGTCATTATCGTCTTCGTGGTGGCGGCGTTTGCTTTCGGATATATGCTTGCTCCTTATGAAAATACCGGAAAAATCACGGCTCCTGTCGCCGCGGAGCACGACCACGCAAACGAGAAGCAGGCAGCCCACGCCGAAATTTGGACGTGCTCAATGCACCCCCAAATTCGCCTACCAAATCCCGGAAAGTGCCCGATATGTTTCATGGATTTAATTCCACTCACAGACACGTCTTCAGAAACTACGCCCTTCACACAATTGGTGATGACGCCCCAAGCCCAAAAACTTGCGCTGGTGCAAACGGCTGAAGTGAAGCGCGATCACGCTAAGATCCCGATCCGTATGGTCGGCTTGGTCTACGAGGACGAAACACGCGTAGCGGCGTTGACTTCCCGTGTGGACGGCAGGCTGGATGAAATCTACATCAATTTTACCGGTGTTCACGTAAACCAGGGCGATCCCATGGTGATGATTTGGAGCCCTACGCTCATCAAATCTCAAGTGGAACTCTTCGAATCCATACGCAGCGAGGATGAGAACGCAGTTATACGCGGGGCCGAGGAAAAACTGCTTCAGCTAGGACTCACAAAAGAACAGATTCAAGAAATTCGGAAGAAGAAAAAACCCATTCTAAATGTGACCTTACGCGCTCCGATAACGGGAGTTGTCACAAAGAAGATGGCGATTTTGGGTCAGTTCGTGAAAGAGGGCACGGAAATGTTCTCTATAAACGATCTGTCTCATGTGTGGATAAAGATGGACGCTTATGAGATGGACCTACCGTGGATTAAGTATGGACAAGACGTGACCTTTACTACACCGGCTCTGCCGTGGCGCACATTTACCGGGAGAGTGCTGTTCATTGATCCCACCTTAGATATGAAAACACGATCCGTGAAGGTCAGGGTCGATGCGGAAAATTTTGATTATGCACTCAAGCCCGGTATGTTTGTGTCCGCCGAACTGGAGTCCGAGGTTGACGCAAAGGGCAAGGTGATCAAATCCGAATGGGCCGGAAAATACATCTGCCCAATACACCCGCGGGATGAAGCGAGCGCTACCCCCGGAGTGTGCCCCGACAGCAAAACGGCGCTCCAACCCGCTTCCTCGTTCGGGTACTCGGATGACCCCCATCCGCAGTTACCGTTGGTCATTCCCGCAACTGCGCCGCTCATTACGGGCAAGCGAAGTATCGTATATGTGGAGGTTCCTGCGGATAAACCGACATACGACCTGCGTGAGGTTTCCCTTGGTCCGAGAGCCGGTGACAAGTACGTCGTCTACGACGGCTTGAAAGAAGGTGAGCGCGTAGTGGTGAAGGGCAACTTCAAGATTGACAGCGCCATGCAGATACTCGGAAAGCCCAGTATGATGTCAACGGCGAGCGCGACGCCGTCGACCGATGAGCAGACGCCAAGCGACGAAGAAGTCATTTCGCGAATAACCGTGAGTCAAGAGTTCCTGAAAGAGCTTACACCCGTGCTACTTGACTATTTTCAGGTGAAGAAGAGCCTTGCTGAAGGAGATACGGCCGGCGCGGCTCTTGCCGCTGAGCCTTTCGTAAAGCATGTCGCTGAAGTCAAAACGCTCAATCTTACTAACAAAGCTCAGTACACGTGGGGCAAGCTTGCGAAAGTGGTAGCGACCGATGGAGCGAACATCGCGAATAACAAGGATCTTTCGTCACAGCGTTCCTCGTTTGATGTCATATCAGAAACGCTTGTCCGGACGCTGATGTCCTTTGGTCATGCAATGGAAGGACCGCTCTACGTTTATTACTGTGGGGACGTTTTTGACGGAAAAGGCGCCTACTGGCTCGCATCCTCGAAAGAGTCCACTAACCCATATACTTCAGTTAAAGAAGCAAAATGCGCGTCATTAGAAGAGACTTTGGCGCCTGCTACGGAATAGTAACGGCATGGCCGCACTTAACCGGGAAGAGGGCTTGATTATAAACTGAAAGCCGACCCGGGAGAAAATAATGCCTGAAGAGAATACACAGCCGGCTACACCGCCGCGTTCCTTTTTTTCGCGAACCATGCAGTTCTGGATTCAACAGAAACTCTTGGCCGTGATGGTGTTCTTAGCGGTGCTCTTGGGCGGCTTTATGACCGCTCCCTTCGATTGGGATACCGCGTGGCTCGATAGGCGCCCTATACCTGTAGACGCTATCCCGGATATTGGTGAAAATCAGCAAATCGTTTTCACTGCTTGGGAAGGGCGTTCCCCCAAAGATGTCGAAGATCAAATTACGTATCCTCTCACGGTGTCGCTCCTTGGAATGCCTGGAGTAAAGGCCGTGCGGAGCAATTCCTATTTCGGGTTCTCCACCATCTATGTAATTTTTCAAGATGACATAGAGTTTTACTGGTCCCGATCGCGCATTTTGGAGAAGCTTAATTCACTGCCCGCTGGAACTTTACCGGAAGCGGTGACGCCGACTCTGGGACCTGACGCGACGGCATTGGGACAAGTTTATTGGTACACGTTGGAGGCGGAGGGCTTCGGTCTCGACGAATTACGAAGTATTCAGGACTACAACGTCCGTTATCATTTAGCAGCGGCGGGAGGCGTAAGCGAAGTAGCTTCAGTTGGTGGATACGTCAAAGAATACCAGATCGACATAAACCCTGACGCCATGCGTGCCGCCGGGATTACGCTACCTGAGATTCTGATGGCAGTGAAACAGTCCAACCTTGACGTGGGCGCAGGGACCATTGAGGTTAATCGAGCGGAATACACCATACGGGGGTTGGGGTTTATTAAGTCCGTTCAAGACGTTGAAAACAGCGTTATCAAAGTAAATGAGAGCGTTCCTCTCTATGTTAAAGACGTAGCTACAGTGAGTCTCGGCCCTGCGATGCGCCGAGGAGCGCTGGACAAGGGTGGTTCCGAGGCGGTCGGCGGCGTTGTGGTGGTGCGTTATGGTGAAAATCCACTCCAGGTAATCAAAAATATTCGTAAGAAAATTGCGGAGATCGCTCCGGGGCTTCCCACGAAGACCTTGGCGGATGGCCGTGTTTCTCAGGTCAAGATCGTTCCGTTCTATGATCGCACGCGGCTGATTCACGAGACGCTGGACACGCTCAAGCGGGCGCTCACTGAGGAAATAATGGTCACCATCATCGTAGTTATCGTGATGGTGAATCATCTAGTCAGCTCTATGATTATATCCGCGATTTTGCCTTTAGCGGTGCTATGTACTTTCATTATTATGCGTGTATTCGGGGTCGACGCCAATATCATGGCCTTGTCCGGCATAGCCATAGCCATTGGGGTTATGGTGGACATGGGTATAATAATGGCCGAGAACATCTTGCGGCATATAGAGGAAAAGCCTCCGGACGCGAGCCTGCTCGAAGTAATTCGAGATTCCGCCACTGAGGTCGGCGGCGCAGTTATCACATCTTCGCTGACTACGATTCTTTCTTTCCTGCCGGTTTTTACACTCACCGGTCCAGAGGGTAAGCTCTTCAAACCTGTGGCGTTCACAAAGACATTTGCTGTGGGATCGGCGTTATTTTTGGCGCTGATGCTCATTCCTCCGCTGGCGCATGTGGTTTTTCAACGGTACAATGTCCGCACGAGCGCGAGAAATCTTATTTATGTGACGCTTACGTTAGTCGGTGTGTTCGTCGCGTTCACGCATTCCTGGTGGGTTGGGGGCGCACTCATTTTCGTGGGAATTTTACAAGGAATCTCGCCGTACGCGCCCGAAGCCGTGAGGCGATACATACCTACAGCGCTGAACGCAGCGGCTCTGGCGCTGGTGGTGCTTCTTCTCACTGAGCATTGGCTGCCACTGGGTGTACAAGCGGGCTTGATTAAGAATCTTATCTTTGCGTCGGGGATTATTTTCGGCCTTCTGGGTGTCAGAAAGATATTCACGTCGTTTTACGAACCTCTTCTGGCATGGGCGCTTGACCACAAAGGAACTTTTCTTATCTTACCATTGTCCCTTATCATTTTTGGGGCGGTCATCTGGTTGGGTTTTGATCGCGTGTTTTTCTTTGTGCCGTGGACCGTGGATAAAGTTGTAAATGTAGCGCGAATCACCGCCGCGAATAGTGCTCCGAATGATTCCCGACAGACAAATCTCGTGCGTAGAACCCATTTCTGGTCCATATTGTCCACAAAGTTTCCCGGCTTGGGAAAAGAGTTCATGCCGGACCTGGATGAGGGCTCGTTCCTTTATATGCCGACAACCATGCCCCACGCGAGTATAGGAGAGGCGCTTGACGTGGTGCGGACGCAGGATATGGCCATATCGGCTATCCCTGAGGTAGAAACTGTGGTGGGAAAGATCGGGCGGGTGGAAAGCGCACTCGATCCTGCTCCCATATCCATGATCGAGACGGTAATTAATTACCTGCCCGAGTACCGTGTAGATCCGCTCACCGGTGAAAGGGTAATGGACAAAGAAACGGGCAAGCCTATCCGCAACTGGCGACCGGAGATTAGGACATCGAACGACATCTGGAAGGAGATACAAAAAGCCGCAAAGATACCCGGGGTCACATCAGCGCCGAAGCTGCAACCTATAGCAGCGCGTATCGTCATGCTTCAGAGTGGTATGCGAGCCGCTATGGGAATCAAGATCAAAGGCAAGGATCTCCAGGAGATCGAAAAGCTCGGGTTCGATATTGAGAAATACTTAAAAGAAGTGCCGGCCATCGAGCCTTCTTCAGTAATTGCGGATCGCGTTGTGGGTAATCCCTATGTGGAAATCGACATCGACCGTAAGGCAATTGCGCGATACGGGATTCGGGTGCAGGATGTGCAAGACGTCGTGGAGATCGCCATAGGCGGGAAGCGGATTACTACGACCGTCGAAGGGCGAGAGCGATATCCGGTTCGAATTCGCTATCAAAGGGAACTGCGTGACTCACTTGAAGCATTGGAAAAGATCCTGGTTCCCGGCACTGAAGGCGCGCAGATCCCGCTAAGTATGCTCACAACAATCAAGTTTACGCGCGGGCCGATGACGATCAAGAGCGAAGACACCTATCTTGTGAGTTACGTCTTGTTCGATAAGAAGCCCGGCGCCGCGGAAGTGGACGTGGTGAACGCAGCGGACAATTACCTAAAACACAAAGTTGAGACAGGTGAGCTAAAGTTTCCCGCGGGCGCGACGATCACCTTTGCCGGTTCCTTCGAGAACCAAGTTCGCTCTGAACAGACTTTGCGCATCGTCGTGCCAATCGCATTGTTACTGATATTCATGGTTCTTTACTTTCAGTTTCAATCCATACCCACCTCCTTGAATGTGTTTTCCGGGATTTTCGTAGCCTGGTCCGGTGGGTTCATCATGCTGTGGCTCTATTCGCAGCCGTGGTTCCTGAATTTTAGCGTCTTCGATGTAAATATGAGGGACTTGTTCCAGGTGCGACCGTATAATTTGAGCGTGGCAGTGTGGGTGGGGTTTCTTGCGCTCTTCGGCATTGCTACAAATGACGGGGTAATCTATTCAACATACTTAGACCAGGTTTTTAAAAACCATGGATTCACGTCAGTTCCCGAAATAAGGATGGCTACCGTGGAAGCGGGAATGAAGCGCGTCCGACCGGCCTTGATGACCACGGCTTGCACCATTCTCGCGCTGATACCCGTCCTAACGTCTCACGGCAAAGGAGCGGACATCGCCGCCCCCATGGCGATACCAAGTTTCGGCGGAATGATGATCGACATCATCACCATTTTCGTCGTGCCTACGATATACTGTTATTTCAAGGAAAAGGAGTTCAAGCGTTCGATCGCTCGGGCCACTTGTCCTTCACCGCCTCATCCGGAATAATCATAGCCAAAGTGGCGACTAGAACGGATTTGGCCCTCTCGTTGTTCGCATTGGCACATGCGAGAAAGGATTAATTATGACTACATTTCGCGTTTTTATCTCTCTAATTGTTGTGATGGCGGCTCTGGCAATAACCGCTTATGCCGAACCTTTTGCGGAACTACCGGACGGCGCGAAGCTGGATCTTGGCGCGGTTTGCCCTATTTGTGATATGAAGCTTGAGAGCAGTCTTCTGGGGCCTGCCGCCGTGGTATTTAAGGACGGAAAGGTGCAGGGCTTCGATGCGGCGGGGGATATGTTCCGCTGGTATCTCGAACCGAAAAAGTATAATTTCGATCCTGTGAACATCAAGGACATGTACGTTACGGAATATGGCGCTAAGACGTTCATGGACGCCAAGGCAGCCCTGTATGTGACCGGGTCTGATCTGCAGCAAGGAATGGGATCTGAACTCGCGCCCTTCAGCACACGAGAAGCAGCGGAAAAATTTAAATCGGAACACAATGGCGCCGATGTTGTTGAATTCGGCAAGGTAACTCTCAATGACCTGAAAATGAAAAAGAAAATGCTTAAAATGAAACATTAGAAACTAGCGGCTTTGGTGATCTGAGTCTACGGCGGCGCATACTCTCGTTAACAACGGCGGCGCCGCCGTTAAAATTTGCTACAGTGCGCGTAAATCGAGTCAATATATGGTTTTTTCACTTCAAAAACGCTTTTTACTGCTCTTACTTTTGCCTGTTTCCTTTATCGTAATTTTGCTGGGCGGCGTCGGATGGTACTTTGCACGCAACGTTCTGCTTAATCAATGGACGGAGTGGAGTCGTCTCCGTCTCGACAAAGCCTCGCATCAAATAGGAATGCGCTTGGATGAAAAGCTCGAGCTTGTAAAGCTTATCGCCAAATCTGAGGAGGCCCCGGACAACGCCGTCCTGCAAACCTTCCTCATTCAGCAGCTCCTGACGAAAGAGGGGGTAAAATTCGTAGATCTGGAAAATTTGGATAAAAACGGCAATGATATGACCTTGCGTCCTGGTGAACTGTCCTTTCCAGCCGGTGAAGGCCTTTACACAATGGAACTATGCGGTGATTACGGATTTTGCGCTCCCATAATGGATCCAGACGCTACGGATAGATCGCTGAACATTGTGCGGGTCATCGGAGAGATGGGGCGCGGAGACACAAAACGCTTGACCGTACGTATCGATTTTAATTCGTTTCTTGCGCCTTTACGAGAAATGGAACTCTTGAGCGGGAACACAGCCGTACTGGTAACGAGCGCCGGTCAGTTGCTTGCCGCAACGGACAAAAGTTGGCTGGACAGGCGTAAGCTCGGCGAAAACGGAAGCATGCTTGAGCTTGATGTGCTTAACCAAATTCGGCACAAACAATTCGGCACGGTATTCAGTTCCGGGCATCCGCCCCACACTGTGGTAGGCTTCCATAAAATGCCGTTCATTAACTGGTATCTTCTGCTGTTCTCGAAGGGCAGCGTCATTATGAAGCCCATCGTACAATTCAGAAATTATTATAGTGTTATTGCCGTGAGTTCGCTATTTATCATTATGCTCCTCATACGGCTCACCACCGCGCGAGTGGCGGAATCTGTCGGGCAAATTGCGACGGCCGCTCAGAAAGTGCGAGAGGGGAACTACACCGTAACTCTGCCCGAGAACCGTAAGGACGAGATCGGCGCCTTGAGCGCCGCCTTTAAAAATATGATAACCGACCTCGCACAGAAGGAACTGATCGAGCGTACATTTGGCCGATACGTGGACAAGAAAATAGCGCAAGAGCTCTTGAGTCGCCCTGAAGCGCTAAACTTGGGCGGTGAAAAGCGCGTCGTCACCATCATGATGTCCGATCTTAGGAATTTCACTCCGGTCGCCGAAAAACTCCCACCTGAAGCGGTAATCAGGGTGCTGAACCGTTACTTTTCCCGCATGATTAAGGTGATCGAAGACTACCGCGGGATCATCGTAGATTTTTTCGGTGATTCTATTCTCGTGTTCTTTGACGGACTGGAAGCGGACGTTTCGGCTAGAGCTTTGGATGCAATCCTGTGCGGTTTAGAGATGCAGGAAGCCGTTGGGGGCTTTCTTGAGGAGAACAGAGACGCAGGCTTGCCGCCCCTCACCATGGGAATCGGCATCCATACTGGTGAAGTCATCGTAGGCAACATTGGGGCGGAAAGCCGAGCAAAATACGGCATAGTGGGCGCTGCGGTGAATTTAACCGATCGTATCCAGGCCGCAGCGTCCGGTGGAAAAGTTATCATTTCAGGCCAGACCCACGAGCTTCTCAAAGACCAAGTAAGCGTAGGCTTAGAATTTAAAGTCTGCCTAAAAGGCGTTGAAGATGATAAAAGCCTCTATGAAGTGGCATCAGTGAGACACGCGGCCCAACGCACGGCCTAAAAAATGAGAGCGGCATATCCTACAAAGCTGGAATTCGGTATGACATCAAAGCTCGTGTAGTAATCCAGCAAAGTTCCCTTTTCGATTCCCGCATTACGGGCTGCCGCCACCACGGAAGCGATTGGTCCCGCGGAGCACGTGTTTTGCCGAATTTCGCTGTCCCGAATAACGCCTTCCGCATCCATGGCCAGCGCCTTATCTATGAGGGCTCTATCGTTCTCCTCTTTGACCCATTCAACCGCAGCTCCCCCTGAACCTTTCGGAGAAAAGCCGTAATTCGGTCCGTAATGGGTGAGGTCGGCCGATCCAAGGAAGACCGCACGGAGCTTACTGGCCTGCAAGAGATTCTGTATACGTGACGTAAGCTGCAGGGCTTTCATAGAAGCCGGTGAATGCCCTACGATAATCGGGACAGCTCCGAAGAAATATCTTACGAAGGGTAGCTGTACCTCTATCGTATTGTCGACGAATTGCGCAGGCGCTTTTACTCCCGCCCTAGCGGTGAGTAGTTCGGATGTTAATTCCGTGTCGATCGTGAGAGGACCAAAGGGTGTTTCCCATGCGTCTTCCGTGTAGAAAATAGGGTCATGCGAGCCCGAGAGATGCCCACCGAGAATAACGACTCGGTCAATGGGATCCGAACGGGACAGGGTGAGTATAACCCGAGCGGCGGCCTTTCCCGAATAAGCCCACCCTGCATGTGGCGCAACTCCGCCGATCCATTGACCTTGAGGAGGAGTAAAACCCCTAATAAAGGAGTCGATGTCCTGAGTGGATTGCGCCGAATCTCCGGGATACCAACCAGCCGGTAACGCACGTTTACGAATTTTCATTGCGGCTTCTCCCCTAAACAATTAATTACGTTTAGTATAAGGTGTTTTTCGCAGGTTACAAATCAGCGGCAGTGGGAGAGAGCAGTGGAGCGCTTAGTAGATATGGCGGGCGAGAACGAATAAGGAGCGCACCGATAGTAATTCCACGGATGGTATGGACACTTTTCGAGTTTTTTGCAGATCCTTCGCTTCCGAGTGATGGCGCTTGAGCTACAGGCGCCGTTCGGCGAGCATTTTCGCTGTAGCCTTACAGTCCTTTTTGAGTATACTTCTGCGCTCGCCGCCGGCCCACTCAAGAGGTCACCTGGATACAGCTTCGGGATATGAAACAAGTCCGTCCAACAGTATGTCGCACCCGACGCGGAATGCCTTGACCGCTTTGAGCCGTGGCGCCTCTTCGAGTTTTGAGATTCCTGCTCCTCCTATTCCGGTCGGCGCGGCGGACCCGCCTATGATAATTGGCGCATAGAAGAACATACACCTGTCCACGATACCGGCTTCAATGGCTCCCCAAGCCAAACCAGCCCCACCTTCAATAAGAACGGATGTTACCCCGATGGCATAGAGACGCGTTAGGAGATCCTGTAAATCCACTCGACCGGCCCCGGTCGTGGGAAGTACCTTAACACCTTCCCGTTCCAGCATTTCTCTCTTCTCCGCCGGTGGATTCTTAGATGTCGCAATTATGCAACCCGCGTGTGAATCCGAATGGATTACAGCGGCATCCGGAGGGGTGCGGAGATTGGAATCCGTAACAATCCGAATAGGATCATGGCCCCGACTATTGGGTAGCCGTGTAGTCAGAGCAGGATTATCAACTGTTACCGTATTCACTCCCACCATGATAGCGGAAACACGATCACGCAGACGGTGCACTTTTCGGCGAGACGCTTCACAGGTGATCCATTGGGATTCGCCTGTCTTGGTGGCAATGCGGCCGTCGAGACTCATGGCTAGTTTTAAATAGACAAAAGGTCGTCGTTGAGTAACGTTCATCCAGTAGACTTCGTTCATCTTGCGGCAGCGATCTTCAAGAACATGTCCGACGACCTCGACGCCGGCCTCGCGCAGCACGTCGGCTCCACCGCCGCATACACCAGGGTTTGGGTCGTCGATCCCATACCACACCTTGTTTATACCTGCCAAAATGATCGCCTGCGTACATGGCGGAGTTCGTCCGTGATGGTTGCAGGGTTCAAGCGTCACAAACAGCTCGGAACCCTTTGCTTCCTCGCCGGCCGATCTGATTGCCTCTACTTCGGCGTGCGGAAAGCCGGCCGCTCTATGATAGCCTTTGCCGACTACTATGCCATCTTTGACGATAACGGCTCCCACCGCTGGATTGGGCGATGTGCGTCCCAAAGCTCTCCGGGCAAGCCGCAACGCGAGGGCCATATACCTTTGGGCCTCACGGGGAATCTTGGAATCCGGGCCTTTCTTCGGGGAGTTCGGACTCGTTTCGTCCACGTTCCCGAGCTTCCTTACGTTCATACAGTCCCTTTATCTCGTGCACAAATTCTTCAATGTCTCTGAAAGATCTATATACGGAAGCGAATCGCACGTAGGCAACATCGTCGAGTTTACGTAGCTCTTCCATTACCTGTTCGCCTACGTGAGAAGCCGAGACCTCGTTGTCCGGACATTCGGATAATTGCTGCTCAATGGAATCCGCCACACGTTCGATGGCGTTCCGGCTTACAGGCCTTTTCTCACAGGCCCGTCGCATGCCTTCCACGAGCTTCCGACGGTCAAAAATGTCGCGTCTCCCATCTTTTTTTATGACGTACAACACGATTTCTTCGATTTTTTCATACGTCGTAAAACGCTTCTTACAAGTAAGACACTGGCGTCTGCGTCGGATCACAGTATTATCCTTAGCAAGTCGCGAGTCAATCACTCTATCGTCCACATCGCCGCAGGTAGGGCATTTCATGAGCAGGCCTTCAAGGGAATTCGATTTGCGCGTAGTATAATCATTTATAGATATTTAGCGCGGCGCGCAAGCAAAATAAAAGGATTTCTTCCGTTTACTTGAGGCGGTGAAGCGGACGCGGCGCCGCGGGTAAGTAAGCCTTTGAAATCGTCACGAGTCCTTTCTCTTGGGCAAAAGTGGTAATTCTTCTGTATTCCCCTTAAGACAAGCGCTGTTCACACTCTTCAGGAACGCAGTCCGATGTCGTGTGAGCCTTGCTGGGAAATTCAAACACTACGAGACTGCTGTGTGCGTACCTCGTCATAGGCTGCGGCGCCGAAAGGTAACGGTTTGGGCTCACATTTTGCCTGGAGCAGATCGGGCATATTTCGAGAACCAGGGCTACTCGCAGTGCGAGGGCTACACCGCCACTCGGAAAACACGAGCAGTTTACTCGAGTAGATGCGTAGGCCGGTACGGCAGGGGAACGACTCCCAGCCGAATTGCCGGTAACGCCGGGTAATTAGACCACTCAAGGGTGTATGTGCCTCGCAAAGTACTTACATTGATTACTCAGTAGGCTCTGATTCTTCCGGCTGCGGGGTGACGAGTTGCAGGTGCGGTTTACCGGACGGCTTGCGTTCGGGCTCATACTTCGCAACTGCCATTGCGACGAGTTCAGCGAACTTCACGAAGTCGCTCGGCAGGAATTTAAGGCTGTAATGCGGTAAATTGATATGAATGACCCCACCTGGACACACGGTTACTGCGCCGAAGTCCTTTAAGGCGGCTAGAAGAGTCTGTTCATCCATGATGAATCCCTCCATATATCTTCATAATAAGGACTGACCGCCGACTTTTCAAGGTATTCAGTGACTTGAACACCCTTAGCATTTGGTTCAGAAGCGAGAAGCCGGACAGGAGGCCGGTGCGCGTTTCCAGTCCGCTGCGCGGCAATAACCACTAAAACCAGTAATAGCAGTTATATAAACTACTAAGCTAGAGTAAACGATCAGCGATTGCTTAACCCTGTTTCGAGCTATTTCGCCTAAATATAGCGTTTTGATAACTTTTCGGTTGACTTAAATTTCATTCCGGTTAATCTCCCGATTGCAACACATTAGAACCCTGAGGGAGGGTGTTATGTTAAAGAAGTTGTCTAGCTACTCGTTTATCCTAATGATTATAGCAGCGATTACCACGGCCGCCCACGCCGGGCCTGACCCGTTTTTCGCTAGTTATGACCCATGCGCCGGAGCCCAGCTTGATTGTGCGCCGAGGTTAAAGTCCATCACCAAGGTAAAAGCTCCGTTAGCGCCGCCCAGCGTGGCGCCGCCTGCGCCTTACGCTCCCACAAGTCCGTTCAAAATCAAAACACCCATTGCGTCTCAACTGGGATCAAAATGGGATGCGCTTACTCAGAATGGACCCTCAAATTGGTGGGCGGACTGCTGTCTTCCCACACCTGCAAAGGGACAATTCTGGGTAGGACCCCGAGTTACATTTGCAAGGCTCCAGGGTGAGGCGCGCAGGGGATTTGATATTGCAGCGTTTCAGTCCTCTCGTGTGGATTTTGACGACCACCTGAATTTGCGCAAAAACGGCAATACCTTTTGGAGCATCGAAGCGATGTATCAGCTCCGACCGCGATGGGGTATTCGCTACTCCTTTAGCCCCATACACATTGAGTCATTGGGTTTTCCCAAAACGGCTTTCAATTTTTCCGGCCAAACGTTCGCGGCAGGCACTCAGGTTGCAACCAAATGGGAGCGCTATCAACATCGTGCGGGACTTCTCTTCAATATCAGCCGCACGACCAGCAGCCAAGCTAATCTGTATGCCGATTGGTTAAACATCCAAGATAGGTTGACCGTCGCTGCCGCAGGGACCACTAATATAAGCGGCTCGTGGGACGACACTAAGAACATGATGGTGCTTGGTCTCGAATTTGACAAATGTCTAAAAAACTTTCACGGAAATACTCTGGCTCTCAGCGGAAAAGGCGGCATCGGTTTTCTGAATGACACCGTGGGCTATGAAGCGGAAGCTGCTCTGAGTTACTTAATTCCCATCAAGACGGGTCGTTTCGGTTTCATTAAAGGCGGCTACTCGTATGCGAATTATAAAAAGGAAAAGAATAGCGAACTCTTCGGCACGGTCATAGACGGACCATTCGTGCAAGCTGGATTTCTATTCTAACATGTTTCCGGTAAGGTCCTTCCCCCCTTGATTTAAAGCCCGACCTTTGTTTACTCTCCACCCGATCTGTTCAAGGTCGGGCTTTCTTTTGTACGTATGTGGTAATCTTGAGATGCGCGTGCTCGCAAAGAGCAAAATTCGAGACAAAAATAGTGCATCGCATTATTACCAGGAAATTCGCAAAGCGGAGCATCCCGGTCGTGTATTGCTCCCTCACATTGAACCGCATGGAGGGTATCAGTGCAGCAAAATCCGGACGGTATAAGACGCCTAATGGACCTTGGGAGTGCACTAGCGAAGGTCTATATTGAACGTCTAACCGGCGCCTTCGCCACATACACCCATCATTTAAAGCAAAGCGCCGATGGGGTTTGCCTCCCATTTGTAATCGGCGCTTTTATAAAGCCTCACGAATGGGACAGCTATCTCGCTGATTCTTTTCGCAGAAGCTTATTGTTTTGGGACACGCTCCGCAGAAGAGGCGATCAATGGATCGCCGACGAAGCTGAGGGAAAGCCCACGGCGCTGATATTCGACCACGAAGTAGTTGTGGACGGTAAGAGTCTTCCAAGGCGGTGTAACTACAGCCTGTTGAGAATACTCCCTCCGCCGGGAATCCAAATAGATGAACGGAAACGTCCGTTCGTGATTTTGGATCCTCGTGCGGGGCATGGACCCGGCAACGGCGGTTTCAAGAAAGAGTCGGAAATTGGGGTAGCTTTAGCGGCGGGACACCCGGTTTATGCGGTAAATTTCCTACGCGAGCCTGAGCTGGGGCAGACGATATTAGATGTATGTTCAGCAGAGGCCGAATTCATGAGAGTGGTGGCGGCACGTCACCCAGGTTCACCGAAACCGGTGGTGATCGGCAATTGTCAAGCAGGTTGGGCGGTAATGATGTTGGCGGCTTCTCAACCATCGCTCACCGGACCCATAGTTATCAACGGCGCGCCGCTGTCCTACTGGGGAGGCGCGGATGGGAAGAATCCCATGCGCTATGCGGGCGGGCTGCTGGGGGGATCATGGACCGCGCTGCTTGCGTCCGATCTCGGCTGTGGCTGGTTCGACGGCGCAAATCTTGTCAGCAATTTCGAAAGTCTCAATCCGGCAAACACACTGTGGAACAAATACTACCATCTCTATAGCAACGTAGACACTGAAATTCCGCGGTTTTTAGAATTCGAACGCTGGTGGGGCGGCTTTTATTTCATGAACGAAAACGAGATCCGCTGGATCGTAAATCACTTGTTCTTGGGAAATAAACTTGCTCGAGGTGAAATCAAATCCGCGCCTGGATCTGTTTTCAATCTCAAAGCCATCCGTTCGCCTATAATTGTTTTCGCATCAAAAGGGGATAACATCACGCCCCCTCAGCAGGCCTTTAACTGGATAAGCGACGTCTACGGCAGCGCTGAAGACATTGAGGCGAACGCGCAAGTAATTGTGGGCTTGCTTCATGAAAATATTGGTCACCTCGGTATTTTCGTATCTGGAAAAGTGGCCGCGAAAGAGCATGCGGAGATCGTGGAATTACTCGAGCACATCGAACGACTCGCGCCGGGTCTGTACGAAATGAAGATAACCGACGAGCCGGGTGATGAGGAACCGCCGGAATACCATGTGACTCTGGAGCGTCGCACCCTGGAGAACTTGGGGGCGCTCAACAAATACCATCGCTTGGATGAGAAACCTTTGAGGTGGTGGAGGACGTATCGGAACTGAACGAAAAGCTTTACTCCCTCTTCGTGCGGCCCTGTCTGCAACCTCTCGTCACACAGCCGTTTGCCCGGGCATTCCGTGCGCTTCATCCTTTGCGAGTACAGCATTGGACGGTCAGCGACCTGAACCCGTTTTTATGGGCTCTGCCGCCTCTGGCGTCGTTTGTGAATGAGCGAACAGCTCCCGTAGACAAGGATAACACGTTTAAGCGCACGGAAACCGCCTTTTCTGAAAACACAGACGCTACTCTCAACCTATATGGAGATTTGCGCGCCGGCTGGAACGAGGCCGCATTTTTTACCCTTTATGGCGGAATGTTGGCCCTGGGAATGGTGGAGTATGATGAGCTTACTATATGGAATACACCGGCGCGTAGGGAAAAGAACGCTTTTGTTCGAGAGACGCTTGCGAAGATAGAACAGGGCGGTTACGCAGAAGCAATGATGCGAATCGCAGCGCTTCTCGGCAAGGGCGTTAATGTTGTGCCCCTTTCAACGCTGGCAGTGGCGGACGAGTGGGTTAAGCTGATCTTCTACACCGCTCTTGCGAAAGCTGTTTGATGTTGGCGAGTTAGAATGGCGCGGCTATTCTGTGGCACTAGGTTGTGCGGTCCGTTTGGAGAGGTCGCTTAGGTTAGGTATTCTGTGCGACTTGGCGTATTGTG
>JBBRBO010000018.1:0-43527 GCA_038205805.1 Desulfomonilales bacterium
ACTAATTTAGAACAGACATTCGGCGCTGTAAAGCAATAACGCGAAAAGCCCTTCAAACTGATATATAGTTTTCTGGAATCGGGATGACCTACCCGTAAGTTACGTCCAAAATGGTACTCTATTCGGTCCTTATACGGGTCAATCTACCGAAAGCGGAGCATTGCGGCGAGAGTGGTACGCGTACGAGCGCGTACGCAGTAGCAGCGGGCGCATTCATGCCATTCCTTGATTAATACGAATGCGCAATAAAAGAAGTAATATTGGGGAGAACGGCCACGACATTACGTCACAACGTAGTATGAAAGTATCCCATAATAGGAGACGCCTTGAGCTCAAACCCCCTGTATCCCCTTGTCAGGGGGATGTACGAATACTGCCCGACAACCCTTTAACTCGAAGCCGACGCTTACCCCCCTCACAAGGCGGCTTGGGGGGTTTTCAACTCCCATACCGAATATCCTTGCATGTGGTCGTTGTACGTCGCATCCCGGACGCGAGACTTTGATGCGAAGGTTTTTTCCAATAGCGGTTTCTTGAATACGTGATGAAATAGTATTAGGAGCGCCTGCTTCAGCGAAAGCTTTACGCATCTTGCTCCTTTGTCTGTGAACCGTATAACCTTGTGACGCCGTGTGGTTTGGATTACACTCGCACCGTAGGATCAGATCCGCGGTGAAGCGTTCAGGCGGAGGCAAACCTCGTGTGGCCCGTTGAATACATTCATCCAGCAACATGGGATTGGTTTTGGCTGGTTACCGCCTTTCTCTTCGGAGCGGTAGTGGGCAGCTTCTTGAACGTGGTTATAGCTCGAGTCCCGCTGCGTCAGTCCGTTGTGTATCCCCCTTCACAATGCCCTGGATGTTCCACGCCCATCCATTGGTATGACAATGTTCCCCTCTTGAGCTATGTGCTTCTGCTGGGTAGGTGCCGATCCTGTGGTGATCGTATTTCATTGCGATACCCGCTCGTCGAGCTCATGACGGCGGCTGTTTCCGCACTTCTCATGGGTCGATTCGGCCCATCGTCGGCCTACGGCGCCCTGTTTGTCTTCTGTGCGCTTCTCATTGCGATATTTTGGATCGACCTGGACCTTCTCATCATCCCCGACGTTTTGTCGCTTCCCGGCATTGTGATCGGGATTGCTGCAAGCTCACTGGGAGCCATCCCGGAGATGACATGGCAGGCATCCCTTTTGGGATGCGTACTCGGGGGCTTGATATTGTGGCTGCCTGCGGTCTTGTACGAGAAGATCCGCGGTATTGAAGGTTTGGGCGGCGGAGATATTAAGCTCCTGGCGATGGTGGGCGCCTTTCTTGGGCCTTATGGCGTGGTGTTCACGCTGTTCTTGTCGTCCTTCACGGGAGCTGTGGGCGCTTTGCTGGGTATGCTCATTAACCGGACGGAAGCCAATACGCCTATACCCTTTGGTCCTTTCATTGCGGCGGCTGCGGTGGTGTACCTTTTCTTCGGACCAAATTTTGTTGATTATTTCTTTACGTTGAATCAGCCGTTTATCATCCCCGGAGAGTAATACGTCCATATGGAAGCGGCGCCGAAAATATTCATACATTTTTAAACGGGCATTAACATAATCCTAACATTCCACGGCCATTATTTAAGGATAGGGACTAACTACTAGGCGTCTGGTCAACCCGAGCGCCGTCCGGCCCATATGCCGGGAAAAAATCGTAAGCGTTTATCGGCCTTAAGGCGCCTGTAGCCCCATGAGCGCTTACATCAAAATTACCCCTGACTTGATAGCTAACAGGGAATGGAGGACTTCATTGAAGATTCGTACATCCGTTTCAGCGCTTGCAGTTTGCGCCCTTTTCCTGAGTTGCGCGCTCTTTGCCTATGCTTTGCAAATCGATCCTAAACTCCCCGATTACAAGACAGTGAGCGGTGTTTCCGGCACTCTGAAATCAATCGGGTCCGATACGCTCAACAATCTCATGACTCTCTGGGTTGAGGGTTTTCGCTCGAGATATCCCAACGTCAAGATAGCGGTTGAAGGCAAGGGTTCATCGACTGCGCCTCCCGCTCTCATTGAAGGCACAGCCCAATTCGGCCCCATGTCTCGGGAAATGAAATCCAAGGAAATTGATGATTTCGAGAAGAAATTCGGGTACAAACCCTCCGTGGCCAGGGTTGCGGTTGACGCTTTGGGTGTGTTCGTGCACAAGGATAATCCCATTCAATGCCTTACCCTGAAGCAGTTGGACGCGATCTTCTCCAGAACCCACAAAGGTGGGTATGAGAAAGAGGTCAAGACCTGGGGTGATTTGGGTCTCACCGGCGAATGGGCGGACAAACCCATTTCACTGTATGGTCGTAATTCCGCTTCAGGCACGTACGGATATTTCAAGGAAGTGGCGCTTTTTCAGGGTGATTTTAAGGACAGCGTCAAGGAACAGCCCGGATCATCCGCAGTGGTTCAGGGCGTAGCCACCGACAGATACGCCATCGGGTATTCGGGTATCGGGTTCAAGACCGCCGATGTAAAGGCTGTTCCACTCGGCGCCAAGGACGGTAATTGCTTCGAGCCCAATGCGGAAAACGCATACGCCGGCGATTATCCCTTGGCCCGTTTCCTGTATGTTTATTACAATAAAGCGCCTCAAAAGCCCCTTGACCCTTTAATGGGGGAATTTATCAGGTACATGCTCTCGAAAGAGGGACAGATAGCTACTATCAAGGACGGTTTTTACCCGATTTCCGCGATGCTCGCGGGTCAGGATCTCAAGGCCGCAGGTTTGAAATAGCGCCGTCCGCCGTGGTATAATTGTCAAGGGCGGAGCGTGTTGTACACCTCCGCCTTCTCCTTGCGGCTTACCGGCCGCGGAGCCGGAACTCGGGGAGCGAACCGCGATAATTGCGAGTCCCCTCTATGAACCGGCGTAAATGGACCGGTAGCGACCCCGGTCCCCATCATGCGCCCCCGGCGAGGGCGTTTTTGTTGCAGCATGTGGAGAGATAAATCTCTCCTGCGCTTTTGAAGATATGGAAGCCGTCTCAAGGCCTATGTACCGGAAACTCCAAGGAAACATCTATGGACAATGACGCCCGCAGTCTCAAGCAAACGCGGCGCTGGGTTCTTATAGCGGACAAAGTCGCCGACAAGGTCATCACTGTGGGCGGGATCGGTGTAATCGTCGCCGTACTAGGCATGTTGGTCTTTCTCATATTCGAGGTGCTGCCGCTGTTTCATGGCGGCACGGTTGATTTCGCCAAGAGCTATACGCTTCCCACCAGTTCATCCCGTACCATGGCCCTGAGCATGGACGAGTATCTCACCATGGGCGCCGCGCTGCGCCAAGATGGCTCCATTGCTCTGTGGCACGCCAAGTCCGGCGCGGCGTTGCAACCGCTCATGATGGATCTGGGCGGCAAGAAGATTACGGCATTCTCAAGTACCTTGGATAATTCGGGCTTCGCCGTAGGGTTTGAAGACGGCTCCGTGCAGTTCGGGAGGCTCAAGTTCTCGGCGGATATCATCGAGGAAGCTGATGTCCCAGAGGCCGCGGAAAAGTTGAATGACGCGCAGAGAACCGACGGGACCGCCATTTACACGACGATCCCGGGGCGGCGGGTCAGGAAGGTGTCAGCCGCAATCGAACTTGATGAGCCCGTCACTGTATCGGACGCGGGCAAGCCTATCATCGCCCTTGATTATCACTTATCCACATTCGGTGAGCGCCCCAAGAGAACTTTTGTGACCGTGGACGCCGACGGCGTGGCCCAGGTCAGCCTCGCGGAATCCAAGCTCAACCTGATGACGGGCGCATCCAAGACAACCCTGAGCAAGGTGAATTTGCCCCCTATTCCCGGCAATACACCCATTACGAAGGCGCTGGTGAATGACGCCGGCGAAGAAGCCTTTTTTGTGGATGCGAACTCCACGGTGCACCGGTTCAACCTCCGGGCGTCCGATAACCCGGTTCTTGCGGAGAGTGTGCGGCTTACGCCCGATGGTGTGCGGCTTACGACCTTAGGTTTTTTGACCGGTCAGCGATCGCTTGTGGTTGGTGGATCCGACGGTTCCGTTTCGATTTATTTTCTGCTGAGAAACGACAAGGCGCCGAGTAAAGACGGGTACCAGCTCGTGAAGACGCGAGAATTCGAGCCGCAAACCTCGCCGGTTACGGCCTTTGCCGCCACCACACGAGGCAAAACCTTCGCCACAGGCGATGAATCCGGGAATGTGCTGGTTCGGCACGGGACGAGTCAGGCCACGCTCCTGAGGCTCACGACGAAGCCCGTACAAGACGCCCCTCCCCTGCTGATGTTTTCACCCCGCATGGACGGGCTCATTGATCTCACGGCGAACACGCTCAATATCTGGGGCTTGAACATCCCCCACCCCGAGGTGTCCTTCAAGACGCTCTTCGGCAAGGTGTGGTACGAAGGCTATTCGGAACCCGGTTACACATGGCAGTCCACGGGCGCGACGGACGAATTCGAGCCGAAGATGTCCCTCGTGCCGCTCATCTTCGGCACCGTCAAAGCTACGGTGTATTCGCTGCTTTTCGCTATCCCCATCGCCTTGCTGAGCGCCATTTACACGTCGGAATTCCTACCGCTCAAGGTGCGCTCAAAGGTCAAGCCCGTAATGGAGATTATGGCCTCGATACCGTCCGTGGTGCTTGGGTTTGTCGCTGCGCTGGTGTTGTCGCCCATTGTGGAGACATGGATCGCCGCCATACTCCTGGCATTTTTCGTGGGTCCGGTTACGCTCATCGTAATGGCGTTCCTGTGGCAGCTCCTGCCGCCTACCCTAGCGGTGAAGTTTGATGGAGTCCCCAAGTTCCTGTTCATGTTCGTGGTCCTTATCTTTGCGCTCTATCTCGCGTATAGATTAGGGCCGCTCTTTGAGCACATTTTCTTTGCAGGCAACTTTACCACATGGGTAACCGGCGCTATCGGTGGTCCGGCGCCCTTCCTGTTCCTCATGAACTTGCCCGTCATAGGGCTCCTGGTGAGTTGGCTCTTTGCGCGCTACTACAATTACCGGTTCCGCACATATATCCTGGCGCGGCCCATGCCCTATTCCGCTCTGCTGGATCTCAGCCGCTGGCTGGGGCTTACCATCATTACGCTCATCCTCTCGTATATATCCGCAAAATTGATGACGTGGGCCGGCCTTGATCCCCGTAAGGAGTTCATGGGCAGCTATGTCCAGCGGAACACCCTCATCGTGGGGTTCGCCATGGGATTTGCGGTGATCCCGCTCATTTACACCCTGGCCGAAGACGCGCTTTCTTCCGTCCCTGAGCACTTGCGTTCGGCGAGCCTCGGGTGCGGCGCCACTCCGTGGCAAACCGCTAAGTGGATTATCTTGCCCACGGCTATTTCCGGGGTGTTTTCCGCCATAATGATCGGTATGGGTCGGGCCGTCGGCGAAACCATGATTGTGGTTATGTCCGCCGGTAACACGCCGCTCATCGACTGGAATATCTTCAACGGACTGAGGGCGCTATCCGCTAATATTGCGGTGGAACTCCCCGAGGCCCCCAAGGATGGGTCACTTTATCGAGTGCTTTTTCTTACCGGGCTTGTCCTTTTTTCCATGACCTTTGTCATAAACACCATCGCCGAGCTGGTGAGAATACATTTTCGCAAACGCGCTACTCAGTTGTAATGGTGAACGTAACCGTTCACCCGATTGAGCGGCCACAGTAACGGCATATCTCAATGAAAGTTGATTCGCGAATAACGAAGAAGGAAGCTTACTTGAAACCTGATGAGACTCAGGCGACCGTGACCGCCGACGTACCTTTGCCGGAAGAAACGGCCGAAGGCGCCTTGGCGGAAAGACGCCTCGAGACGAACGCCGCCGTTCCAACAGGGAGAGATTCCTCGGTATGGGACTTCAAGGCGCGGGGCGAGCCCTTCTTATGGGGACTAGGCGGAGCCCTGGTCTTCGGCCTCCTGATGATAGTCGGGTTCGTGGCGCTCATCGTCGTGAACGGGATAGCCACGTTCTACCCTGTTCCCATCGAGGTGGTGAAGACCTCGGACGGAACACTGCTCGCCGGTGAACTCATCAGAACCGAGACCTTTCGACCCACGGCCGATACGCTCAAGACCCTGCCCGCGGAAGAAGTCGCACGCATTGAAGCGAGCAAAGGCTTGGAGACCAGGCGGTTATACCGGATCGGCAACTTTGATCTCTACAATGAAGATTTCAAGTGGATTCCCGAATACAAGATCGCCGAAACCACGGAACCCCCGAATATGTATTTCGTCGAGCGGATGGAGTGGGGTCCGTTCATCGGCACAATCAAGTCGGCGGATCTTAACGGGACCGTCATTGAGAAAAGCGAGCTATCCGACGAACGCCTCAAGCAGGCCCACAGAGAAGCGGTGACCCGGCGGCAAAGGATTCGCTCCATAGAGAGAAACGAGATCGCTAAGGTAAACACCCTCTTGGAACAGCGCCGATTGGCGTTGCGTAGGGTGGAGCTGCGACGCGGCGCGGAAAGTCCCGAGTACAAGACAGCCCTGGACGCGTACAACAAACAAGCCGCTCTCCTTGAAATCCAGTATCAGGATCTCTCCAAAGAGGCCGCTGTGGTAAAGGACCAAGACGCTCGGTACACCATCACCTTAGCCGATATTAACGGTCGGGAAAAGACCATCAAATTCTCGGATGTGGTGCGGTTTTATCCCGCGAATAGGCTGACGTTTCTTGACAAGGTGGATGTGTATTTGTCCCGCTGGTGGGAATTCCTCACCTGGGAGCCTCGCGAGGCCAACACCGAAGGCGGCGTAATGCCGGCTATCTTCGGCACATTCGTCATGACCGTGCTTATGGCCATAGCCGTAGCGCCCTTCGGAGTCATGGCGGCCCTTTACCTTCGTGAGTACGCCAAGCAAGGCCGCATGGTCTCACTGGTGCGGATTTGCGTGAACAATCTCGCGGGCGTGCCTTCCATCGTGTATGGTGTGTTCGGGTTGGGCTTTTTCGCCTACATGGTCGGCGGCAGCATCGACAGTATCTTCTATCCTGAGCGATTGCCCACGCCCACCTTCGGCACCGGAGGCTTGCTGTGGGCGTCGCTTACCCTGGCGCTCTTGACGGTTCCGGTAGTTATCGTAGCGACGGAGGAGGCCCTTGCGGCCGTGCCCAAGTCACTTCGTGAAGGTTCATTGGGATGCGGCGCATCCAAGTGGCAGACCATCAAGTACATCGTCTTACCCAGGGCTATGCCCGGTATAATGACCGGCCTTATCTTGGCCATGGCGAGGGGAGCGGGTGAAGTCGCGCCGCTTATGCTCGTGGGCGTGGTAAAGTTGGCGCCCGAGTTGCCTATCGACTCCATCTATCCCTTCATCCACCTGGAACGCAGCTTCATGCACCTGGGTTTCCACATCTATGACGTGGGGTTTCAATCACGCAATGCGGAAGCCGCTAAACCGATGGTGTTCGTCACCACATTGCTCTTGATAACATTGGTGTTTTTGATGAACATCGTGTCCATATTCATACGGAACAGGCTGAAGAAGCGCTTCTTCGCCGGTCATTTTTAGGTAGCAACCCTTCACGGAGGATAGCGCAACTCTTGGTAAGCGCATACAGTGGGGTCTGGAAGCCTCTCATACCAATGCGCCGGCAAGAAAGTAATACAGGCGGAGCTTTTATTGCAAAGCAGGTTTTGCCAATCTTTTTCTAAGACATTTGTGATAATCACCGGAAGCGGCATTTTCTCCTTGAGAAAAGTCGTTTCCGGCAATCGCGAAACTTCTTGGAGAGGCGTTTGGCGAGAAACTTCTTTCAAGAAGGTTCTCTCGAATATTACTTCTTTGAGTACGCAACGGTATCAAGCTCGGTGAACGGTTCATCTAGGAGATTCATTTGGCCGCAAAGTCGGAAAGATATATACAAGCCGATCAAATAAACGGCACGGTGTATCACGTGAAAAACGGCCCCCGAGGCCGGCTGCTGGACATCGACGACTTTTCATTGTGGTACGGCGCCACCCAAGCCCTCTTCGATATTACCATGGACGTGGAAAAGGGCCTCGTCACCGCCCTTATCGGACCTTCAGGGTGCGGGAAATCCACCTTGCTGCGATCCGTCAACAGGATGAATGATCTCATTGACGGCCTGCATACCAAAGGCCGCATCGCCTTGGACGGCGTTGACATCTACGGCCCGAACGTGGACGTCATCGCGTTGCGCAAGACAATGGGAATGGTCTTTCAGAAACCCAATCCTTTTCCCATGTCCATTGCGGACAATGTGTCGTACCCACTCAAGGTGGACGGCATCAGGAACAGGCGCATTATTGAGGAAACAGTGGTGAGCGCCCTGGAAAACGCCGCGCTATGGGACGAGGTGAAAGATAGATTGCGGGACAACGCACTTGGACTCTCGGGTGGTCAGCAACAACGCTTGTGCATCGCTCGAGCCATCGCCAGTGAACCGGACGTGCTCTTGATGGACGAGCCCTGTTCCGCGTTGGATCCCGTCGCCACATCCAAGATTGAAGACCTCATCGACGAACTGCGGGGCCGCTACACCATCATCATCGTGACGCACAACATGCAGCAAGCGGCGCGGGTTTCCGATAACACCGCCTTCATGTACTTGGGTAAGCTCATAGAATACGGCGACACGTCGGTCATTTTCACAAACCCCAAGGTCGAGAAAACCATGGAATACGTCACCGGCCGCTTCGGCTAGACCGGGTTATTCCAATGCGTAATCAAAGAAGTAATAGTGGGGAGAACCTTCTTGAAAGAAGTTTCTCCCCCAAACCTCTTTGCCGGAACGACCATGACATTTCGTCACAACGAAGCATGAAATCTTGTCTTGTCGTTGTACGTTAAATCCCTGACGATAGACTTTCATGTGAAAGCGACTCGGCGTCACTCATCCTACGAATTTATATCATTATCTAGGGATAACGAGAAGCCCTCCAGGGATCGGATCTTCTTGTCTTTCACATAGTCGCCGCCTCTGTGCCGGTGTATTTCTCCTGTTATCATGTAGATGACGTCTTCCGCTATATTGGTGGCGTGGTCTGCGATGCGTTCCAAATGCCGAGAGATCAGAAACAGGTCTATGAGGGATTCGGTGTTTTCGGGGTTTTTCCGCACTTCTTGGGCAAACTGGTTTTGCATCATGTTCTTCATGAAATCCACGTCGTCGTCTTCGGCGCAGACTTCGTAGGCCAACGTCAGGTCCATGTTTACCAGCGAATCCAGGCATTTCTCAAGCATTTCGCCGGTTCGCTGCGCCATAGTGAAGTAATCAAAGGGAATTTGGCAGCCATAGTGCTCTGAAATGGTTTCCGCACGTTGGGCTATATTCACCGCGAGATCCCCGATGCGCTCAAGGTCATTGTTCATCTTGAGGACCGCCACAATGTAGCGGAGATGATCCGCCACAGGCTGGTGGAGCGCCAAGATCTTCAAGCACTCCTCTTCGATGTCAACCTCTTCCTGGTCTATTTCAATGTCGCCGTTGATAACCTTTGCGGCGAGGGAGGCGTTCCTGCATTCAATGGCTTTCACGGACATGTGAAATCGTTCCTCGACAAGGGTGCTTAGGCGGACGATTCTTTTCTTAAGCTTTTCAATGTCTCTTTGTAATCGCATTCTCATTGGGCTGACCTCACTTCCGAAACAGCGACGGGCAAAGGCAGGTAAATGGAAAACACACTACCCTTATTGGGAGAACTATCCACGGCGACACGGCCGCCGTGAGCGTTCACGATATGTTTCACGATGGAAAGCCCCAAACCCGTGCCTCCCACGTTTCGGCTTCGGGCCTTATCCACGCGATAAAATCTCTCGAATATCCTGGAAAGATGCTCTTTGGAGATCCCGCATCCTTTGTCCTTGACTTTGATGATGATCTCCGCCGCGAGCTTTTTGGCTTCGATTTCTACGGTTTTTTCACGATCGCTGTATTTCACGGCGTTATCCACAAGATTTATGAGGGCTTGCTCGAGTAATTGAGGGTTGACCCGCGTCACCAAATCCGGTTCAAGAGTGGTTTTGATCTCGATCTCACGGAGCTGCGCTCGTCTGCGGCAGTTTGCGGCCGCAAGCTCGATTACATCACCCACGGAACCGGAATCCAGGGCTATCTCGCCCTTTTCCGCATCGCGCTCGATACGGGACAAGCTCAGAAGATCCTCGATGATCGAGTCGAGCCTATCCGTATGTTTCATGATAATTTCAAGGAAGCGCTTGGCGTGTTCAGGGTCATCCATCGCCCCTTCGCGTAAGGTCTCGAGAAAACCCTTGATGGAAGTGATGGGCGTCTTCAGCTCGTGGGAAACGTTCGCCACAAAATCACGGCGGATGTTCTCGAGGGTCTTTAGGCGAGTAACGTCATTGAGCACCACGAGCGCTCCGATATTGTGACCTCGCGTGTCCTGGAGCGCCGCGCCGTGGGCCTGAAGGAAGCGCTCGGGTTCGCCCATGAAAACGATGTCCCCTTCGATTGGTTCTTTGCCTGCAAGGGTATTTGTGACGAAGCGATGAAGATCCGTATTGCGCACCGCCTCTTGGACTGTTCGGCCTTTGACCCGTTCGTTTTCAATACCCAAGAGGTTTTCAGCGGCTTGATTGACGCTCAGGAGCCGTTCGTTGGTGTCCAGGACGACGACGGCCTCCGTCATACTCGAGAGCACGACTTCGAGTTCATTGCGCTCTTGGGTGATGATCATGACCTTTGACTGGAGCGCCCCTGCGGCTCGATTGAACGTAGATGTCAAGGTCGCCAGTTCTTCCACGTGCGGACGGGGCAAACGGGTGTCGAGCCGGCCTTCTCCCAGGCTCTCGATGCCGAGCCTCACTTCCTCCAATGATTGAGAAAGCCCTCTTGCTATGAGGAAACAAAACAGAGCGGCCGACAGGAACAATACCACGGCGATGCCCGCTATTTCCCAGCGATGATTCCGTAGGATGAATTGCGTGTTTTCCATGGGGCCGGCGGCTCGAACTATAGCCGTTACGGCGGCGCCTTCTTTGATCGGCATGGCGACAAAGAGGAGATCCTTATCCGACGCGAGACTACGGCGCACAGCGCGCCCCACGTTTCCGGCGGCGGCTTCCTGGATTTCAGGCCTGCTTGCCAGTGAGGTCACATTCGCTACCGCTTCGATGCTGTCCGCCAAGGCTTCACCGGTGGGCAGAGCTATGGTGAGCCGAACGTGAATGCGATGATTCACCCTTTTGAGGGCGGCGTCGAGTTCCGCCGCGTTTTCACGGCTCAGCCGACCTTGAAAGAGCCGGCTAAGAACCGCCGCCTGATTTGTTAGGTTTTCCGTGGATTGTTCTCTGCTGAGGTTTTCCACCACGACGGTCGCATACCAAAAGACCGCCGCAAGGGACAGGGCAATCAGGATAACGAACGGTGGAAATAGGCGACCGAAAAGATGTGTTCTCTTGCCCATACGGATCCTTACACCGAGAATGTCGGTATTCTCAAGCCTGGAGTGAATATGGATTTCAGTCAAGGCAAATTTCATGCAAACGTATCTTTTTGTTTGCAAAAGGATTGAGAGCAAGAGAGCCGCGATGATGAATAGGGCTATTCACGAAATCTATAGCCTACTCCTCTCACGGTTTCAATATTGCGGCCGGCGTGACCTAGTTTTTTCCGCAGACCGACGATTTGCACATCCACGGATCTCTCGGTGACGGGATAGTCGTCGCCTTTCACGGAGTTGATGATTTGGTCACGGCTGAAAACCCAGCCCGGTCGTCGGGCCAGGAACTGAAGGATTCGGAACTCCGAGGCGGTGAGGGCAACAGGCTCGTCGTTCACAAGAACTTCGTGTCGAAGGGGATTGATGGTAAGCTCGTGTATGCGTACGATGCCGGCGTCATCCACCTCTTCCGGTTTGTTTCGGCGCAAGACGGCTTTGATTCTCGCAAGCACGACTCTGGGGCTGAAGGGCTTGGTAATGTAATCATCCGCGCCGAGTTCCAAACCCGATACGATATCCGCATCTTCCACTCGGGCGGTAGCTATAATGACGCGGATCCCGGCGGTTTGCGGGTCCGCCTTCAGCCGGCGACACACATCCAAACCGTCGATGCCTGGGAGCATAAGATCCAGCAGCATAACATCCGGAGGATGGGCTGCGGCTTTCTTGAGGGCTTCCTCTCCAGTGACGGCGCAATCCACTTGATAGCCTTCCTTGGCGACGTTGTAACGAATCAGCTCCAGTATATCCTCTTCATCATCAACCACGAGCACTCGTTCTTTTCCCATTTTCCATCCATAGTCGTATGACGTATTTGGTTATGCAAAAACGTCGAGTATAAGACGGCGGCGCCCCACTCGCGGCAAACGAGCATGATTTTCATCGGAAACGGGCGTACTATAATACTCAACGTATTCTAATGAATATAGGAGTAAAATGTTAGCGGTAGGTTAGCAAAAGATTAGAGATTGACGTAATAAATGGAACAATAGCGCCGCTCGACCTAATGGAGCGCCCATGCCTCAGTTGGCGGCCCATTCCATGAACAGGTTACTTCTTAGGTATGATTTCTTGCAGTATAGTTAGGAGGTTTGATAGCTCCACCGGTTTCTCCAGGACCACATCGACCCCGGCGCCGGCGAGATCGGATTCATCCTCGAAGTTGCAGCCCCAGCCCGTCAGCAGGATAAAGGGCGTCTTGGGTTTCCCTTGGTCGGCGCACAGGTCTTTCACCGCTTTGCCCACATCCCAGCCGCTGAGTCCTTCCATACCGAGGTCGCAGATCACCACGTCGAAGTCTTTGTTTCGATAAAGATCTAGGCCCTCCTGGCCGGAATATGCGCTGAACACCTGTTGACCGAGACGCTTCAAACCGCTTTCCATTATCATCACGAGGGGCTTCATGTCGTCAATAAGTAAAATTGAGTATATAGGTTGTAATTGGGTCATGAATCCTCCACCCCCGTAAGTAGGCTGTTAGGTAGGGCTTCCCAACAATAGCGAATATATCTATTCTGCTTCTCCGTATATAGTGAGTGACGGACGCGTCGGTTGATCGAATCGAGCGTTTACATTTGAAACTGCTTGGGATCGCTGCCCCCCGGAAAGATTATCTAGAAATATATTGGAAAAGGATCGAGGAACCAAACAAAAACGATTCTTACAACGAAAGTTTATGCGGTTGACGAAAAAAGGCCCGTTATTAAATAATAGGGGATAAAAGTGGGGTGGTCAAGCGCCGATATTCTTATGCGCAGATCCGCCGCTGTAGGATAGATGTAAACAATTGGAAAGCATAAATTTTTAAGCGGCGGCGGGACTGAAGATAGGCGTCGATTTATCGCCGTTTTTTTGCTTCCTTTAGGGAAGCGCCGTATTCGTACACCCCAAAAGCGCAAATGTGTGCTATTATATAGTTCAGATAGGTTTCCCGGGGTGGGCCGGGACGTACGACGGCGCTCAAAAAATGAATACACAACGGATTATTGCGCTGCTACTTCGAACTTTTCTGTTGTCAAATTCAGGAATTACATTACATTAGTAATAGGACAAAAGAGTAAGCGTTCCTAACATAGATGAAGATCACCACTGCGACATTCCTGAAATCAGCTCAATATCCAAAGGATTATCCTTCCGGCTCACTATCGGAAGTGGCTTTCGCGGGCCGTTCCAATGTGGGTAAATCATCTATGATGAACACGCTCCTTGGACGCCGTAACCTCGTCAAGATCTCCAAAACCCCCGGTCACACACGAATCCTCAATTTTTTCCTCATAAACGAAGAATTTGTCTTGGTGGACTTCCCCGGATATGGGTTTGCCAAGGTGCCGTTGAAGATGAAAGAGCGCTGGGCGGAAATGGTGGAAACCTATCTTGATTCACGAAAACAATTGGCCGGAATAGTGACTATCGTGGACGCACGCCATTTCCCCACTGATTCCGATATGCAATTACTGGAGTACCTTGAAAGTAAGAACATTCCGGTGATCCTGGCAGCTACTAAAACCGATAAGTTGACCTCTTCTCAGCTTGCAGCCTTACCCGCTCGAATACGAGCCGCGGTTACGAGTGATTTCCCCATTGTCCTCTTTTCCTCCCATAACGGGAACGGTAGAAACGAATTGTGGAAGGAAATCAAAAAGCTGACAAAGGCCGACGCATCCCTTAAAAAAGCGGATTCCCGCAAACAATTAGAAAAAGAAGAGATGCCCTGATGGTAAAAAAAATGCTTATTAACGCAGGCCACCCCGAAGAATGCCGAGTAGCGGTGGTTTGTGACGGGCTTCTGGAAGAACTTGATGTACAAGTTCGCACCCACGAAGCAACCCTCGGTAATATTTACAAAGGAGTGGTAAGCCGCATCGAACCTTCGCTTCAGGCCGTTTTCGTGGATTACGGCGCAACGCGCAATGGATTCTTATCCATTAACGATGTGCACCCCTCCTATTTCCCCGAGTCCTTTGAAGGGGCGAGACGACGCCCTCGAATCCAGGATGTTTTCAGAAAAGATTCCCATGTCCTCGTTCAAGTGAACAAGGAAGAAAGAGGACACAAGGGCGCAAGCCTCACCACAAACATCTCCCTGGCGGGCCGATACCTGGTCCTGATGCCGGGAACGGATCTCTACGGGGTGTCCCGCAAGATCGAAGATGAGGACGAGCGTAAACGGCTTAAGGAGATCGTCACACAACTCAAATTGGCTCCAAATATCGGGTTCATTATACGAACCGCGGGTATGGGCAAGTCAAAAACCGAGCTGTCCAGAGACCTGAGCTACGTGCTGCGGATCTGGGAATCCATCGAAAAGAACGTGGCGAGCTTACCCGCGCCTGCTATGCTTTACAAAGAGCACGATATGGTTATTCGTTCCATCCGGGAACATTTCTCCACCGATATTTCCGAGATCCTCATTGATGAAAAGGAAACCTACAACAAGGTAAAAGATTTTTTTCATCAAGTTATGCCTAAGCACGAAAACCAGGTGAAGTTTTACCAAGAGAAACGACCGCTCTTTAATAAGTACCAGCTCGAAGAACAACTCGAGTGCGTCTACAGCCGGAAGATCAGACTGAAGTCCGGCGGCCATATCGTCATTGAACCCACTGAAGCGATGGTCACCATTGACGTAAACTCCGGGAGCGCCACCAAAGAAAAGGGTATCGAGGAGACCGCATACCGCGTGAACATGGAAGCCGCCCCTGAAATCGCTCGACAGTTGAGATTGCGGGACCTTGGGGGTATCATCGTCATCGACTTCATTGATATGGCAAACAAGAAGAACAATCTCGAGGTGGAACGGGCGCTCAAGGGGGTGCTGAAGGACGATCGCGCCAAGAACAAGGTGCTGCGTATTTCAGCCCTTGGAGTACTGGAACTCTCGCGGCAACGCCTGAAATCCACCCTGGGCACAGGGGAATATCAAGATTGCCCTCATTGCGATGGTCAAGGCAGGATTCGTTCGCCGGAGACATCGGCGCTGTCGGTGTTCAGAAAGATCAAATCAACCCTGAGTAAGTCCTCAGCCGGTGAAATTCGGGCTATTGTGCCTTCCAAGACCGCGGAATATCTCCTGAATAACATGCGCACACAACTGGTGGACCTGGAGCGAATCCATAAAACCAGGATCAATATTCTCATGCGCCCCAGTCTCCCGGACAAGGAAATCTCCATCGAGGCCTTTCGCGAAGAGATGATTGAGCCTGCGCCGGCCGAACAAACACCGGTCGCATCCCTAGCGGTAATCGCTGAGGAAATGCGTCCTCAATTGCAGCCTGAAGAGCCCAAGCAGGCTGAAGCTGCGCCTGAACCGCCCGCAACGGAAGACGTCAAGGCCAAGAAACCTCGCTCACGGGGCCGTTCACGGCGACGAGAAACCCCGGCTACCGGCAGAGGATCTTCGCGGCGGCGTGAGACACCTGCGGAGGCGAGCCTCAGCAGCATTCCCGGAAATAATGTGCCCCAGGTGGAGCTCTTTCATCCCCAAGAGAGATTTCAGAATCTCTTTCAGGCGGAATTCATGATGCTTGTGCGGGATTTCGTGGGACTGTTTCGCTCCATGTCCCGGCAGGCGCCTATGGGTTTATTGAACACAAACCCGCACGCAATGGGTGAAATACAGGTCATGACGGAAACAGTGATAGTGACCGACACCATTTCCCAATCGGCTACCTTCCATGCGGCGCCTGTAGCGATGGAGATTGCTGCGCCTACGTTGTTGGAAGAGATGCCCGAGGCGGCGGTCGCTGAATCATTCGCCGAAACTGCGGCGGAACCGACGCAGGAACCGGAACCCCTTCAGGAATTCGAGCCTGCGCAAGCGCCGGAAGCTATCCAGGCGTCGGCGTCCACACCGGAACAGGAGCCCATCCTGACGGAACCGGCCGCCACGGATACTCCCCCGACCGAAGCAGCCCCGGAAGAGGAACCGGTCGAGGTGAAAAAGAAACCGCGACGACGCACGAAGAAGGCCGCGACCACAAAGGGAACTCTGGAAAGCTTTTTACCCTCTTTGTGAAATATGCTGGGTGAGAAAAAGTCGGCCTAAGGAAACGCAGCTCCCGGAGTTCAGGGCTCATCCCCTCTAGGGCTGCGTTTCTTGTGACGTATGCCACCAGATGCTCTCAATCGAGTAAAATGAGGGAAGAATCTTTTTTCCGGCGGGTTCTCCCCAATCTTACTTCTTTGATTGCGAATCCGAGTGAGGACTGCTCCATTGCGACAACAGGTAATCCGAGAATACCCCACTTCACCACTGATAGGAGTGGGAGCGGTCATCATAGAAAACAACCAGGTTGTTTTAGTGAAAAGGAGTCGCCCCCCTGCCTTGGCTGAATGGAGTATACCCGGAGGGCTGGTGCACGTAGGAGAGACACTGAAGGCCGCCGTGGCTAGGGAAGCTCTGGAAGAAACCGGTTTGACGGTCCATGTAGTGGCATTGGTGGAATTGCTGGAGCGAATATTCCCTGAAGAAGACGGCAGAATAAGGTATCATTACGTGCTGGCGGACTTCCTGTGCGAACCCCTGCGCGGTGAACTGAATGCGGGTTCCGACGCGGCCGAAGCCATTTGGGCGACACTATCAAACTTGAATGACCTCAATGTGGCGGACATCACCTGCCGAATCATCGAGCAGGCATTTAAGACACACCGTGGGTCGGCCTATGCCTGACAACCATACTAAGCAGAAAAATTCGACGCTCTTTTGCCTGAAACCCCTTTTAAGTGGCGACCGGCTTGGCCCTTTTTCCGAGATGTTGGCGATTTCCACATACAAAAACACCAAAAACATTATTATCACCGCACTGGACTTGCGCGGGCCTATGGATGTACATGCGTTCGAGGCGGCGGTTACACGTGGAGCGGCCGACAACCCGCAGATGGTGACGCGGCTCAAGAAGCAAACAAAAGGTTTAGCCCGCTATCTGGCGCGGGAACGTGACCCTCACCTGCGTATACCATTGAAGGTGGTTGATGCGGCGGAAGAGCACAGCGCGGAGAATCGTTTCGACACGTATATACGGGTGTTTACTCCCGAGTTTGACGAGCCGTGGGATCTGTTCAACGAAGCGCCCGTGCGGATTCTCTGCGTACGATTCGGCCAAAGTCACTCCTTAGTCGGCATCGTATATCATCATTCCATTGCGGATGCGGCAAAGGCTTCGGAATTTAGTCGAGAACTTTTCGCCAATTACCACGAACTCCTTACAGGTGAAGTTCCACCTTGGCGGCTTACCCCTTCCACCATGTCCACAAATCGCAAACGTATGGTGAAACTCCGTCGGCATGAGGGCGAACATTACCTCAAAGACGCGGCGCAGGCCATACGCGATATGAGGGAGCGATTCACACTTCCCACGGGTTCCGGCCGGCCCGGCGATACGAGTCGCCACCATGTAAAGAAGACCCTGACCGTGGAACAGACGGAGCGCCTCACACAGTTTCTTCTTCAGCGAAACGTTTCGCTCATGGATTTTCTTGTGACGGGCTCCAACCTTATCATTGACGAATGGAACAGCGAACGAGGAATAGCGCCGGGGCTGCTCAGCACAACAGTGACCGTAAACATGACGGGAAGGTACGAGGGATTTGGACGCCTGAACAATAGTGGTCTTATAATCTTCAAGTCCGCGCCCCAAGAGCGGAAGAACATCGAGGCCTTCAGGCGAAGCGTGGCTCTGGACCGCATCCGCCAGTTCCGTAACCAAATGGACTTCAAATTTTATCGAGATGTGTTTCGGCTGGTTACGCTCTTGAGACCCGCCCCATTTCGCCTTAAACGAAAGATTTCTCACTTCGTGCTGAATCGCCACAAGTATTCCATGTCCATCACCTTGCTCGGCGTGATGTGGCCTGAGGTGAAAAGCGGCGATTTGGCCGGCTCCGGCGCCCTTACCACTATCGGCCATCATGACGTGCTGGATGTGATTGGTGTGGGATACAAGCTGTTGTCTGAGACACCGCTTTTATTAATCAACTATTTCTTCAATAAGACTACGAGCTTTGTGCTTATCGCTGCGGGTCACACATTCACCGAAGAAGAGACCCGCGCCTTTTTGCATCTATTAATCGAAAGGCTCTGCAAAGACGCCGAGATAGCGTGACACCGGTATGCGGCGCTCTCCACGTGAACATGGTGCGGCCGGGTGAATCTGCGGCAAACAAGCGTTTTCCCATTTGAACTCACGCCCGCCCGCATGAGGCCGTCGCCGAATATTCTCACCGTAGATGTGGAGTGCTGGGAAGCGATTTTTCACCGGCGGCTTACGGGACAATCATTCGGAGAATGCCCCGGGTGCGTGCAAAGCGTAGAGCGTCTGCTGAAGATAATGTACGCTAAGGGAGTGAAGGCCACCTTCTTTGTGGTAGGCGAGTTCGCCGAGCGTCACCCGGACCTCATTCGCGCCATAGACGCAGCCGGACATGAGATCGCCGGCCACGGCTATGTTCACACGCCCATGAGCACCCTCACGGACGCTGAATTTGAGGTTGATACGGCCAAGTGCGTCGCGGTCTTATCGTCTATTATCGGCAAATCCATCCGAGGGTACAGAGCGCCGGTGTTCAGTCTCAGTCTCGACCGCGTCCAAACACTGGCGAAACTTGGGTTCAGGTACGATTCGAGCTTTTTCCCTTTCCGGAGCAATGACCCCGGCGCCGCGGCCTTCCCCCGCGGTCCCGTGAAAATGTCGTGGAATGAGGAAAGCATCTTCGAGGTCCCCGTGTCCACCCTGGAGCTGGGTCCGTACAGCGCTCCTGTAGCCGGTGGCGGTTACATGCGGCTTCTGCCCGCGCCGGCGCTTTTTAAGGCGGTGGCTCTCGTGAACAAGCGAGGAGATCCCTTTGTGACCTATTGCCATCCCTATGAATTTTCGAAGACCGATATGGATTTCCGTCCGTTCACTCCGTGGCTGGGAAAGGTCCGAACAGCGCTTACAAGCGTGCGATTCAATCTCTTCAGAGAAGGCATGCGCAGCAAGCTGGAAGCGCTCCTGGATCGCTTTGTATTCACTTCCATGCGAGAGGCGCTCACCCATGAACACTCAAGGGACTAAGGAATACTTCAGCCGCGTCCCGAAGCAGTGGGACGCCCTCTATTCACGGGAAAACCCCTTGCTGTACCTCTTCAACAGGGTTTTTCGTCCCGGACTGTTTCAACGCTATGAGCTGACGTTCAGCAACTGCGGTCCCTTAGCCGACGCCTCGGTGTTAGACATCGGGTGCGGCACGGGACGCTATTCCGTGGAGTTCGCAGAAAGAGGCGCTGCACGGGTTACGGGTATTGATTTCGCCGGCCCCATGATCGAGTTCTCCCGGAGCGCAGCGGACGCATTCGGCCTTGGGGACAAAATCAAGTTCATCGCAGGGGATTTTCTGAACGTGGAGTTTCCTGAGCCCTTTGACGTGGTTATCGCAATGGGACTATTCGATTACCTTGAAGACCCGGCGCCCATGTTCGCGAAAATCGCGAGACTGACGAAGCGCGTCTTCTTGGCGTCATTCCCGGTGAAGAACCCCCTTTGGGATGTGCAGCGAGCGGTTCGCTATCGCGCCAAACAGGTCCCAATCTTTTACTATTCGAGAGAGCGTTTGGAGAGCCTTTACCGTGGCGCGGGATTCCAATCATATAAGATTGTCCCTATTCGCCACGGTTTCTTCGGCATGGGAGAACCGGGCCTAGACCGAAGCCCTAGATAAGAGGGGATCGCATGAGAAGCCCCAGGGCCGTGCGTGCGATTTGGGCCAACTTCGGCTCCTCATTCTGAAGCGCGCATAACTGCCTGAGGTGATCCGCCGTCCGCAGGATCAGCATGGCAAGGTCGCCCTCATCCGCTGTGATGTCCTCGGTAAGGTCTTCCCAATCGCACCCTCGAGCCCAGAGAAACACCGCCACCGACGGCCAAAACATAATAGACGGCACATCGAATCCCCTGGCGATCATGAATTGCTCAAGGGGCTTAAGGCTCTTGAGCATGCGCTTGTAGCGCTTCCACACATCACGGCTGATGGCCCAGGCCTCACGACTGATGCCGATTTCCTTGTCCTTGTCCGTTACAAAGGGCGCTATGAGAGCGGCTAACATCTCAGGTTCCAGGTCGCTCAACTCACCGGAACGGATCATTTCCGCTATGAGCAACGGGTGGTCCAACCGCAACTGCGCGGCCCAACGGCCGTCGTAGGTCGGCTGACCATCCTCATCCACATAATTGAGTTCCTGCAAGAGCGACAAATGTTTCTGAAAATTCTCCCTGAGGCGCGAATTGACCTGCGCCGAGGTATTAGGATTGTCTCGAAAAGCCGCAAAGGAATAGCTGAGGATGTCCTTTATCCCGGCCGGATCGTGTGACAGGAGCAGATTCAGGGTCATGGAGAAGTTCACGGTGATCCTAGATTCCAGCGGTTCCGGCTTGTCTAAGAGCAAATCCCGTACAAGGGGCGTGTTGAGATAGCGGCTGGGCGCCACGAGGGCAAAGCCCGCTTTGTCCATCCCCCGTCGGCCCGCTCTGCCGGTCATTTGATGGATTTCCGTGGAGGTCATATCCACAAATCCTTGGCCGTTGAATCTGTCGCTCTGGAGGAGCACCACCGTGCGAGCGGGAAAATTCACCCCTGCCGCAACCGTGGATGTGGAAAAAATGACCTCGAGGTGGCCTGCGGTCATAAGCTTCTCGATGAGCAGTCTCCATGCGGGTAGTTGCCCCGCATGATGGGAACCGGCCCTACAGGTGAGCAGCTTGCTCAACTGTCGCTGATTACGCAGCTCGGGGTATGGTTCCAGGAATTCCCGAACGGTCTCTGCGAAGCCGCCGTCTATGGGATCCTTAGGACATACATTCAAACCGGCCACGGCCTTGTCGCAATCGGATCTTGATTTGAGAAACACAATCGCGGGGAGTAGATCCGCATCCCGGAGCGTTTCAACAATCTCGTTCATGTCGGGCGGAGGAGCGGCGAACCTGCGACGACCTCGATCCGCCTTCACCGTAGCCGCCACCTTGGGAAAGAGCCGATCCCCTTTGAGAAAAGGCGTCAACTCACCGTCGGGCGCTCGATAAAGTGCATATAACGGCACAGGGCGAACATCGGAGCGAACAACTGCGCATGTGGCGCCCCGGATGTGGGTTAGCCAGCGAGCCACCGTGTGCGCATTGGAAATAGTGGCCGAGAGCAAAAGGATTCTTACCCTGGGCGGCAGGTAGATGAGAACTTCTTCCCACACTACGCCGCGGTCCGCATCGCCCAAATAGTGGGCTTCATCGAGGATGACCAAGTCCACGTTCAGGTCCACCCCTGATTGCATGGAGTCATAGAGCTGGTTGCGCAGGATCTCGGTGGTCCCTACTATCACGGGAGCGTCGTGGTTTTCCTTCCGATCTCCGGTGAGGATTCCCACGTTTTCGCGGCCAAAGGCCTCTCCGAATTCCTCGTATTTGGAATTAGACAGGGCTTTTAGAGGCGTTGCGTACCAAATACCGCGGCTGCGGGCAAGATATTCCTTTGTAGCTTCCACGGCTATCCACGTCTTACCGCTGCCCGTAGGGGCGCTCACGAGGACATCCTGATGGAGAATCTTTTCCACGGATTGAGTCTGGAACGGGTCGGGCTTGAAGGGCTCCCGTTCGGGAATGCCTATGCGGTCCAGCAGGCGTTGCGCTGCGGGATTTATCCTGGGATTGACATGAATTACTTCGGACGGGATGGTCCGTTTTTTACGCCTTGGTTTAAAAGACGCATTCTTGTACGTTTTATTTTTACCTTCAACTGCTTGCATATATTAAATGTACACGTCACGGTGTATTTCGGCAATGACTTAATAAATTTTTCATGAAAAAGGGAAGGGAATAGGTTTAGTTTATGATTCGGCGGCGGCTAAAAACAGAGCCCTCCTCCGACAATTTGGGTGTCATCAGGTAGATCATTGGCTTTCGTCAATTCAGTTTATAAAACCGAACGGGATTAACGGGGGTTTGAATTCCGACACGAACACCCCCTTGTATGTATCATTTCCGAACAAAAGCCGTGGCAGGGCCTCGCTTTTCGATAACTTCCCACCCCGGCGCCGCTAAAAAATAATCCAGTGCCGCTTGATGACCATTTTCCACAATAGCTGCGCCTACGTATGTTTTTGCCACGATTTCGTAAAAGTTCTCCGGTCCAAAGCGCCCACTCCATACTGGTTTGGGTACGGGAGGTCTTTGCGGACCTTGTTCGATTATTTCTTTTACGTTTTCAAGATCCGTAATACATCCCTTAATTGTCATTCCCAAGGCGGCGTACGCCTTGGGTCTCGGGGCAGCGTACAAATGCACTGTAGGAATACGCATCTGGGCGCCCATGTTTCCGTAGATGAAAATACGTGGCTTTTGGTGAAAAAATGCCTCGGATCGACATACATTAATTACATACCCCGAGGACCGGAGAGCGTCTAACGTTGACGCCTTCCACGTCTCTTTATCATCGAGTCTCGGCGCCGCATTGTACCAGCTTCTGACCATTGATGACGGCGTATACGCTCTGTTGAACTCGATACCTAGAGCAACTATGCAGGTCAAAGCGCAAAGAGCCGGTATAAGGGCCTGTTTCTTTGGTGTAAGAGTGCTTTCTTCAAGCGCTATAAGAAGAAACAGTAAGATAAACAATGTATGAAAGGCCGGAATGCCCCGAAAAGGCCACCTGAAATCATTAATAACCGGCACGTTCGCGAAGAAGTCCGCCAAACCGAAGACGTGAGGAGAAAGAAAGATAACGAGCACTCCCAAACCTATCAAAATAGGCATGATCGTCTTCGTCACGAACACCCGTGGAGCGCACAAGAGCTTAGCTAAAAGATACCAGGCTGGTGCAATGCCGGCCATCATAAGAATATTGGTGATGGTAATTCCTTGAGGATAAAAGGGGCCGCGCCATATCGAATACGTATTCGGCAGCAGTAAGCCTAAATATGCTTGCAAAGGAACCGCAAAGAGTATCCAATCTACAGGCGTTTTATTCCGCGGGCCTAAATACTCGTATAACTCCCGCTGTTGAATCAGTAACGGCACAATAAGAACAACAAAAATGAGTCCTTGAGGAATTAGTCGAACAATCAATTTCTTGTAAACGCCGGGGTATTTTATCAAAATGTGGGCAATGAGCGTCACTGCTACTAAGCCACCGAAATAAGCGGCAAAAAATAGTCCGGTCGTGAACAAACCCATAAGAGCAAGTCCCAAGATAATTTCAGCATAGATCAGACTGCGTCGATCAGAAGCGTTAACTACCTTGAGAATACCTCCTAAGGCCCAAGGAATAAACGCGAAAGAGAGAACGGCGCCGATCCAATTGCCGCCCCACACAAAGAAGTAACCGGAAAAAGAGAGGGAGAGCGCTGCCGTTAATCGAGCCCATATGGGAGCCCCTACAGCCGATCCCATGAACCATCCGCCAGTCGCAAAGAGCGCTAAATGTAAGGACAGTATCATGTTCATCATCAACGATGGAAATTCGTTCAGAAACATGGCAGGTAGAGCAACAAAGGGCTCATATATCCCTGAAAGGACGGGCGAAATGTACGTGCCGCCGCCACCGCCCAAAAAATACGTATGGCTGGGTGACTCAAAATTGCGGAGCTTTTTTCCTATATCCACATAGACAGGCCCGGACCCCCCCACGTTGTCGTCCCGGTAAAAATCTTCAAATGAAACGGAGATGAGCGACCAAAAGGCAAAAACAAGCGCAAAAACGAAAAAATAATAGATAAGGCGATCTTCGGTGGAAGAAAAGTTGGCCAAGTTTATCGTCCGGTTATTCCTAAGAAGAATTTTATCCACAACGTACCATTTACAGCGAACGGTTAAGATCGAACAACAGTGGTTCAGCCGAGAATATTCGTTTCTCGGGTTCCGGTCAAGCGCACACCTCCTCACATAGTTGTTTCCCCTCATCCTCTCGTGTATAAAGGCAGTGCCTGAAAACCGTTTTGCCGATAAACCTAAGGAGCGTCGGCAAAACGTAACTCGTATGCGCTTTTAGAAGAGCATGTCCGGTGCTCTTTGAGAACGCCAAGGTAGAGATTCATAAGTATCTTTTTACCCAATTACACAACGTATCCGTCGGCAATTTCCCTTGCAGATGCTTTACTTTCAATCTAAGCAATGTCTGATAGAATACAAACCCTCATAATCGGCGCCGGTCCTGCGGGTTGCGCAGCAGGTTGCGCACTGACGAACGCCGGAGTCCCGACGGTCATCATCGACAAACAGGAGTCTCCCGGTGGGCTCGCTCGATCCCTCGTTAAAGACGGCAATACCTTTGACATAGGACCCCATCGTTTTTTCACGAAGTCTCCCGAAGTTCTCGATCTGTGGAAGGATTTTCTCGGGCCGGATCTCATTTCCGTGGATCGGCTCACCCGCATTCTCTATAAAGGTAAGCTGTTCAACTACCCCTTAACGCCTCTCAACGCATTGTTCGGCCTGGGAATCGGGTCCGCTGCCGCGGCCTTTGCCGACTACGGCGCCGTGCGAATGCGGCGTATGCTCAAACCCCGGGAAGCCCTTACGTTTGAAGATTGGGTCTCGGACAACTTCGGTGGAGTCCTCTATCAGGCCTTTTTCAAGCACTACACGGAAAAGGTGTGGGGAATACCCTGTGACTCAATCAGCGCGGACTGGGCCTCTCAGCGCATAAAGGGCTTGAACCTCTTCACGGCCTTGTACAACGCCATGGTGAAGCCCAAGAACGCCGGCGTAAAAACCCTGGTGGATCAGTTCCTCTATCCCCGTGAAGGCGCCGGACGGCTCTATACGAACATGATTCGGCGGTTTGTCTCACAGGGGGGCGTTTATATTCCTAATGCCGCGGTGACCCGCATCGCATCCTCCAACGGCGCCTGGGAAGTGTCGTATGATCTCGAAGGAGCGTCGCATACACTTACTTGTGAGCATGTGCTTTCCAGCGCAGCCATAACCGACTTGCTGAAAATACTCGACCCTCCGCCGCCTGCCGACATTCTCGATGCGGGAAACCGGCTCCGGTTCCGCAATCATTATTGCGTAAACCTTGTTGTGTGCAACAAAGCGAATCTATTCCCGGACAACTGGATCTATGTGCATTCACCCGAGCTGAGGACCGGCAGGATCGCCAATTACGCCAATTTTTCTTCGGCGCTACAGGCGACCCCGAAATCTTTTCCCATCACCGTGGAATTTTTTTCCTTCATGGGAGATTATGTTTCGTCTCTCACGGAAGAGGCCAAGATCGACCTTGCGGTAAACGAACTCAGGAGCGTAGGGTTGCTTCAAGCTCAACACATCGAGGACGCCTTCACCGTGTTCAGCCCGGACGCGTATCCCGTTATCGAAATCGGGTATGAGAGCCGGCTCACCGAGATACGCCGATATTTGGCTACGCTCAAGAACATACAAACATTTGGACGGGCGGGATTATTCCAGTACAATAATCAGGATCACTCGACCATAACGGGTTTGCTGGCTGCCAGGAATATCCTTGGCGAAAAGTATGATTTGTGGGCCGTAAACATCGACGCGGAATACCACGAATCGGGCACGGCCCCTGATATATGCGAGCGAGATCGAGACGAGTCACTAAGATAGCGGGTGAAGCATTCCCATGACGGATTTGCAAATTGATAAGGAAAATGTGGAAACATCTTCACCATACCAGGCGCCCTCTCGGGAAATATCAATCTCGTCAAAGCGAGCGCTGTTGGAAGCCTTGGGTGTCTTTTTCACCGTCTTTGTCTTTTGGTTTCTCTTCGCCACGAACATCCAGACATTTTATCGTGATGATAATGTCGGCGGGGTCGCTCCCATTGTGATGGACAACGCCAGACGCATTCTGAACGGCCAAATCCCCAATCACACTGAATATGTTGGTGGTGGAGGCGGCGCTTACATTCTGATGTCAATGTCCGGGGTGTTGAATCCCTTTCAGCTTATTCCTTCACTCGTTTTTCGCGAGAACCCCAAGCTTCTCCTCGATTTCGTCATGTCCTTGCACCTGGCGCTTTTTGCCGTAGGCGGTTACTTTTTGACGCTGGTTGCCGGTGGTTCGCGGTGGATCAGATTGACCGCAGGCTTTTCGCTCGGGTTTTCGGGATATTTTTTTGTATGGGGCGGTAATTGGCTCCCTTTCTTGATACCGTATGCTTTCTTACCTTGGCTAATGGCCGGGATTCTCAAGATCGCCGGGACTATCGGTGTGAGAGCGGCGCTCCCTTATCATATCCTGACCGTGTTCGCCGGAATACTGCTTGCCGTGACAGGCGGGCCTTTTCCCCCGTATTTTTCGGCGATTACCGTGCTGATTCTTTTGGCGCACATCTTTGCCGAAGAGCCGCGGCGGTTTTCCCGGTCGGTTCTTCGGTTGCTTATTCCCGGTCTTGTCATCATAGGAGTGGCCCTTCCCGTTCTTTTGGGCCAAAAGGCGCTCTTTGATTTCTACGGCGGCAGGATCGCCGAGGGCGGTGACTTTGAATTCTTGAGCATTCCTCTAAACGGCTATTTGGGATTGTTCATTCCCACAACTCTCTCGATGTGGCAAATACCGTGGTTTTCGCGACCGGCGATAACGACAAACATTGTGCTTATGTGTGGGTTTATCCCTGCGTGGTATTTACTCGCTGCATTGTTCCGTAAGCCGGCTCTTTTCCTGCGGCCTGCGAATGCGGTTCTCGCGGCGGGCATACTCGTTTTTGTGGTGATTCTCTCTCCCGGCGCACTGAGTCTGGCGGACGGTTTGGCCCGTATTCCCCTTGTGAACGCCTTCCGCTGGCCCTTTCGAGGTTTGCCGGCTTTTCATGTCCTGGGTGTGTTCTTCTTCATCGTGGCGGCTCGGGAGCTGGATCAGCAAATCCATAGACTCACCGCATTAGCCATTGGCGGATTGGCCGCAGCTATGACCATCGCCGCTTTGGGCCATGAAGTAAATTTGTTGACCATACGTAACCCGCGCTTGAACTGGTTCCAGGAAGTTATGCTGGTGCGAGATCGCACTCCCGTTACCTCTTGGTATCATATTACCCCTCATTTGGACGATCCCGAGGTATGGGATGAGCCGACACTGGACAGACTGCGGCGCTCCGGGTTCGTCTTGAACATTTGCCGGTCGGAAGTCCCGTTTCATGCGAAACCGCGACTCTTTTTCTACGGCAACATGGGCGCTCAGTTCAAGGTCCATACGGTGCATCTGTATGTGGTTCCTTTTCCGTCGGCGTACGGGGCCTTCGACATGACCGAAAAAGGCTGTATCCGTAATTGGGACACCGTGCGCTACATGATCGAAAATGGACCACAACATCCAATCGGCGGCGCCTCCTGGAACAACCCCAGAGGCCCCGAGAACTTCATGGAAATTATGGAGAAAACCTACGTCGGAGCCATTGTGGTGGACAAAGCTTACGAAGCGCCCATGAAATATCTGACGGAATCTATTGGTTGGACGCTCCTTGCGGATACGCCTCTTGCAGCGCTTTTCGTGCGAAAATGAATCCGAACCCAGCTCTAGATTCGAACGTTTGGACAACCTGCGCCCAAAGAGCTATAATCACCACGCGATTTCGGCCTTAGAATATTCCGTTCTGGAACCGGTCTATTTATGAAAAAGCTCAGCGCCCAAGCAGAGGCCCTTCGACAAGAAATCCTCCGCAAAGTGCAGCAGTTCCATTCTCTTGCCCACGGACAACCGGAGCCCTTTGAGCCCGGTAAGAGCCGTATTCCCTTTGCCGGCCGTGTGTTCGACGAGGAAGAACTCGTGAACCTCGTGGACGCGTCCCTGGAATTTTGGCTGACTCAGGACCATTACACGGATGCCTTTGAAAAAGGGCTCGCGGAGTTCATCGGCGCACGGCATTGCATTTTCGTGAATTCCGGGTCATCGGCGAATCTTCTGGCCTTTGCGGCGCTTACATCACACAAACTCGGGGAGCGTCGAATTCAACGCGGCGACGAGGTCATCACCGTAGCGGCAGCGTTTCCCACCACCGTGGCGCCCATTGTCCAATACGGCGCGATCCCCGTATTCGTTGATGTGGAAACGCGAACCTACAACATCGACCCCGATCTGTTTCAGGGCGCCTTGAGCGAACGCACCAGGGCCGTGTTCATAGCCCATTCCATGGGGAACCCCTTTGACGTCGAGCGCGTCCTCGCATTCTGTCGTGAGCATGACCTTTGGCTCATAGAAGATAACTGCGACGCCCTTGGATCAAGGTACAAGGGCGCATACACCGGCGCGTTCGGCGATCTGGCCACAAGCAGCTTTTATCCCGCACACCACATCACCACGGGCGAAGGTGGAGCGGTCTTCACTCCCAACCCGAAGCTCGCCGCCATCGTGCAATCGTTTCGGGATTGGGGCCGCGATTGCTGGTGCACGGCCGGTCACGACAACACCTGCGGCAAGCGCTTCGACAAACAATTCGGGACCTTACCCCTGGGCTATGATCATAAATACGTGTACTCGCACTTGGGGTATAATCTCAAAGCCACGGACCTCCAAGCCGCAATTGGGCTCGCCCAGCTCAAGAAGCTCGGTGCGTTCATCGAGAAGCGTCGGGCCAACCATGACAAGCTCCTGGAAGGGCTCGCGCCACTCGAAGATGTGTTTCTTTTGCCCCAGGCGCAACTCGGCGCTGAACCAAGCTGGTTCGGGTTTGTACTCAGTGTGAAGGAGTCCTCAGGCTTTACACGAAACGACATAGCGCGGTTCCTTGAAGCAAAGAATATCCAGACGCGCACGTTATTCGCCGGGAATCTCTTGCGGCACCCGTGCTTCACCGATACCCCGCCGGATCAGCAGGCGTTCCGCGTCTCCGGGGATCTGCGAAACACCGATTTTGTCATGAACAACACCTTCTGGGTCGGAGTATATCCCGGCCTCACCGAAGAAGCTCTCGACACAATGATCAGCGCATTCCACGAGTTCACCAATGATCGCACATCCTGATACGCAATCCACGACATTCTGGAAGGACAGACCCGTGTTCGTCACCGGCGCCACGGGCTTGCTCGGCGGCCGGCTTGTGGATCGCCTGGTGAACGCAGGCGCGGATGTGGTTTGTTTGGTCCGGGACTGGGTTCCGCAAAGTGAACTCATTCGCAGCGGAACGCCGGCCCGGGTCAAGATCGTGCGCGGAGATGTGCGGAATCAGGCCCTCCTGGAGCGTATCCTTGGCGAATACGAGATAGTCTCCGTTGCGCACCTTGCGGCCCAAACCACCGTCGGCGTAGCGAACCGGAATCCCGTTTCCACCCTGGATGTGAATATTCGAGGCGCCTGGGCGCTCTTGGAGGCGTGCCGCAGGAGCCCTGTCGTTCGGCAAGTGGTCATCGCCTCTTCAGATAAGGCATACGGGGACCAGGAAATCCTGCCGTACACCGAATCAACGCCGCTCCAGGGCCGGCATCCCTACGATGTGAGCAAGTCCTGCGCGGACTTGATTGCACAAGCCTACGCACATACCTACGGCCTACCCGTGTGCGTCACTCGCTGCGGTAACTTCTTCGGCGGCGGCGACCTCAACTGGAACAGGATTGTTCCGGGCACGATCCGCTCGATCATTCGCGGTGAACGGCCCGTGATCCGTTCGGACGGCACGTTGATACGAGACTACATCTACGTGGAAGACGGCGCCGCCGCATACACCCTTCTTGTGGAGCGCATGGCCGCACAACCCGAACTTGCGGGTCAGGCGTTCAACTTCTCCTATGGGCTCAGGCTCACGGTCCTGGAGATCGTCACGAAGCTCTTGAAGCTGATGAATTCCCCTCTGGAGCCGGACATCCGCAACGAAGCGTCCAACGAGATCCGCAACCAATACTTGGACAGCGCCAAGGCAGCGGCCGTGCTCGCATGGCGACCGGAGTTCACCCTCAATGAGGGCCTTCAGGCCACCATCGCGTGGTACACCCGCTACTTCGACGCGGAAGGGGAAAAATAGCCCACAATGGACACCATGCGGCGCATCGAGAACATCCCGGTTGTGATACTCTGCGGCGGGTTCGGCACACGCCTCTCCGAGCACACGTCCGTAATCCCCAAGCCCATGGTGGAGATCGGCGGCCGACCCATTCTGTGGCACATCATGAAACACTACTCGCAGTACGGCTTTCATGAATTCATCCTTGCGCTCGGGTACAAAGGCGACTACATTAAGCGGTACTTCATGGACTTCTACTGTTTGTGCCGAGACTTAACCGTGACCTTGGCGGACGGCAAGGTAAGCACGCACGATTACCGTTGCGTCGAGCCCTGGAAGATCCACCTCATCGACACGGGAATGGGCGCCCTGACCGGTGAGCGCTTGAAGCGAACGGCCGGCGCGATCAGCGGCCGCACCTTCATGCTGACCTATGGCGACGGCGTCTCAACAGTAGATCTACGCAAGCTCTTCGACCACCATGTGGCCATGCAAGGGCTTGTCACAATTACGGCGGTTCAACCCCCGGCGCGGTTCGGAGCCCTGGAAATCGCAGGTGATCGAGTGACCGGCTTCAAGGAAAAGACCACCCTCAAGGAGAGCTGGATCAACGGCGGCTTTTTCGTGGTCCAGCCCGAAGCCCTCGACTACATACACGGGAACGTCATGTGGGAGCACGATCCCCTAGAGAGGCTCGCAGCCGACGGAAAGCTGTTCACGTACAAGCACAGCGAGTTCTGGCAGTGCATGGACACCTTGCGAGATGTTCGATACCTGGAGGAGCTTTGGGACTCAGGCGCTCCCCCGTGGAAGATTTGGTAGCCCATGGAAAACCCTCTCGCCCATGACCTTGATTCCATCCTCGAGCGCACCCGAGAGTTATGGGAGGAATTGCGTGGGGAGCGGATCTTCATCACCGGCGGCACAGGCTTCTTCGGCTGTTGGCTCTTGGAAAGCTTCGCATGGGCGAACGACAAGCTCAACTTGAACGCCGAAGCCGTGGTTCTCACCCGGAACCCAGAGGCTTTCAAGGCACGAGCGCCGCATATTGCGACGAACTCGAGTATCCGATTGCTGTCGGGAGATGTGAGGACGTTTGCTTTTCCTGAATTGCGTTGCGGCTATATTGTGCATGGAGCGACGGAATCCGCATCCGAAATGAACGACGAAGATCCTGCAGGCATGGTGGATGTGGCCGTAAACGGCACAAAGAGGGTTCTGGAATGTGCCACGAAAATCCGTTCCGAGAAACTTCTGCTCCTGAGTTCAGGGGCCGTATACGGAAAACAGCCGGAGAGTATGCCTACGATACCTGAAGATTACTTGGGCGGCCCCGACACTACACAGCCCGGTTCGGCTTACGCTGAAGCCAAGAGAGTAATGGAACTGCTTTGTTCGATCTATGCTCGGGATACGCAAACAGAAGTCAAGTTTGCCCGCGGATTCGCTTTTGTCGGCCCATATTTTCCGTTAGACAGCCATTTTGCCGTGGGTAACTTCATTCAAGATGCTTTACTTGGCGGACCCATTAAGATCAAGGGAACCGGCGCGCCGTATAGATCTTACATGTATGGAACGGATTTGGCCGTTTGGCTCTGGACGATCTTATTTAAAGGCGTCGGTGGGCGAACCTACAATGTGGGTTCCGATCAAGCCGTTACAATTCTAGAGTTGGCCCGAATTATCGCAAGCATGTTTCACCCGACGCCTGAGGTTCTCGTATTCAATCACATTGCGAATGAGCCGATGAATCGCTATATCCCCAATATTATGCGAGCAAAAGACGAGCTAGGCCTTACGATCAACATGGATTTGCCGCAAGCCGTCAAGTCGACCATCGAGTGGTATACAGTTCAATCCGCTACCAGAAATTCCGCATACAACGAACGACCTTCCCAATCTTCAGTTTTTAGGAGCGACCATGACTACACTCAGCGCCCTCAAACCCTTTTTCATCTTTGAAATGGCAAATAATCATATGGGAAGTGTGGATCATGGATTAAAAATTATTCGTGAAATGAAAGAAGTATCCAGAGATTTTCCGTTTCACTTTGGGATAAAACTCCAGTATCGACAATTGGACACCTTTATTCATCCTGATTTCAAAGGCCGTGAAGACGTTAAATACGTGAAGCGTTTCTCAGAAACCAAGCTGAGCAAAGACGACTACAAACGCCTTAAGGATGAAATAGTGAACGTAGGTTTTGTGGCGGTGTGCACCCCTTTCGATGAAGAATCCGTAGACGTGATCGAAGAACACGGCTTTGACATCATCAAGATCGCAAGCTGCTCTTTTACCGATTGGCGTCTTTTGGAACGTATCGTCCAGACCGACAAGCCGATCATCGCATCCACCGCCGGCGCTTCTATCGAAGATATTGATCGCGTGGTGAGCTTTTTAGAGCATCGAGAAAAGGACTTTGCCCTGATGCACTGCGTGGCTCAGTATCCCACCCCTCGCAAGGATATTCAGCTCAATCAAATTGATCTGTTCCGCAACAGATATCCCGGAGTTATCGTCGGTTATTCTACCCACGAGAGCCCGGATGAAGTCGAAATGATAAAGTTGGCCATTGCAAAGGGCGCCGCTATTTTTGAAAAACACGTCGGCGTTCCAACCGATTCAATCAAACTCAATGATTATTCCGCCACGCCCGAGCAGGCGACAAAATGGGTGGAAACGGCCCGCCATACCCTAGAGCTTTGTGGTGTTTCCGACAAGCGGCCCGATTTCACGGAAAAGGAACTGAAAAGCCTCCATGAGCTACGCCGAGGCGTTTACGCCAAGACAGCCCTTCCCGCCGGCCACAAACTTGCGGCTGATGACGTGTTCCTGGCTATGCCCGTACAGGAGGGTCAACTCACGGCGCCCGATCTTTCCAAATACACGGAATTCGTACTGCAAAAGCCCGTTGACGCCAATGCCGCGTTGTTCACCAAAAATGTTAAGAGCGCCGACATCCGGGAGACCGTCTACAGTATCATCGGCAGAGTCAAAGAGCTGCTGGCGGAAAGCAAGGTCGTTAGCCCGAATAAGGCGGACTTCGAGGTCTCCCACCATTACGGGATAGACAAGTTCGATGAATACGGCATCACCATGATAACCGTCATCAATCGGGATTATTGCAAGAAACTCATTATCATGTTACCCGGCCAAAAGCATCCCGAGCAATATCACACCGTAAAGGAAGAGACGTTCCATGTTCTCTACGGAGAAGTGGAAATGATCCTCGACGGCAAGGAAAGCATCTGTAGGCGAGGTGATATCGTCGTAGTGGAACGTGAAATGCGCCACAGCTTCAGCACCAAAACCGGGGCGGTCATTGAAGAGCTGTCTTCCACGCATCTCGTGGCGGATTCCTATTATACGGATCCCACTATCTTAGACAACAAAAACCGCAAGACATTGCTTACACATTGGCTCGATTAGGATGCGCCGAGCCGTTATAAATCGTTCTCCGGGCGTAAGCCGACTCTCACCCTTGCGTAATACCTACCGGCGGCGGCGCTCCTGATGAACGTTTGCAGATTTAGGTGACAATTGTGAAAGTATCCGATTACGTCATGGATTTTGTCGCATCCACAGGCGTGAAACACGTGTTTATGTTACCGGGAGGCGGCGCCATGCACCTGGTGGATTCTCTCGGGAAACATCCGGATCTCCAATACGTCTGCTGTTTGCACGAACAAGCCTGCGCCGTGGCGGCGGATGCGTATTCCCAATACACCAATAACTTCGGCGTAGCTTTAGTGACCACCGGACCCGGCGGAACAAACGCCATCACAGGCGTGGCCGGAGCTTGGTTGGATTCCATACCCTGCATGTTCATTTCCGGTCAAGTGAAGACGGGGGATAGAGTCCAAGAGCGCGGCGTGCGGCAAATGGGTTTTCAAGAAATCGACATTGTCTCTCTTGTGGCGCCCATAACCAAGTACGCGGTATGCGTAAACGATCCCAAGTCCATTCGCGTGCATTTAGAAAAAGCCTATCATGAGGCTAAAACCGGCAGGCCGGGTCCAGTGTGGATTGATATTCCATTGGATGTGCAAGCAGCCCAGGTAGACGAAACCGAACTCCTCGCATATCAACCTCCGCAAATCGAGCCGGATCTTTCGTTGCCCGACAAAGTGCGTGACGCTATGGATCTGCTGCGTGCAGCCGAGAGACCTGTTATCTTAGTCGGCAATGGAGTCAGGCTTGCCAAGGCTGTTCCGCAGTTTCTTTCTCTCACTGAGCTTCTGAGGATCCCCGTTCTCACCACATGGAAGGCCATTGACTTCATCCCTGAAGACCACCCTCTGTTCTGCGGAAGACCGGGAGCCCTTGGCCAAAGAGGCGCAAACTTCGCTCAACAAAATGCGGATTGCCTCTTCATAATCGGCGCAAGATTGGACTTCGGTCAAACGGGGTACAATCACGAAAACTTCGCCCGGGCCGCAAAGAAGATCATGGTGGATGTGGACCCCTCAGAAATCCGCAAAATGATGACCCATATTCATGCGCCGATATGTTCGGACGCCGGGGAATTCCTCGACATGTTCCTGGAGATGAATCAAGGCGCAACCTGGAAAGCCCCTCAGGATTGGGTTGCTTGGTGTAAAGAACGACAATCAAAATACCCCGTCGTTCAGTCTAGTTATTGGAAAGAAACTGCTTGCGTAAACCAGTACGTCCTTGTGGACGCCCTCTCTCAAGAGATGTCCGGGGATGATCTTCTCATACCGGGGAGTTCGGGCGCGTGCAGCGAAGCCACCATGCAGGCGTTCAAGGTGAAAGCCGGGATGCGCATCTTCAATACCGAGGGGCTGGGGCCGATGGGATTCGGCGTCCCCGCAGCCATCGGCGGCTGTATCGCATCCGGAGGCAAGACCACGGTCTGTGTGGATGGAGACGGAGGCTTCTCCATGAACATACAGGAACTGGAGACCGTGAAGCGGCTTGGGTTACCCATCAAGTTCTTTGTGCTCAACAACCAAGGCTATGGCTCCATTCGAGCCACCCAACGAACCTACTTCAACGGCGCCTACGTGGCAAGCGATACCGGAAGCGGACTTACACTACCCGACTCGGTGAGAATCGCTGACGCGTACGGTTTGGGCGCCGCCCGAATTATGGACCATACGAATATCCTCGCTCAAGTTCGGGAGATACTTGATCGGCCCGGTCCCGTAGTGTGCAACGTGAATATATCTCCGGACCAGGTGAGCGCCCCTCGTTTGTCATCCATGCAGCGGGCCGACGGAACCATGGTCTCGAAGCCTCTCGAGGATCTTTGGCCGTTCTTACACCGCGAAGAATTCCGAGCCGACATGATTATCGAACCTATGGAGGAATAATCTTGGAGAAAAGCGCCCCACCACCGTATGCCGAGCTCCATTCGCCTAAACAAATCGGAGCGCTCCTGCACGAGGATAAGCGATCATGAAGCTTCTTCTAATCCAAGCGCCATACTTTTATATACATCAGTACGCCTATCGCACCGAAATTCTGGGCCAATTGTATATAGCTGCAGCCGCTCGTCAGGCCGGTCATGAAGTGTATGTGGAAGACCCCACATTGGGAGACCCGACGCCGACTCCTCAAGGATTTTACTACGGTGGTTCTCCCGCGGAACTGGAAACGACACTCAAGAGAATTAAGCCCGATGTCGTGGGAATAACCTGTCATAACACATACAGTGTTTCGGGCGCCGAGATGATTGGTTCTCTCGCGAAAAAGGTTTTTGGTTCACATGTGGTTACCGTAGCCGGAGGCCTTTATCCTTCCGTCCACAAAGATACAATTCTCATTAGATGTCCATCTCTTGGCTTTGCTTTACAAGGGGAATCGGAACAAAGCTTTCTATCTTTTCTTGCACTGATTGCGGCAAAAGGCGAGAACTTCGAATCCATAGATGGATTAATTTTCAGAAGAGACGACAAAGTTGTCGTAAACAAGAAGAGCCGATTTATTGATAATCTCGATTCACTCCCCTACCCGGCGAGAGATCTTGTCGATATATCACGTTACATGAACTCCTCATCGAGGATCTATGGGTTAGGAAACAAACCTGTCCTTTCGCTATTAACCAGCCGGTCGTGTCCCAATAAGTGTACGTTTTGCAATATGTGGTTGGTGCATGGTCCTCGATGGCGACCTCGATCCGCTGAAAACGTTGTCGGTGAAATTTCGGAAATGGTTCACCGCTATGGCGCACAACATATCTTCATCATGGACGACAATTTTACATTTGATGGCGATCGAGTTAAGTCCATTTGCGAACAGATCATCAGAAAAGAATTACGTATTCGCTGGAATACCCCAAACGGTATATCCGTCGCCAAAGTTGATAAAGAAATGGCAAATTTGATGAAGCGTTCCGGGTGCGCAAATATTTGTATAGCGATTGAAAGTGGTAGTGATTACATAAGAAACACGGTAATGAAAAAGCGTATCTCAAAAGAACAGATCATCAATTCCGTAACCTGTTTCAAAGCCGCCGGCATTCCCGTGGGTGGTTTTCTCATACTAGGAATGCCGGGTGAAACGGCAGCTCATTTTCAAGAAACCGTCGAGTTCGTGAGAAAAGTGCCTCTAAGTTTCATCGTAGTATCTTTTGTTTACCCTTTTCCAGGCACAAAATTGTATGAAGACCTTATTAAAGAGGGTATATTGGGCGAAAATTTCGATTATACTCTTGATTGCTATTTTAAACCCGCCTTCACCACCAAAGATTTCACCGAGCAAGATCTTTACAAGCGAAGATGGAACTTGCTTTGGTCTTTTTATCTCAGTCATATCCCAGGACTTACTAAAGATTTATTTTTGGGGCGGCTCAACTGGATAGGATCGGATTTATTCAAACGATTCTGGCGGGAAAAAATTCTTTCCACTTCCTCAAAAGACAATTCTCAGATATCCGGTAACTGATAAGTGGGAATCGCATTACGCGTCAAAATGCGCGTAGGGTGGTCTGCAACGTATATGAGTCTCCCCCTCCGGATTTCAGCGGGCGGAGAGCTTTCTCAAGCCTAGTGCGCACTTATGTCGGGTATACATGCCTGCATTTCAGTGGATGACCGTTTGGTTATGAAAACGAGCGTGACAAACACCCAAATAAAACAGCGCCTTCTGCAACTCCTGAGCGAAGACATCTCAGCGGCGATTGACCGTGAACGAACTTCCTTCGAGGCTCTCACTGGGCCGGCCTCCCGTTCCCTCGTCCTCTTCGGCGCCGGGGCTTTGGGCAGGCGAGCGCTTGTGGGATTAAGATCCCAAGGGGTGGAGCCTATCGCCTTCGTAGACAACAACCCCAAATCATGGGGCAAAGAAATTGATGGTGTAACCGTTTACAACCCGGCCGAAGCCGTCAAGCGCTTCCCTGACGCCGCCTATGTAGTAACCATCTGGGGAGCGGCCACTAAGCCGGCGTTCGTAAACATTAGCGCGCAATTAATCGAACTCGGCGTTACGAACATAATCCACTTTCACTTCTTGAGCTGGAAATACCCCGAATTGTTTTTACCTTACTATTGCATTGATTTACCTCACAAGATACTGAAGCGTCGTGAGCACGTTCTCGCCGCCTTCGACCTCCTTTCGGATGAAGATTCCTGGTGTGAATACATTTCTCACATTGAATGGCGGCTTCAGATGGATTTCAGAATACTACCGGGGGTAAAACCGAATCAGGACTTCCCCGCTGATCTTTTCGCTCCGATTCCCGACGAGGTTTTTGTTGATTGTGGGGCTTACGACGGCGACACTATTCGCGGTTTTTTGAACTTTGGTTCGACATTCGAAGGAATTGTCGCCTTTGAGGCGGACCCTTTCAATTACCCGAAACTGGTTGAATACGCGAAAACGCTTTCTGAGTCTGTTCAAGCGAAAATACAAGTCTTACCCTTTGCGGTGGGTTTCACCAACGGCCCTGTTTCTTTCACCGGCCTGGGAAACGCATCATCGTCCATCGGTCAGGGAAATCTTACAGTGGAATGCCGCCGGATGGACGATCTTTTTAACGACATTCACCCCACCTTTATCAAAATGGATATCGAAGGCGGTGAAATGGATGCCCTCCGCGGCGCCGAGACAATCATTCGGGAAGCGCGACCCATCCTAGCATTATCCGTGTATCACACGCCCGATCACCTATGGGAAATACCGCTGTTTGTGAACTCTCTCGTGCAGGATTACTCCTTTTTCCTCAGAAGCCACAGCGCCGAGGGATTCGATACCGTGCTTTACTGCGTCCCACGGGAGCGATTGACGTGAAAGGCCCGCAAGCCACGAAAACCATACAACTCGGCAGAGCTTGCCCCGTATGTGATAGCGGCGCCGGCCGGAGACTCTTCAGCAAGAAGACGACCGATGCGGTGGAAGCGTTCGGCTTCGGATATGACGTGGTAGTCTGCTCCAAATGCGGATTCGGTTTTGCCGACGCCATCCCGAAGCAAGCGGCCCTGGACACCTATTATCAAGACATGTCTAAATATGACGCCGCAGGAGTGGCGGCGACCGGGCCGGATTACCAGCAGGCGTATTTCTCAACCATCACCCGCATCATACGAGAGCGGTTCTCCGATCCCGCTACCCAAATTCTCGATGTGGGATGCGCTACGGGCCGACTCTTGTCTTTCTTGCAAGAAGCAGGGTACATCAACCTGCTCGGCCTGGATCCGTCTCCCAAGAGCGCCGTCGTTGCGCGGAAACTGTACGACGTCGAAGTGGCGGTGGGCTCATTCTTCAATTTCAAACCATCATATACGTTTGATCTGATCATCCTCAGCGGAGTTTTGGAGCATATCGCTTCAGTGAAGGACGCCGTGCGCCGCATCACGGAACTGCTGTCACCGGAGGGAGCGGTTTACATCTGCGTGCCCGATGCTTCACGCTTTTGCGAAGGAGAGAATGCGCCCTTTCAAGAGTTCAGCCACGAACACATCAACTTTTTTGGCCCCGTGTCTCTCGCGAATCTCATGGCCACGGTCGACTTGGAACCGATTGAAAACGGCTTCTATCAGGAACTTGTGACCACCGCTCCGAAGACCACGTCTCCTGTAATTCACGCTGTATTTCGCAAGAGAGACACCGCGCCGACAACTGACGTTCCCCCCTACGACGAACAAACGCAAAAAGCATTGACGGACTACATAGCGCAATCCCTTACAGCTATGAGGACAATCCGTAAACGAATTGAAAACGTTGTGGTGAAGGGTGAGCCCATTGTTATCTGGGGCGCCGGAGCCCACACCTTAAATCTCTTCGCCACAACCAGTATGACCGAAGCGAATATCGTCGCATTCGTGGATTCCAACAAGAATTACCACGGTCGCACCCTCCGCGGTTTGCCGATACTGGCGCCCGAAGACCTGATCGGGCGACCCGAACCTATTCTCGTCTCATCGAGGGTGTATCAGGAGGAAATTCGCTCACAGATACGAACCAAGCTGGGTCTAGGGAACGAGCTGATTCTTCTGTACAACATGTAGAGGATGATAAACATTTTGAATATATCGCTCCTCACCGGCCAAATAATGCTCCTGGAGAGTCTATGACATTGCTTTCCGTTGTTACCCCATGCTTCAATGAAGGGACCAATGTTGCCGCCCTATTTGAGGCGGTCAAGACCGTACTTCAGGAGTATTCTCACTACGACTACGAGCATATATTCATCGACAACAACTCTTCGGACAACACCGTCGAGGAGCTTCGGAAGCTTGCGGAGCAGGACCCCCGCGTCAGGGTCATCGTAAACGCTCGGAACTTCGGGCACATTAGGTCACCTTTCCATGCGGTGCTCCAGGCCCGTGGAGATGCGATTATTACCATGGCCGCGGACTTTCAAGATCCCCCGGAACTCATACGTGAATTCATCAAGAAGTGGGAAGAAGGCTACAAGATCGTAGTTGGAGTGAAGAACCAAAGCCGGGAATCAACCGTGATGTTCGCTGTGAGATCCCTCTACTATCGGGTGCTTGGCCGTTTGTCGGAAACTGAACTCGTTGAGAACTTCACCGGCTTCGGCCTCTATGACCGCCAGGTAATCGACATCATTAGAGATATAGACGATCCTTATCCCTACTTCCGCGGCCTTATCGCCGAGATCGGCTTCGAGACCGCCAAGATCCCCTTCACTCAGCCCCTACGCAAACGGGGCATCACCAAGAACAACTTCTATACCCTGTATGATTTGGCTATGCTCGGGCTCACCTCCCACTCGAAAATTCCATTGCGGCTCGCCACCATGATGGGGTTTTTCTCGGCCGGAGTCTCTTTCCTCGTGGGGCTTTTCTATTTGGTTTACAAACTGCTCTACTGGAACAGTTTCAATGTGGGGCTCGGTCCGGTGGTCATCGGCTTGTTCTTTGTCGCGTCCATTCAGTTGTTTTTCCTTGGTATTGTTGGGGAATATGTGGGTTCCATCCATACTCAGGTGCGCAAACGACCCCTTGTGGTGGAAAAGGAGCGCATCAATTTCTAGGCGACCGATTAACACCAGTGCGTCATCAAAGTAGTTATATTGGGGAGAACCTTGTTGAAAGAAGGATTTGCCCCAAACCCCTCTCCAAGACCTTTTTCAAATGCCGAAACCGGGCCTTTCTCAAGAAGAACCTTTCGGTTTAGGCGAATGTTAGACGTCCTCAGGAAGAAGTTAGAAAAACCTACTCTACAAATGGTTATCACCAACATTACTCGTCTGACGGCGAATTGGTATGAACGGCTGTTATGTAAACACAACGCAGTTGTCGGCAGCCACACCTCATGAGCAATCCCATGCGGTTCAACAACAAGTACGTCTACAGAGGTCTTTCCGTCGCTCTTGCCGTAGGGCTGCTGTGGCTCGCCTTCCGGGGCGTGAACCTTCACGAGCTGTGGGAGGGGCTCTCCTATGCCAAGCCGTTCTACATCATCCCGGCCTTTCTCTCCGTCGTGGCGACTTTGTTTTTGAGAGGCCTGCGCTGGTGGATTCTCCTGTCATCTGGAGGGCCGGTTCCTATGGGATCGGCGCTCTGGGCGTCCATGGCGGGACAAATGGTGAACAACTTCGTGCCTGCTCGGGGCGGTGACCTGTTCCGAGTGGCCTACATCGGCCGGGATGCGCAGATCAGCAGGATGTTCGCCCTGGGAACCACCCTGGTGGAAGGCGTCATGGATGCGGCAGTGGTCACTCTGCTCGGAACGGTGGCCATGAGCCGTCTTTCCGTGATTGATCCGTGGATACGATTCGGGGCCGTGATAATAGCTCTGTGCTGCCTCGTAGGTGTCGTAGGAATAATTGCGGCGGTGCGTCTGAAAGCGCCTCTTGGCAGATTTGTCGAGCGTCTTCCCATTCCCCTTCGCTTCCGAGGACGAATTTCCGAGGCGTTACCACGGTTTATCCTGGGACTCCGCGGTATGTCCCACCCTCGGACTGCCGGCGCATTCTTGGCCGTTACTTGTTGCCTGTGGCTTACGGCCGCTGCCTACTCGATGCTGTGGGCGCAGGCCTTCGCTCTGGAACTCGGACTCTTTCAGGCGCTGCTGCTGAATTTCGCGCTATCCATGACGCAGATAGTCCCGACCACACCAGGCGGTCTCGGCGTGATTCAGGTTCTGGCCTTAGCGGTACTCACCCCAATGGGCTTTTCTCAGGCTCAAACGCTCACCTTTATTCTTTCGAATCAGGCGTTTGTATTGATTATAATAGGGCTATTCGGTTTTGCGGCAATTGTGAGGCTGAGGCTCGATGGGTGGGAATTGGATACGAATTCCGGATCAAAGAAGGAATAGCGGAGAGAACCTTATTGCCTACGCTGAGTCGAAAACGCTCCTACACCGCTCTATGTACAGTTTTTAACGACACGGGGTCCGTTGATGATGGTGCAATTGGTGATTTACGTCCCCCCGTCAACGGGTATTGATACCGATGGGCTTTCAAAAAAGTAAGATCGGCGGAGCTTGTTTGCAAAGCAGGTTGTTCCAATCTCTTTCTAAGAAATTTGTCGCAATCGCCGGAAGCGGCATTTTCCCCTCGAGTAAAGCCGATTCCGGAAATTGCAAAAGTTGTTCAAGAGGCGTTTGGGGAGAAACCTCTTTCAAGAAGGTTCTCCCAATATTACTTCTTTGATTTACGCATTGGTCTTGAGGCGGTTGATCTTGGCCCTGTAAGCATCTAACCTTCTGCAACGCATTCGTATCAATGGTATGTAAGACTTCGAAGTTGGTATATCGATTACTTCAATCCCCCGCTGATATAGCTTTGCTGTAAGCTGAGCGTCGTATTATGGCCGGCCCCGTCAATCTCGACCGCAAGCAGAAATTCCGAGCAATAAAAACCTACAATATATGGCTCTAGTGGCTTTTGACGCGTGAATTTGAGACAAGCCATTCGTTTATCTTGAAGCGCTTATCGTGGTTACGTCGCCTCGTGAACTCGTTTTGTGATGTTTTCATGCTCAAAAAAAATTGAAAAAGCATGAAAAAAAATTATATCGCAATGGACCATACGCCTTCGTCGGTGCGTATAAGTGTTTGATCGGAAATTCTGAGATCGCGTCGCAGTCTCTGTAGATTCTTGAGCATTCTATAGTGATTGAGATCCACGACTCTTTCATTCTGTAGTCTATCAATTTCGTTCTTTAGTGTATTCATTGTAAAATTCCTCGACATAGTGGAATAACAATTAAAGTATATTGTACTAATGTTTGATGCCTAACTGTTTAATTTGGATTCCGAGACGAAGTTTTAGTTCACAACAATGGAGAAAAAAAGCGATACAAGAGGTAACTTGTGATTTTATTTAGGCAAAAATTATGGTATACATGATAAGTGTAGGCTACCCACACATAGTCCGCAAAGGGTCGAGCTTGACTTCACGTACATCAACTTTCCGCCCGTTACCTAATGCGGAATGTTACGTAACCGTTCACCACGAACCATTCACCCACCCAGCGCTGCGATGGGGCGCCCTTGGGAGGAAAGACGATTTCCTATCCCGCTTTCACCGGGGCCAGAGTCGTCTTATACCAAAGTGCTTTCCAACGAGTAACATTGGTGAAGACTCTTTTTGGGAAGGTAGGTTTTTTCGACGTCTATCTGAGAATGTTTAATATGCCGAAAGCGGCCTTTTCTCCTTGGGAAAAGCCGGTTTCGGCCATTTAAAAGTTCTTGGAGAGGGGTTCGGGGAGAAGCCTTCTTTCAAG
>JBBRBO010000019.1:0-42659 GCA_038205805.1 Desulfomonilales bacterium
AACAATCCCAAATCCATGATAAAGAAGACTCGTGGACATGCTTGCCTTTCCTTCATAGTCTTTTTCAAAACCAGGAAAGACAAAGCATGTCCTCTTTTAGTTTGCAACCTCAGGTACGCAAATCCCGGATGAACCATAATTCATGGCGGACAAACCTTTGCAAGGAATGAAAGTAGCTATTCTCGTCACGGACGGCTTTGAGCAGGTCGAGTTGACCAGCCCAAGAAAAGCACTCGAAGAAGCCGGGGCTACCACAAGCGTTATATCGCCGCAAGCCGAAACGGTCTTGGGCATGAATCACATCGACAAAGCTGATACATTCCCTGTGGATATACGCTTGGAAAATGTTGACCCCACGAATTTCGACGCTGTGTTACTTCCCGGAGGCGCCGTCAATGCGGACGCCTTGCGTGTGGAGGCCAAAGCCCAGGCGTTCGTTCGTCACATGTATGAGTCCAATAAACCCGTCGCGGTGATTTGCCACGGTCCATGGCTACTGGTTTCGGCCGGCTTGGTGAAGAACAGGACTCTTACGAGCTATCACACCATTCAGGACGACATCAAGAACGCCGGCGGAAAATGGGTGGACCAGGAAGTCGTGCGCGATGAGTTATGGGTAAGCAGCCGAAATCCAAACGATCTGGACGCGTTCAACAAGGCGATCGTGCAAGTGTTTGCGGAGAATAGATCGAATGTTGCGGGAGGCAAGCGCTAGATTTCACGCTCACCATGCCGTCCCACGGGGCGCCTTGCAAGGTTCTCACACTGCTCCACACCAGCAGACGGACGATACAGTCCGGGCGGACAGCAATTCGTTAATGAATCCCCGGAGGATGACGCTCATCTCCATCCCTCGGGGACTCTGGAAAGATCTCGATGAGTAAACGCTTACCTTAATTCATCATTCCACGGTTTGAGCCACATACCGGATATCTTCCCCAGATGGTCAAACACCAGCCTTATCTCGGGTTCCTCAGCCGCCTTGGAATACTTCGCCCGATAACGATAAATGAAGCCCCCAGGCGCAAGTGAACCACCGCTTAGGGCCGACACGAAAGTCACCTTTTGAAATGCGCCGAACTGGGGAACAGTCTGCTCATACGTTTGCTTTTGAAGCTCCGGAGTCAGTCCTCTTTGCATTTCAGCGCTGAATTCGTCCCCTACCTTCTCAAATTCGTCATTTTGCCATCTTTGGTACAGCCTGTCTATGAGTTGAGCGCCTTTTGCTACCTGGTCGGCGTTCACCTTGTTGGGCTCTATCACGGTCACACCCGTTGGAGCCTGTGCATGCGTCAGCCCTGGTAGACACATCATCACCATCGTCATCACGACCATACCGAGTTTTAATCTTTGCATGAGGTTTCTCCTTCAACCGTTAAGCATTTGTACTCCTTGCGGTTCATAATTCATCACGTTCACCGAGGCTCGGGGCCGGCGCGTGGATCGCGTAACCGAGCTCCAAGCACTAGGTACGCTACTGTGCGGTGTTGACACAGGTGGCCGTTTGTTATGCGCTCTTGAAGTCCATGAATAGCGGCGTGACGGGCCAAAACCGCACATGTGATCCAGCAGGGACACAATCCTAAAAAATCACATTATCCACCCCAGCTACCGGCAATCTACGGGGCGCTGCGCCTATAGTTGCGCTCTTATTTTTTCGGCGACGCTTCTAATGTTATCCATGTCGCCGCTCTTTTCTTGCCAAGAAGATATGGGTAAACCGTCTCCGAAGGTGCGCGGGACAAGATGTACGTGCAGATGGGGCACCACCTGACTTGCAGCCTCGCCATTCAATTGCATGACCGTGGCGCCGTCCGGCTGAACCGCGGCCTGCACGGCCTTTGCTATCGTGGCTAGAGCGGCGTACAAGGCGCCGTAGAGTTCAGGGTTCATCTCAAACACCGTCTCAAAGTGCTCTTTCGGCACAACGAGGAGATGTCCCGTGTTGAGCGGGTTAATATCCATAAAAGCCAAGAGGGAATCATTTTCATAGATCTTCGTGCAAGGTATCTTTCCGGCGATTATTTTGCAGAAAATGCAATCGTCGTGAGAGCTCATGACGTCTCCTTGAACAAATTAAGCGGGGATGCCTTCAAACAGGACGGTGCTTAAATAGCGCTCTCCTGCGCTTGGAAGTATAACGACAACTTTCTTACCGCGCAACTCCGGGCGCTTGGCCACGCGTATCGCAGCCAAAACCGCTGCGCCGGACGAGATCCCGCACAACAGCCCCTCTTCCCGCGCAAGACGACGCGAATACTCGACCGCCTCATCTCCTGATACTAATTGCACTTCATCGAGGCCGCTCAGATCCAGGGTGTCGGGAATAAACCCTGCGCCGATTCCTTGGATCTTGTGCGGCCCTGGAATGGGATCGACTCCCCGGAGTGTTTGCGAAATTACAGGGCTTTCCGAGGGTTCCACCGCTACCGAATGCAGTTTCGCACCCAGCTTGTGCTTCACATACCGACTGATTCCCGTGACGGTGCCGCCCGTCCCCACGCCTGAAACCAAGACATCAAAGCCGCCTCCGGATTGCTCCCACAGTTCCGGGCCCGTGGTGGATTCGTGCGCCAACGGATTGGCGGGGTTCTTGAACTGCTGCGGCATAAAGTAGTGTGAGGGATCACTTTGGGCGATTTCTTCCGCCTTTTCCACCGCACCGCGCATGCCTTTGGACCCTTCCGTGAGCAACAGGTCCGCGCCGAATAGGCGAAGGACCTTTCGTCGCTCAATGCTCATGGTGTCCGGCATGGCCAAAGTGAGCGGGTATCCCTTTATCGCACAGACATACGCGAGGGAAATACCGGTGTTACCGCTCGTAGGTTCGATGATTGACATTCCCTTACGCAGTGATCCCTTAGCCTCCGCATCCAGAATCATCGAGACGCCGATACGATCTTTGACCGAAAACGCAGGGTTGCGGCCTTCTATCTTCGCCAGTATTAGAGCTTCCGCGCCGTCGGTGATCTTATTGAGTTGTACCAACGGGGTCTTACCCACCGCTGCGGTGTTATCCACAAAAAATTTGTTCATTGAGCCTCTCTCTGCCCTTGTGTGTGGTTACATTCCGTAAGAGTGTCGAGTCGTCCGCACATTCCCGATCATCTTTCCACTATGTCAAATTAATCCCTACGATTCAACTCATGTTCGGACTTCGACCCAAATGAGTTGCTCTCCTTGGGGGGAACCAAGTGGCTCTCAATTGCGACCAATCGTCTCTCTATGGAAGTCAGGCGGTCAGCCACGGACTGAAGAAGACGCTCCATTCTCTCCAACAGGCCCAGTTCAGCCAAAGACTGCTCCTTTGCATCCTTAAGGAGGCCGGCTGGTGTGAGACAAACTCCGCTTCTAAGAACATGAGTTTGCTCCACCATTCGCATGAATTCGGGAGACGTTAGTAATCCAGCTATTGCCGACTCGTTGTCGCGCAGCCATTTCTGATAGTATAGCTCATACACCTCAACGGTGAGTTCACCACCACGGATCTTTTCTAAGTCGGCTAAAAGCGCGGTTACGGTGTTGCGCGCGGCCTTTGTCGTTTGCTCCATTAAGCTGTTGATGTTGTCCACTACCGGGGTTTGCCCTTCTAGGAGCGTCTTCCAGTAGTTTTCGGCCGCTTTAAGCAGAGGGGGCTTGCTCACAAAGGGAGACATCGCGTGTAGCACGTTAGTCCCGGCTGCGAAGGGCGAGCCCGTGGGGAGAATGGCTGCGAGCATGCGGAACCAAGGCTTGGAATCATTGGGAATATTCAAACCCAATCGCTCCGAGGACGAATATTTCGTATTCGTGAATGCCGACATAAAGCTTTCCCATTCGGAGGGTGCAGGGAGCTGAAACAACTCCCGAAAGGTCTTCTCGGAGCGGGCTTTCCATTTCTCCGCTATTTTTTTTGCAGTCGCATCATCTTGAGAGCGCATTAATTCGGGAAGTTCTTCAGCATCTCCCACGGCAAGCCTGAAAAGCTTCTCGGTCACTACCGCTATGTCGGGGAGAAGTTCCCCAGGATCACTCTTGCTGTAATTGTGATCGGTTGCGCAGACCCGATCGCTCTCAGCCTCACTCGGCGTTTTCAGAGCCTCACCCCAGGCCTTCGACAGCTCACTGACCACTGCTGTGAGATTTTCGCTGAACTGCTCCTGAAATTCACTAAAATGCATTACGTTTGGTTCCTCTCAGAGTAGGCGTCCATGTGCATAAAGTGTAACCGCTCACGGCGCCGTATGTAACACCAATGCGTAATCAAAGAAGTACTATTGGGGAGAACCTTATTGAAAGCAGTTTCTCCCCAAACCCTTCTCCAAAAACGACCATGACTTTTCGTAACAACGGACCATGAAAGTATCCAATAATTTGTGGCGCTTTTAGGATTGAACCCCCTGTATCCCCCCTTATCGGGGATATACCGTCCGACGACCCTTTAACACGGCGCCGACGTTTACCCTCCCGACAAGGGCGTGAGGGGTGTTCTCCAAGTCCCACACAGAACAACCGTCCATGTGGGAGTTGTACGTCGCATCCCGGATGCGAGACTTTCATGCGAACTTTTACAATTGCCGGAATGGGGTTTTCTCAGGGAGTAAATGCCGCTTTCGGCAGTCATCACAAATTTTATATAAAGAGATTGGAACAATCTGCTTTGCAAAAACGCTCCACCGATATTAGTAGTTGAAAGCGCATCGGTATTATACATGCGCATCCTGACTCTCTGATGCTGTTCCCTTGAGATACTCGACAAAGCGACGGGCTTGGACATACTTCCCCCTTGCACTTCCTCTGCGAAACCGAAAATGTTTGAACGGATCGCCTACGGAATGTGGTCGAAAGGTATTTTGTTTTACAAAGGATTCGTGACCCTCTATGTGCTAATTTACAAAGGTGACCAATCTTCCACAAGCAATATCGTAAAAAGCCCTTCTAACCGAAATATAAATAGTTAAAGTGTCCTTACTAAAGTGTAAAATAGACCAAACACTGCAGTGTTTTCCGGCCCGAAAGAGGCTTTCTCTCCGAAAAAAGCATCCGGCGACTCTGACGGTCCGCGCTGCAGCGCGTACGGGGCGCCGACTGCCCCATTGCGACGTATGAATCCCGTCTTTTCAAAATCGACGAGTTTCAACTTTTCTGGAATAGTAAGCTGTTGGAAGGGATTCAGCCTCACACATCAGGTACGATGACGATATTAGACGCGCGTGATCGCACAATGACAGTACAGGTAACCAGGTTTTGGTGTGAACGCCTGGAGGCCGAAGGGTGATTGTTTTAAGAGGAATGAGTAACGGCGCAGGTTTCCTCTTCGTCCGGAGAACCAATGTCCATACGGTAAACTATGGAACGAACGGAGTCAAGAGAATCGATACGCGGTTTAGGAGCAAAATATACTAAGAATACGGGTTTTTAAGCTTCTTCAATCGAATTAACTTGACGTAAGGAGAATGGATTGCTACGAAAGCCGCTGTCTGCTCTGAAAAAGGGGATAACCGCTCATAGTGGAATCCGGCGCTAGGATTAAGCAGAAGGAGTCCGTAGGCAAAAGAAGTCGCGCCACCGGACTGCACCGAGCGCAGAGCCGCTTCAAGCGCGGTAACCAGTACAAAAGGGGGCCGATCACGGCTGGATACATTGAATCCGTACTCCATAATTGCCGGAAAAAGCTCTTTTAACCACAACCATTTAGCTGAGGGAGATGTACATTGAAAAAAATCGCCGTTTTTCTACTGATTGCCCTCGCGCCCATGAGCGTGTTCGCAGCCGAGTATGTAACTATTTCCAAGTCCACACGTGACCCGGCCTTAACCGATTATGCCATGCTGACCAGGGACGCAATTCAGAGTTCGTGGACGACCCCTTTGCGTTTAGACGCCCCGGACCCGATCAAAGGCAAAATTACGGTAAACTACATCATAAGAAAGAACGGCTCCTTGGAAAAGCTTGAACTTATTAAAGGTTCGGGCGTTCCCGATATGGATCGTTCTCTCCTGGCCGCCATTCGAGCTGCCGCTCCTTTTCCCGTATTCCCCGCGGGTGTTGTCGCAAATCGAATAATGATTAAGGCAAATTTCATCGTAGCTGATCTGCCTACTGCGTCGGCAGCGCAAGCAAAGCACGAATTCACCCGCACCGTCCAGGATGATTTAGATGCAAGCCATGTAAAGAAATACGTGTGGGGGATACCGGCTGGGGCCGCTGCTCCGACAACCAGCACCACGCAGGACGAAATCCTCCCCTCCCGCCCGACGCCACGGGAGTTCAAATGGGGAGCCGAGGGCGCCCGCTAGGGATGAACCGGCACTCTCGTCGGCGGCTAGGGCTTGTAAGGGTAAAAGCAGCGCCTCACGGGGAACGTAGGGATCGAGTGTTCCCCGTAGGTGTTTATCCGTTAGTAAAGGTTACTCCACAACATCAGCTCTTAATCAACTATAGAGACATGGAGATCAACGACACTTTTACACCGCGGACACGCCCCCTGTGCCCGGAGACATCTTCACACCTACTCGGTGAATGGTTAGGGTGTTGGTGCTCTTATGCTGGCCGATAGGGACTCCCAAGACCACTGCGACGCGCTCTTCCCTTCGACAGATACCCTCTTCGATCAAATACGTGTCTATGAGATCCATTAATTCTTCAAAATTCAACATAAATTTGGACAAATGAGGTGAGACGCCTCGGCTAAGACACATGAAATTGCGCACCTGGACATCAAAGGAGAATGCCTGAATCGCCGCCTTGGGCCGAAATTTGGCTACATCGAAAGCTGTTTGTCCGGACCGCGTTATTACAACAATGTTCCGTAACCCTAGATCATGGGCGGCAACCACCGAGGTATGACAAATAGCTTCAGCCATATTGCCGCCTTCCACATCCTGAGCCAGCCATTTCATGGTCTCGTATTCCACGTGAAATTTTTCCGCTTCCATGATGATGTTGTTCATCATTTGCACGGTTTGGACGGGGTATATGCCCATGGATGTCTCACCCGAAAGCATAAGGGCGTCCGTCCCATCGAGCACGGCGTTGGCGACATCCGCGGCCTCGGCCCTCGTGGGGAGTAGCCCCTGGGTCATGGATTCCAGCATCTGCGTTGCGGTAATAACCGGGATTCCGTGTTTGTTCGCTTCAGCAATTATCAGCTTCTGAAGGACCGGTACACGCTTAATGTCCATCTCGACACCGAGATCGCCCCGCGCCACCATAACCGCATCCGACACCTTTAATATTTCCTGCAAGTTGTCGATGCACGCCGCTCGTTCCAATTTACTGATGATGGGCCGCACTATGCCGACTGCTTTCATTTTGTCTCTCAAGGCCTCTACATCTGAGGCTTGCGCAACAAAGGACAGGGCTATGCAGTCGAAACCCAGTTGCAGACCAAACGCAAGGTCTTCCAGATCTTTTTTCGTCAAACCCGAGAGCGATAAATCAGTGCCGGGAAAGTTCACCCCCTTGTGAGCGCTTAACATTCCCCCTTCAAGAACGTGAGCGGTCACGCCTTCCTTTGTCACCTTTATCACTTGAAGGCGTAATCTGCCGTCGTCCATGAGGATTATCTCATTCGGCTTGACGTCTTTTTCGAGCAGGTCGTACACCACAGGAATCACTTGCGCAGTGCCTTTAATTCGCCTCGACGTCAGGAGAACCTCGGTATCCGGCTGAATGTTTACTATGTCCGTTTCAAACGACCCCACCCGTATTTTAGGTCCCTGAAGATCTAAAATGAGAGCAATATTCTTGCCCAGCTCTTCTGCCGCTGATCGAGCACGGTGATATGCGATAAGATGTCCCTCGTGGGTTCCATGGGAAAAATTGAATCTAAAGGCGTCCACGCCGGCGGGCAATAATTTCATCATCATTTCTTCTGAATCCGACGCGGGTCCCAACGTGGCTACTATTTTCGTTTTTCGCATTCCAACTCCTTAGGGGGCTTTCGGCGTCCCGGAATAATGCAACGGATCCGGAATTCACCTTGGAGCGCACATCCACGTGTTTCTTGGATCGTAACGCTTCATCGCAGAAGCGGCTCTTTTCTACTCCGGACTGACATAACGTGACTCGAGTGATGGGTACATTCCGGAAGAACGGTCACGTTTCCTATACCTTTATAATCGTTTCTCGGACCGCCGACAATCTCCTTCTCTCGTCTTCGAGGGGGCGATTTCGCGGCTCAGGGTTCTGCGTGTCGGCGCCTACGACCATCGGGTTCCAAATTTCTCCTATCCAGTGTAACATAGGAACACACGTATCTTGAGATCTGATGAGCTTGCTTGTGGAATCCGCATGGTAATCCCGCGCCTTTCACGAACTGGAGCGCTTTTGATGAAGATGTGCAACCGCGCTTGAGGCGACTCTTGAGGATTGAACGGTCACTCTCCATTAGGACGGGCGGACCCCTGATCGGCCGTAGAGCTGTTTCGATCCCGGTGAATCATTTTAAAAGGGATGTGGAGATGAAACCGTACACCCGCACTATTTTTATTGGTTCACCCGACGAACCGGCGTCCGCAGAAAAGCATGCTCATCAACTGGACATCGAGACGGAGATCAAGAACGCGCTCAAGGTTATCATTGATATAGCCTGTTTTACGCTCCTCGAACACAAGACACATTTGCCCACGGCAGTGATTCACACATTTGAAGGGCTCACACCGGTGGTTTTGCCGTTTAGAAGTGATGAGGAAAGAAAACGTCTCGTTGAACGAGTGAAACGTCAGGCGATAGAAGAACACGCATACGCCGTCACAACGATCACCAGCGCATCCGTTGTGGATTCCCGCACCGGCGACAAGACCGAATGTCTTGTCCTGGCCAGTACCATTCAAGGCGGCAGGCCCTACATCATTGTGCAACACTTTACACGCGACCCTGAAAAGCGCGAAATTACTCTCGGAGATCGCTCGGAAGGCGCAGATGCCGAGGCCCCGGGACAAATGTTGATATTCCCCGAGTGGGAAGAAGAAACCAAGCATTAATCGGGTCGGCATAGCCCATTGCGGGCCCAACCCCCACTAGCGCAATTTGTAAGGAGACAAACACGAATGGCCGTAAATCAGAAGCTTCTGGACATCCTGGTATGCCCTAAATGCAAAGGAGACTTGGTTCTGACCGAGCCTCAGGATGGTCTCATCTGCAATGCCTGTCGGCTAAGGTATGAAATCAAAGATGATATTCCCATCATGTTGATTGATGAAGCCAAACCACTTGATTAAACTATACATTGAACCACGAGCCGCCGTCGGCGCCAAACTCCGATAAGTGGAAATCCACAGGCGCTTTATGTCGCCGCAATCTTATACCGATGTGCTTTCATGAAACTAAGATCGGTGGAGCTTTTGTTGCAAAGCAGCTTTTTCCAACCTATTTCTGAGAAATTTGTGATAATCGCCGAAAGCGGCATTTTCTCCTTGAGAAAAGCCGGTTGCGGCAATTGCAAAAGTTCTTGGAGAGGGGTTTGGGGAGAATCCTTCTTTCAAGAAGGTTTTCGCCAACATTACTTCTTTGATTCGGCATTGGTATCAGGCAGGCCGACGGACGAGTTGCCCCCCTCAGCCGAGTGAATAGCTATGACGAACTACCCGAAAGTGCTTATCAGGGGTGTAAACTGGGTCGGCGACACCGTAATGACGCTGCCTGCGCTCAAGGAACTCCGCCGGTTGTTTCCCCTTTCGCAGTTGTCCGTGTGGGCGCCCCGGGGTCTAATGCCTCTCCTGGCCGCTACGGGAGTGACCAACGGACCCGCTATACCGCAGCCGCAATCCGTGAATAAACTCACCCGCCCCTTTTCCATGGCGCGGCAGTTGCGTGTACACCGCTTCGATCTTATCATATTTTTACAGAACGCCTTTGAAAGCGCGTTCACAGCATTTCTCGCAGGTATTCCCGAACGATGGGGGTATGCAACGGATATGCGCGGACCGCTCCTCACCATGGCCGTGCCGCTCGATCCAGCCATTCGGAGCAAGCATCAGGTCTACTACTATCTTGCGCTTGTGGAGCGGATCGCCCACCGTTTGTCGGCGACTCCTTCGAGCGGTGATCCTGATTGCTCCATTTCTTTGAACAAAGCCACGCTCTTAGCGGCTAGAAGTATACTGATCGACGCCGGTCTAGCTCCCGACCGTCCCTTTGTGTGTCTATGCCCCGGCTCCGTGAATTCCGACGCGAAAAGGTGGTCTGCGAAGTCGTTCAGTGAACTGGGCCGCATGCTCGCTCGTGAAGGAATGCAGGTGGTGGTGATGGGAGCCTCGTCTGAGAGAGCGTTAGCCGAATCCATTCGCCGAGATATAGAAGCCGAGGGCGCAGTGGTCGCCGGAGAGTCCGATCTCGTTACTTCATTAGGGATTATGCGCCTATCGAGAATCGTCGTTTCGAACGACACGGGGAGCGCTCATCTAGCCGTAGCGGCTCAGGCGCCGGTGTTGACCATATTCGGACCAACCATTCCAGGCGCTACGGCCCCTTTTGGCGAAAACGCCCACATTCTTATGGATTCTACTTCCTGCGCTCCCTGTCGTTATTTCACATGCCCCAAATCGGATCATCCCTGCATGACAAGCATCACCGCCCAGGGCGTTTTCAACCGTGTCATGGAACTCATTTGAGCAATCTGAATGCAATACTACCTTTTGTCAGCGTCATTATTCCGACGTTCAACAGAGTTGATCTACTAAAGCTGACCGTGAAATCCGTTCGAGAGCAAACATTTCAGGACTCCGAGATTATCGTGGTCAACGACGGATCTTCCGACGGCACTGCTGAGTGGTTGGCGACGCAAGAAGATATACGGTCCTTCGATCGCACGAACAGCGGAATCGCGGCGAGCCGAAATTTCGGCGCTCAGGCCGCCCGAGGTCAGTGGTTCGCCTTCTTAGATCACGATGACCTCTGGGCGCCGGACAAATTGCAACTCCAGGTGGATTTCATCAGCAAGAACCCGCACATTGCCATGATAGGCGCCAAACATGTCCGATTGGGGCGTAAAACGAAAAATCGCGGCGGACGCACGCTTGTGGGGGATTTGTTTCTCAAAGAGTATTCTGAAAGCCTCCTCCATACCTCATCCGTGATGATTAGGAGAGATATTTTCGCTCATGTGGGGGGATTTCCCACCGTGTACCGGTTCGCCGATGAGTTCGATGTGTGGCTTAAAATAACTAAGGGCTTCCCCACTGCGTATATCGATCAACCATTGGTGTACATTCGCTTTTACGATGCGAACACCAGTCATAACCGAATCGGCGTTCGCTCGGATACCTTGGATATCCTAACTAAACATTATGATCCTGAGCGTATTCCCGAAAGCGTCTATCGCAGAGTCATGTCCGATCATGACATCTCGTTCGGCAGGGCCTATGTCCAAATTGGAGATACCCCCCGAGCTGTGGAATGGTTCCGCAAATCCGTAGCTAAGACACCACTTCGATTCCGTAGCTGGCGATATTACCTACGGTATGCGGCGGTTTCCTTTTTTCGGCGCAGAAACCGGGCGGATGTGTAACTGTAAAGCGGTTGTAATCGCCAATGCTTGTGAACTTCCAGCCGGTGCCCTAATATATGAAAGTTGAAACCGCGCCGAGTATTACCACGACATACGGCTGCTTGAGCTCGCAGGGCGCTATCCGGAATAGGTCAGGGATCACGCTTTTTCCGCACGGAGGCCTTCCATGCAGAGACAAACCAAGAGGAAGATCGGTCAGACCGCTTTCCTTCAAGAGTTCATTCGAGGGGCTTCGGAAGGGGAAATGCTTGAGAGGTTTGATCTCACCCACTCGCAATGGACAAGAGTGGTGGGAAAGCTCAAAGAACGAGGACTCATCAGCGAAGACGTGTCCCAGGAACGAAGCCGCAATCTTAAAATTCGCTTCGGGTCGGAAATAGGCCCCGAAAACGGCGACAAATCGGCAGTGGATTACAGCAGTGGACTTGTGTTGCACTGTTCCTCATGCGGAGCCGCAGTCAAACGTGGCGCTCACTCGTGCGATTATTGTTCAGCCCCGTTGGATTTTGAACTCAAGGGCAAGCGAATCAATTGCCCGAAATGTCTCGCTGAAACGCCTGCGCACGGACGGTTTTGCATCAGATGCGCTGAACCCGTCGCCGGACGCATCAAGAAAGGCTTGAAGCTGGAGGATCGCCTCTGTCCCAAGTGCAGTGTGCCGATGGCCGGTCTGAACATTGGGGATTTTTCCGTCATGGGCTGCGAAGAATGTGACGGCGCCTTCGTACCACACAACGTTTTCGAGATGATGCAGAATCGTGCAGATAGCCTTATTTATCCCACACAACCAACACAACGAAGCTTTGTCGTGCCGAAACAGCCGGTTAAATACGTACGCTGTCCTGTCTGCCGCGCAATGATGAATCGGAAGAACTTCGGTGAAATTTCAGGAATTATCGTGGATATTTGCAAGTCTCACGGAATATGGTTCAACGCGGGCGAGATCGCCGCAATCATGGATTTTATCATTCATGGGGGTCTTAAGACTGCTCAGAATGTCACAGAGCAACGCGAAAAGGATGAGGAGCGGCTGCGCAAAATCAGGAGCATTCCCATCGGAGAACTTCCTGAGCGCACAATGTTGGGTAGACCAAGTGGGAGCGGCTTTGCCGAAGCCACTAATTTGTTCGATCTTATTTGGAAAATTATCAGATAAATACAGAGGACCAGATGGCTCAAAATAAATCACTTGTAGCTGTGAGAAAAACAACACCGGAAACGGTTCTGGACGATATACGAATAGCTATGGAAAACGCGCATTTTCGTGACTTTCTTGATCCCGCCGCGCCGGTTATACTGAAGGACAACATTTCCTGGCATTTTCCCTTTCTCAGCGCAAACACCACACCCTGGCAGCTCGAGGGCGTTATTCAAACCCTCAAGGACGCGGGCTACAAAGAAATTGTCTGCGTGCAAAACGAAACCGTGGTGACGGACGCCTTCAAGGGCGAACGTATGAATAAATACGTCCCGATTTTTCGCAAGTACAATATCCCGGTGCTCTATAACTTTCATGAAACCGACATAAAATGGGTCGAATACAAACCCAAAGCCAAAATGCGCGTCCTTGACGACATTTTCCCTGAAGGCATTCGCATCCCTGACTATTTTTTCGGCAAGAACATCCTGCATTTGCCTACAGTGAAATGCCATATATACACGGGCACTACCGGCGCTATGAAGAACGCGTTTGGAGGGCTACTGAATACCCGGCGCCATTACACCCACTCCGTAATTCATGAAACCCTGAATGATTTACTAGATATACAAAAAGAAATCCACACCGGTATCTTTTCAGTTATGGATGGTACGGTATGCGGTAAGGGACCCGGCCCGAGAACCATGACTCCCATTGATAAGGATTTAATGCTTGCGTCCGGGGATTCCGCGGCTATTGACGCAATCGCGGCGAAAATGATGGGCTTTAATCCTATGGATCTCAAATACATACGCATTGCCGATGAATCCGGCCTAGGAAACGGCCGCATGGAAAACATTGAAGTAGTGGGCGAGGACGTGTCGGATGTGAACTGGCAGTTTGATGTGGGCAACAACGCCGCTTCAGCAGTTGGGAATTTTATATGGTTTGGACCGCTTAAACCCCTTCAGAAGCTGTTTTTTCGCACCCCTCTTGTAAACGTATTTATCTTCGGCTCATACTTTTATCATGATTTCATTTATTGGCCCATAAAAGCAAAACCCCAAATGATGGCCTTTAAGAAGACCAGCAAATGGGGAAAGCTCTTTGACGCCTACCCTGAAGACTAACAGCCGTACACGTGGCGCACGTCGGGCTTTCCCAAGCCTTTAAAACGAGGCGCTGTTCCGAACGCTCGCTTCCCTCGGGAGGGCGCCCCATCAGCCTGCCGGAACACGCCGACGGCTGAAGAACGCTCTGTGCGTCACAGCCGTCGAAAAAACTCGCTGTTGAGGTGGTCGTTCAATTCTTTCTGCACTTGAGATCGCACTGCGGCTACTTGCTCGCGCCACTGTTCGATTTTCTCTAGGGCTTCATTTTCCCAGGGCAATCGTGAATCAGGGGTCTTGGCGAGGATGTCTCGTTCCAGTTCCTTCGGCACAGGAGGCTCCAGTAGTTCTTGGTAACGATCCTTGATCCTTCTGATAATCTGAAGCAGTTTCAGCAAGTCATCCCTGGACAACGGCCTTCTCGGCTCTTCTCCCGCGGTTTTGGGAATGAGACGCAACTCTTCCAGGGGAGTTCCTTCTTTGAGTGCTTGATTGATAAGCTTTTTCAGGAACTTGTAGTTGCTATTGAAGTCACCGGGAGGTTCGGGAACTCCAGTGGCCGGGTTTGAAACCGAAAATATCATAACCATACCTCCTACTGGAAAAAAGTAAAACAACGAGAGGGGGCCGGCACGCCCGTTCTCAAGCAACAAAGGCCAGATAACACGGCGATTTCCCTTAGTCAAGATATTGTTTATGGTTTACTAATATATATTCAATGGGATTGATTTTTTAATGAAAGCACACACTTCCGAAGGAGATCCTCCAATCTTACCGAGTACACGCGGCGTTACGCACAGTGATTTGAAATTACCCATAAATCTGCTATGAAAACTACCCAAGACGAGAGGGAACCCATTGCCGTAACTCGTTTGCGAATGATCCGTCGGGTTTATTACGCCTTTACGCCGCCTGGAAGCCGAAAGAAAGATGCCTTGCTCTTCGGACTATTGCATCTTGATTCAGCGCTTGGGCGCTCCGTCGGCGGGAGCTTTCGTCGCCCATAGACGAGCAATTCCGCAGCACGATGATTATATTGTCAGAGTTCACCGGTCCTGAGACGTCTCAAACCGGTGCAGACCTGAGGGGCGATTCATCTCCCCTCAGGGTCACCCATGGCAGTTCCAAATGATTGGCCCACTCGAGGTGAACGATTACTTTACAGGCGCTTGGGTGAGTTAAAGCCTAAGCGAATACAGGCAGGTCGAACTTGGCTTCTAAAGAAATTATCATCAGGGGAGCGCGTGAGCACAACCTGAAAGACATTGATATTGACATTCCGAGAGATCAACTGGTTGTAATCACCGGTTTGTCGGGTTCAGGCAAGTCCACCCTGGCCTTCGACACCATATACGCGGAAGGCCAGCGTCGTTACGTCGAGTCCCTCTCCGCGTATGCCCGTCAATTCCTCGAAATGATGGATAAACCGGATGTGGATCTCATAGAAGGGCTCTCGCCGGCGATTAGCATCGAGCAAAAGACCACAAGCAAGAACCCGAGATCCACCGTCGGCACAGTAACGGAAATCTATGACTATATGCGCCTCCTCTACGCTCGAGCCGGAGAACCTCACTGTTGGGAGTGCGGTCGTCTGATAACGGGAATGACCATCGAGCAGATGGTGGATCGCGTCGCTGCGCTGCCCACGGGGACCCGCATTTTCCTTTTGGCGCCGATTGTCAGCGGTCGAAAGGGCGAGTATCAGAAGGAATTTCAGGGCTTGCTCAAAGAGGGATTTGTGCGCGTCAAGGTAGACGGCGCCATGATGGATCTCACTGAAGAAATTAAGCTGAAGAAGAATCAAAAGCACTCCATCGAGGTCGTTGTAGATCGTCTCGTCATCAAAGAAGGAGTAGAAAAGAGATTAGCCGACTCCATGGAGATCGCGGCGCGCATGGGAAAAGGCGTGGTAATGATCGAGGAGCAATCCGGAACAATCCACGTCTTCAGTGAAAGCTTCTCGTGCCCGGAACATGGCGTATCCATAGCCGAGCTGTCTCCACGGCTCTTTTCTTTCAACAACCCCTTCGGCGCGTGTGAGGGATGTCACGGCCTTGGGGTGAAACTCATCTTCGATCGTGACCTGGTAGTTCCCGATCCGGGGCTCTCCATACGCCGTGGAGCCATTGCGCCATGGGCTAATCGCAGCTCTGTTTTCTTTTACCAGATGCTTGACTGTCTTGCTCGACACTTCGGGTTCGACACGGAAACACCATTCGAGCAGCTTCCCGCGAAGATTCAGGAAGTAATCCTCTACGGATCTAAAAGGGAAAAGATCGACTTTTCTTATGAACGCGAAGGTCGCAAGCATGTGTTCAGAAAACCCTTTGAAGGGGTAATCCCAAATCTTGAGCGCAGGTATCGCGACACGGAAAGAGAGCGGGATGAAATCGACGACGATCTGGGGCGCTATCTTACCGGAGTGCCCTGCTCCGTGTGCGAAGGCGCCAGACTGAAGAAAGAAGCGCGCCATGTGCTTCTGGAGGGTAAGCCCATTCATGATGTGTCGGCGCTTTCCGTACGTCAAGCTATTGAGTTCGTCGAAGGTTTAACCTTGGACCAGCGACGGATGGACATCGTGGCAAGAGTGCTGAAAGAGATCAAGGCGCGCCTCGGGTTTCTCGAAAAGGTGGGCCTAGGTTATCTTACCTTGAATCGCGCTTCTGCAACGCTTTCCGGGGGGGAATCTCAGCGGATCCGCTTGGCCACTCAAGTGGGCTCCTCCTTGGTGGGCGTGTTGTACATCCTCGATGAGCCAAGCATCGGTCTACACCAGCGGGACAATCAGCGGCTCTTGGAAACACTGATGGATCTGCGCGACCAGGGGAACTCCGTGATTGTCGTGGAACATGACCCGGAGACAATCCTCAAAGCGGACCACGTGATCGATATGGGTCCCGGCGCCGGCAAGCATGGTGGGGAAGTCGTTTTTGCCGGAACCCCGGACGAGATCTTGGCTTCCAATGAATCCCTAACTGGGAAGTTTCTTTCCGGTAGAGAAACCATTCCCATGCCGGATCGCAGACGCCCTCAAAACGGCAAGAGCTTGGTGATACGCGGCGCTCGAGCAAACAACCTCAAGGGCATTGATGTCGCCGTTCCTTTGGGCGTGTTCACCTGCGTAACCGGAGTCTCGGGTTCCGGGAAAAGCACACTCATTCTGGACATTCTCCACAAGAGCCTTGCGCAACGTTTGTATCGCAGCCGCATCAAGTCGGGACATGTGGAATCCATAGAAGGCATGGCCCACATAGACAAGGTTATCGACATAGACCAGAGCCCTATAGGCCGCACGCCGCGATCGAATCCCGCTACATACACCGGCGTTTTCACGCCCATTCGCGACTTATTCGCACAGCTCCCGGAGTCCAAGGTGAGGGGTTATAAACCCGGACGTTATAGCTTCAATGTGAAGGGAGGCCGCTGCGAAGCCTGCAAAGGTGACGGTATCATTAAGATTGAGATGCACTTCCTTCCGGATGTTTATGTAAAATGTGAGGTTTGCGGCGGAAAACGCTACAATCGCGATACATTGGATATTCGCTACAAGGGAAAGAACATCTCGGATGTGCTCGACATGACCATCAGTCAAGCTGCCGAATTCATGAGTAATATCCCTTCCGTATACAACAAGCTCACCACCCTGGGAACGGTGGGACTCGGCTACATCAAGTTGGGACAATCCGCGACAACCCTGTCGGGGGGTGAAGCTCAACGGGTCAAGCTCTCCAAGGAACTATCCAAACGGAGCACCGGCCGCACCTTGTACATCCTCGATGAACCCACGACCGGACTTCACTTTGCGGACGTGCGGCGGCTACTCGAAGTGCTGAACAGCTTGGTGGAAGCGGGAAACACCGTCGTCGTCATCGAACACAACATGGATGTCATCAAGACTGCGGACTACATCATAGATCTTGGCCCTGAAGGGGGAGCTGAAGGAGGGGGAGTCGTAGCGACGGGCACACCCGAAGAAGTGGCCGCCGTACCCGGCTCATACACCGGGGTTTACCTACGGGAGACGCTGAGAAACGAGAGAGGCTACCAGCTATTGTCCGCAGGGAAGCGTCGTGGATCCCCTGCCGGCGCACAGGAACCTGCGGTGATTGCGGGAACTGTGAAAAAGGTAGTGGCGCCGCGGAAGAAAACCGCTGTGGGCTAAAGAAAGCCGAAGGTCGTATTGACCTGTTGGAGTTGCTGCGATGGGTCACTTTGCCCCATACCCACCACTGTATCCGTGGATTGAGGATGAAACCCGGCAAGCTTTTTGCACCGATGTGCTTTCACTGAGGTAAGATAGACGGAGCTTTTTTAAAGCAGGTTTCTTCCCCCTTTTTCTAAGAAATTTGTGATAATCGCCGAAAGCGAGATTTTCTCCTTGAGAAAAGCCGTTTACGGCAATTGCAAACGTTCGGATGAAAGTCTACCGGGATGTGACGTACAACGACCACATGCAAGGCTTTTCAGTGTGGGAGTTGGAGAACCCCCCTCGCCCCCCTTGTCAGGGGGGTAAGCGTCGGCGCCGCTGTCAAAGGGTCGTTGGGCAGTATCCGTCCATCCCCCTGATAATGGGGATACAGGAGGTTTGATCCTAAAAAAGCCTCCCAAATTTTTGGATACTTTCATGCTTCGTTGTGACGATACGTCATGGTCGTTCTTGGAAAGGAGTTTGAGGGGAATCCTTCTTTCAAGAAGGTTCTCCCCAATATGACCACTTTGAGTGTTCATTGGCAGAAGCTGGTTCCACACGGCTTCCGCGCCTCTTGCGAACGTTATGCCAAATGTCGCTACTCCCCTTCGAGTGAGTGTTTAAGGGCTTTTGCTTTTTTGACTTGACAAGATAATTATTTAGCATACCATAGAAAGTAGAGCTTAGGCAATCTTTATTTCAAGTAGTATTATAGCTTTTCAAAAAGGTTCAAGAAGCTGAAGGCGGTTCTCCGCCCACAATCATATCAAGCGCAACTTCTAGACCAGATGGTCTCCAAGTGCAAATCTGATTACATCAGACGAAGAGCGTTGTCCAACGCGTCAATGAATGGTCCGGGATACACTCCCAGAATAACCAGCAACACTAAAAGCGCAGCCAGAGCAATCCCACCGGTAAACGAGGGGTTCGGCAGTACAGGCCTTATCCCCGAGGAAACCGGCAAAAACATGACGACTATAACGCGTAAGTAATAATAGAGTCCCACAACGCTGTTCAAAACTAAGCTCATGACGAGCAACCACTTGGAGGCTCCTACGCCCGCTTGCAGAAGATAGAACTTCCCGAGAAATCCGGCCGTTACCGGGATACCGGCCAGCGACAGCATACATGCTGAGAGAATCACCGCCGGCCAAGGTCGTACGGCGGCTAATCCGCGATACTGCTCAATAGTGTCCGCATCGTATTCGCCTTTCGATAGCAGCGTCACAACACCGAATGCGCCGAGCGTCGTTACAAAGTACGCCGCAAAGTAGAAGTCGACCGCTTTCAAATCATAGGCCAGTAAACCGATTACAACATAGCCGATATGCGCAATGGAAGAATACGCCAAGAGACGCTTTAAGTTCGTCTGCAATAGGGCCAAAAAATTGCCCACGAACATGGAGAGAACCGCAAGCAGCGTGAGAAGCGTCTGGAAGGCGGGTTCAGCAGTCAAGTTCGCGGCTCCGACGACTCTCAAAATAGCGGCAAAGACCGCAGCCTTTGAGATCGTCGCTATCAATGCGGTAACTGGGGCGGGCGCTCCTTCGTAGACGTCCGCAGCCCAAATATGAAAAGGGGCCAAGGCTAGTTTGAAACCGAACCCCACAAAGATCATACCGAGGCCCGCTAAAACAATTGCCGGCGTCTCGGGTGTGCGCACAATCAGACCTGAAAATGACAAGCTTCCTGTTTGACTATACAAAAGAGCGATACCAAAGAGGAGAAAAGCGTCCGACATTGCCGCTAGAATTAAATATTTGAAGCCCGCCTCTAGGCTCTTGGGTTGAGTGCGTTTATAAGCTATGAGCGCGTACAGCGAGATATTCAGGATTTCCAGGCCAAGGAACAGAGCGGCAAAATGATTCGCGGCCACTAACACGCATGCGCCGAACACCGCAAAAAGTAAGAGGACGTAGTATTCTTCAGGTCTTTCCGTAAGTTCTTTGAGATAGCTATATGACAATAGGGTAAGGGCAATTCCTGCAATCAGGATAATGGCGCAGTAGAAAATGGTGTGTCCGTCGATGAGAAACAGCGGCGTGACAGTCTGCGGATGCGCCGGCGCCGCTATGAAAAGAGCCGCAAGGCCGGCGCACAAAGCCGCCAATGCCGCGGGCATGATGACCAGATGACTCCTGTAGATGTCCAAACCATTGTCGATGAAGGACATTCCCGCTTCCGCATCGGACGCAGCGTCGGTTGTCTTTGTTCGAGGACGTAATCCGCGTCCGCTGACGTATCTCCCCCATCCGATTCCCACCAAAATGAGAACTGCGGATGCGGACAATACAAGAAAAGGAAGCAGAATGAATAAGTCCGATGCTTTCATAGTAACGCCTACGTGTAATCCGCTTGCTGTGGAATGAGTCGTATCAACGCAATCCTCCGGGAATGGAGCTATCTGCTCACTGAGAATTCAGCCATTTCGGCTTATACAAACGACATCGTGCAACTTGCCGCTACGGCCGCTGCGCCGGTGTTTCGATAGTTGCTCGTTGCTTTGATGAGCCCTGGTTACAAAACTTGATGCACGTGTTCACGCCCTTCAGCGCCGGACTCGCAGTGTCGATTATCGGCTGCGGATAGAGCCCAATGGCGAATATGGATAGAATCAGGAAGAGCGCCAAACCCAGCTCTCGCGGTGAAAGATCCCCAAAGCTTCTCACCTCGGATCGTGGGCCAAAAAAGACCCGGGCCATCAACCAAAGGGAGTACGCCGCGGCCAATACAAGACCGGCGGCGCCCAAAACGGCCGCCCAAACGTGGGATTTATATACGCCCAAGAGCGTGAGGAATTCACCCGCAAAATTTGCCGAGCCCGGTAGTCCCAGAGACGCCACCACTAAAGCTAACATGGCGCCGCCCATCAAAGGCGCTGTGACCCACAGACCCCCCATGCGGTCCATATCTCTAGTATGTATCCGCTGCTGAAGGAGTCCCACTATGATGAACAGCCCACCGGTGGTCAAACCGTGAGCCACCATCTGAGCCACCGCTCCCTGCAGAGCAACCATGCTGAATGCGAATATGCCGATCAACACAAAGCCCATGTGACTGACGCTGCTGTAAGCCACGAGCCGCTTGATGTCACGCTGACCCAGGGCAAGAACCGCTCCGTAGATGATGCCGATCACTCCCAGCGCCATAGCATACGGAGCCAACTGAATCGAGGCGTTAGGGAACAGCGGCAGCACAAAGCGCAAAAACCCGTACCCGCCCGTCTTCAGCAGCAAACCGGCAAGTATGACGCTGCCGGCTGTGGGCGCTTCGGTATGCGCGTCCGGGAGCCATGTGTGCAGTACAACCACAGGTAACTTGACGGCAAATGCGGCTATGAACCCCAGGGCAAGAAGCATTCCCACAACTGGATCAGCTATAGGTGTCTGTGAGAGCTGAAAGTAATCAAAAGTGTATGTGCCGCTCGTCTTGCCGTGAAGGATACCGAGCGCCAGTATGGAAACCAGCATGAGCAACCCGCCGGCCTGGGTGAAAATGAAGAACTTTATTGCGGCGTAAATGCGATTTTCATGACCCCATATTGCAATAAGAAAATACATGGGGACCAACATCACTTCCCAGAAAAAGTAGAAAAGAATGAGATCCGTCGCCAGGAACACACCTATGATGCCCGCTAAAACCGTGAGGAGGTTGAAGTGAAAAAATCCTACGCGATCCTGAATCTCCGTCCAGGAGGTAACCACGGACGCAATGCCCAGTATGATCGTCAGCGTTACGAGCAGGAGACTGATTCCGTCAAGATCAAGTTGAAAGGTGATACCCAGTTGCGGAATCCACCCTGCGGCGAAATGGTCGATCCAAGGGCCGCCCGTCTGGGGGAACCCAACCTGCGCCCATATCGTGATGACCAACGCCAAGTTGAGAGCGAGTCCGCAGACCGCTATCCATCGAGAAACTACGGCGTCTCGGCTCTCCATATACCAGGAGAGCAGGCCCGAAAGAAAAGGTATCAGGATCAAGAACACCAATATCATAGGAGCACCAGAAGACCGATGGTAATCACGGCCCCGCCGACCATTACGGCCGCATACGTTCGTGTCTTACCTGTTTGCGTATGGCTCAGGAGTATGTTGATCCGCTCCGAGAGAAATTCAATGAGCCAATAAAGAACATTTACCACATCGCCGCTGTTGATCCGCACTAGCCACAAGAACGGGTTCACGATAAAGCGAGTGTAAAAGGCGTCAAAGCCCCACCCTTCTTCCCAAAAGTTGTGGATGGCTGCCGCGTACCTGTTTTCGAGCAATCGTGCGGGCAAAGCGGGCTCTTGATAATACACGCGAGCAGCCACGCCTACCCCCGCTATGGTAACCAGCGACACGAAGATGAGGAGAGCCCATTCCACCGCGTGATTGGGAACTGATCCCCAAAAAGCGGGTAGCGTGCGCTCCAAGAAGTGGGAGAAGAATTGCACGTTCGCAATGATTTCCGGTAGTTGAATATAGCCGAATCCCAGAGAAAAGAAGGCTAAGACACCAAGAGCAATTTTAACGGCGGGACCGGGCCGGTAAGCCGTTTGCGTCTGAGGTTTGCCGAAAAAGACCAGCAACACCATACGGAAGGAGTACACAGCCGTGATGAATGCACCCACAACTCCGCAGAGCCAAAGGATCAGTCCACCCTTGCTGGAAGACCATACCATCTGGAGGATTGCGTCTTTGCTGTAGAAACCGCTGGTTACAAAGGGAATAGCAGCGAGACAAGCGGCGCCGATGAAAAAAACCCAGAAGATGAATGGTATCTTCTTGTATAACCCTCCCATCTTGAACATATCCTGCTCATGATGGGCTGCGTTGATTATGGCCCCGGCAGCTAAAAAGAGGAGGGCCTTAAAGAAGGCATGGGTTGCAAAGTGGAACATGGCTGCGGACCAGGCTCCTACACCCAAGGCAAGAAACATGTAGCCTATTTGGCTGATGGTTGAGTAGGCCAACGCCCGCTTGAGATCGCGCTGCGTGAGTGCGCTCGTGGCCGCTATGAGTAAGGTCACGGCGCCGATAACTGCAACGGCGAACTGGACCCAAGGAGCCCCGGTGAACAACGTATGGGTTCTTGCGATGAGGTACACCCCCGCTGTAACCATTGTCGCGGCATGGATGAGCGCACTCACAGGCGTGGGACCGGCCATCGCGTCGGGCAACCATGTTTGCAGGGGAGTCTGAGCCGACTTACCTACAGCTCCGCCTAGAAGCAAGGCAGGCGCGATCCAAGCCAACATGGAACCTGCCGGTAATATGGCGGGAGCCGCATCGAGTATGCTCTGAATATTGAGTGTGCCGAAGTGAAAATAGAGTAAAAACAGCCCAACGGCAAATGCCGTGTCTCCGATGCGGGTAATGAGAAAGGCTTTCATCGCGGCCCGAGCGTTCTTACGTTCCGAATACCAAAAACCGATGAGCAGAAAGCTGCAAAGGCCCACGCCTTCCCATCCGATGTAAAGGAATACAAGGTTGTCGGCCAAAACCAGCGTCAGCATGGAGGCCATAAACAGGTTCATGTATGCAAAAAATCGGGCGTATCCCGGATCGCCCGCCATGTACTCCGTTGAATAGAGGTGGATGAGAAAGCCGACAAAGGTCACCACAAGGATCATCAGCAAGGACAGGGAGTCCAGCCGCAAGCCCATGACGGCCTGAAAGGCGCCGGTATCCACCCACGACCACAGGGGCTGAACGTAGGTCGAACCGACAGGTGGAGAAGCGATAAACGACCAGCCGATCGCAGCCGCCACCATGGTCGATAAAGCCACTGACCCGACACCGACCATCGCAACTTGATTCTTGGTGAGTCGCGCAAACACCAAGATGAGAAAGCCGAGCATAGGTAAGGCCGGAACTAACCACAAGGTTTTGTACATCTCAGCCTCTCATCCCGCTTACGGCGTCCGAGTTCATCGTCTTCAAAGAGTTGTAGAGTCGCAAGATCAGCGCCAGTCCCACGGACACCTCGGCCGCAGCCATGGTGAGTATGAAAATGATCATAATTTGGCCGTCTGCATGGCCCCACCGAGCGCCGCCCGTCACAAAGGCTAAAGCAGCCGCGTTCAACATGATTTCAACGCACATCAGCATGAAAATGATATTTCGACGCGACAGCAGGCCCACTAAACCGAGAGCAAACAGCGTTGCAGCCAAGATCAAGCCGTGTTCCATGGGAACTGTAGCCATTAGAGGTTTTCTCCCTGTTCAAAGCGCCTGCCGCCCAGGTGGTACGCCCCGACAAGCCCCGCCAAAAGCAACAGGGAAGCCAATTCGACCCCCAGGAGATAAGGACCGAACAGGCTCAGTCCCACATCCTTGGGGTTCACCGCGGCTGAATGCAATCCAGCGGGAACGCCTTTTGCAAGAACCATCAGCAGTTCCACAAAGAGAATTGCACTAAGAATACCGGGAAGAATCCAAACCCTCACAGCGAATAACTTCGTCGCGTGATCGAAGTCTTCTGCGCCGGGGTTCAGCAGCATAATCACGAAGATAAACAACACCATAATGGCCCCGGCATACACGATGATCTCCAAAGCGGCTGCGAATGCGGCGCCCAACGACAAGAAGACCATCGCCACCGCAAAGAGCGACACCACCAGGTACAGCAATCCATGCACCACCTGTGACCTTGTAATCACCATTACCGTGGCGATTACCGCAATTAAGCCCGATATGTAGAATAACCAGTTCATGGCGCCCTCTCCCATGAAGCGCTCAGGCGACTCGATGTCGGGCCTTAGCGCAGCAGGGTATGAATGTCCACCGGCGGCTGCTCGTTTTCCGCCTCTCCTTTGTCCTTTCCTTCGATGGAAACACCCGCTACCTTGTAGTAGTTGTAATCGTGATACTTTCCGGTCCCGTCGATCAACAGCTGTTCTTTTTCGTAAACAAGCCCGTTACGATTGTATTCGCTCATCTCGAAGTCGTTTGTGAGCTGAATGGCGCATGTGGGGCAGGCCTCCTCGCAAAAGCCGCAAAAGATACAACGTGAAAAGTTAATGCGGAAAAAGGCCGGATGTCGGCGGCCGGATTCGTCTTGCTCCGCCTGAAGCGAAATGCAATCAGTCGGACAGACCGCCGCGCACAAGTAACACGCGACACAGCGTTCATTACCGTCCGGATCTCGCGACAGTATGATGCGACCACGCCATCGTGGGGGTATATACGGCTTCTCCTCAGGATATTCGATTGTGGCGCGCTTATGAAAAGCATGAAGAAATATGCGGCCTAGGGAAATCACCGATCCCCATGCCGTTGCTCCCACATAGAGCGCCTTCTCGGCGATTCCGCTCATGTCAATAGCCTCCGGCCACGATAACGCCTCCCGTGACAACGAGATTAAGGAGCGCTAGGGGCAACATATATTTCCAACCAAAGGAGAGTAACTGGTCGTATCGCGGCCTCGGAAAGGTGGCTCGAATCAGTATGAAGAAGCATACGAAAGCAAAGGTTTTCAGGAAAAACCAGACAATGGGGGGAAGCCAAGGGCCTAACCACCCGCCGAAAAACAAGACGGTGATCAGCGTAGAAATGAGCGTTACCCCAAGGTATTCACCAACGAAAAACATGCCGAACTTCATGCCCGAATATTCGGTGTGAAAGCCGGCCACGAGTTCGTTTTCCGATTCCGGGAGATCGAAGGGTATTCGGCGCGCTTCGGCAAGCCCTGCTATGAAAAATATGATGAAGCCCAAAAATTGCGGCACAATGAACCAAAGTCCACTCTGGGCGGTTACTATATCTCGCAAATCGAAGGAGCCCGCCAGCATCACCACACCCATCAGGGATAAGCCCATGAAGACTTCGTAGCTCAACATCTGAGCGGCCGCCCTCATCGCACCCAGCAGCGAATACTTGTCATGGGAGGCCCAGCCGCCCAGTGTGATACTGTAGACACCCAGGGAACTCATGCCCAGGATGAACAAAAGTCCTACGTTGAGGCTCGCTATTTGCACCCCGGGAGCAAAGGGTATAACTCCAAAGGACAGCAATACCGTTGCCATGATTATGCCGGGCGCCACGACAAAAACCCACTTATCGGCGAACGGTGGAATCCAGTCTTCCTTGGTAAATATTTTGATCATATCGGCGACGACTTGCAGTGACCCGAACGGTCCCACGCGGTTCGGGCCGAAGCGGTCCTGCCACAAGCCCAACATCCGTCTCTCGATCCAAATGAGAGCGGCCGCGAACAGAAGGAGCGCCACCATGATTATAGCCGTTAAGATTACGTGTCTCATGACGCTTCCTGAGGGGATGGCCCCGTCGCAATCGTGCCCCAAGCGGGCAAATGCACGAAGGGTATTCTCGGCAATCCCAGAGGCAGCCCCAGCAAGCCGTCGGCTAAATCTGGGGAGAGCCTTACTTCTACCGAAACCGCAATGTCCCCAAGGGACACCGTCACGGCTGCCCCCTGGAGAAGCCTCAGTTTCTTAGCATCCGATGGACTGATTGCTATGTAGGGTTTAGGGCTGCGTTCACGCACCGGCGGCGAAAGGACGCTCAGTTCTTCCGAGCCGAAGATTTCGTAAAGAGGCACAACCAGCCATTCCCCCGTTCGAGAGGTGAAGGCTTCCGGCAGCGGCGGCGCTTCTGGAATACCTACGCTTCGCCTTGGGGCTATGATTCTTTTACCCGGCGTCTGATTCTTTATGGGACCGCCCACTTCCGCCTGAAACTTATTCAACGATTGCACCGAGTTCCAGTGCGGCGCCCAAAATCTGGGGATGATTTCCGCCGGCGGTTCACCATGATAGCCTTCCATCGAAAAGTTCAGTGGCGAATCCACATCGATGGGGGGTTTAGGCTCATGGACGGTTTGATCGGCCAACATTGACGTGCGACCACTGTACCTCTGGGGCTGACGCGCTACCTGCATACCGTCGATGCGGAAGGCTGCGGACGGCGCACAGTCCTTCACAGCTTGCAGCTCGGGATAGTCGGCTACGAGCGCATCGACTATATCATCCAGAGTGTTCAGTTCCGCCAATTTCGTCCAACGGGATTTTGCTGAAAGATCGAGCGACGCGGGTTCCGCTTCCGCAATGATGATTTTCGCGATATCCAGAAGCCTTCTCCAGGGGTCGGTGTTCTCGGGGAGGGGCGACATGACCCGGAAGAATCTCTGACAGCGACCTTCGTAGTTTATATACGTTCCCGACGCCTCCGCAAACGACCCCACAGGGAGCGTTACGTCCGCCGCGCCGCTTGTCTTCGTGGATGTATGGTCGAAGGCGACTACGCCCGCCGCCTTGTCCAGGGCGCATTCCGCTTCTTCGACGGTGAGGACGCGATAGAGATCGTTTTCCACAATGAGCAAGGATTTGACCTCGTCGGCGTAAAGCCGTTCCAAGGCCTGCTCAATAGATTGACCAGTTAGTGAAAGGAGGCCCAAAGAGTTACAATGCGGGGGCACTGGGGCGATTTGTGGTTTCTTCCCCATAGCCATCAGATTACGCGTCACCGCCAGGGCGGAATGGATGATACTTACCTCGCCGGACCCGGAGCCGAATACGATGAGCGGCCGTTCGGCCTCCATCAGATCTCGGGCCACCTGGGCCGCCCTTATGTCGATGTCGTTTTCGGAGGGTTGATCTTCCTCCGCCCCTTTCTGTATGGCGTCTGCGACTGCGGCCCCGAAACGTGCAAGATCAGCCGGGGCGGCACGGAATACCGATGTGGCAATATCGTCCAGCCTGGTCTTGTTGTACGTGGCGATATGAAAAGGACCGGTGTCAAAGGCCCCCGCCTGCCGAACACCGCCGTCGTTCCAGCGAGGCACGTCCAGTTTATCCGTAAAGGCGTACTGCTTTTGACGCACCGATTGACGCAAGGCTAAGGCCATTATGGGAGCCGTGTTAGCCACATCTTCACCGAGTATGAAAACCGCGTCGCATCGGGCGACCTCATGGAGCGTAGCCACAGGCGGCTCGGCGGCACGTACTATATCCAGTATTAGCTTTGTCGTTCGGTAGTCCTCGATGGAATGCCCATCATAGAAGTTTTCCGGTCCTACGAAGCGTTGTAAGACGTAGTTCGTTTCCAGGGAAGCACGCGGGGAACCAATGCCAATGACACCTGCGCCCATCCCGAGCATATCACGCAGCCTATGGGTAGCTTTTTCCAGGGACGCTCCAGCGTATCCCCCGGCGACATTCTTAAGTAACGGGTATCGCAGGCGCGAATCGCGATTGACGAACTCATAGCCGTAGCGGCCGCGATCACAGAGAAAATACCCGTTCACTTCGTAATTGAAGCGGTTTCGTATGCGACGGAGCGTCCCATAGCGCTCGCCTGGAATGGTGTTGCAGCCGACGGAACAGTGCACGCATACGGAAGGGGCGGTTTGCAGATCCCATTTACGAGTGAAATGACTTCTTGCAGTCTTATCCGTAAATACACCTGTAGGGCATATTTCCACCAAGTTCCCGGAAAATTCATTTTCCAGGGTACCGTCCGTAAATCTCCCGAAGTAAATACGGTCGTGTATTCCGAAGACATCCAGATCATGGCCGCCGGCGTACTCGCGGTAAAATCTCACACAGCGATAACACTGAATGCAGCGATTTAATTCGTGGTTGACGAACGGACCCATGTTTTGATTCTGGTAGGTCCGCTTGGGAAAGCGATAGGTGCGCCGCACATGTCCGGTGAGAACCGTCATATCCTGGAGATGGCATTCCCCTCCTTCGTCGCATACGGGGCAGTCGTGAGGATGATTGGCCATTAGAAATTCGATCACTGAGGCGCGAAACTGTTTGACCTCCGGATCGTCTATAGAGATTCGCATACCGTCTTTCGTGTCGGACATACAAGCCATAACGATGCGACCACGGGTATCGTGCTCATCGTGGAAGTGCTTAACCGCACACTGTCTGCACGCGCCTACGGACTGCATAGCGGGATGCCAACAAAAATACGGCACATTGAGCCCCAGCGACAAGCATGTGGTTAAAAGGCTGTTACCCGTTTCGACTTCGTATGATTTGTTATCGACGTAAATTACGGCCATATCATCTCCACGGACACCCTTTCTCCGTGATATGTTTCTCAAAATCCTTTCGGAAGAGCTTCAGCAAGCTTTGGAGGGGTTCCATCGCTCCGGGAGCCAGGGCGCAGTATGTCTTCCCCGGACCCAGTAAATGCGTATGCAATTCAAGTCGTTCGATGTCCCCTACCTTACCTTGTCCGTGTTCCAGGGCGTAAAGCAATTTTTCGGTCCAAGGAAGTCCTTCCCTACACGGAGTACACCATCCGCAAGACTCTCGTGCGAAGAAGCTCTCGAGGTTGTGGGCCACTCCCACAGGGCAGGTTTTATCATCCAGGACTACTACCGTACCCGTTCCGAGACGGCTGCCGGCCGTCTGCATGGAACCGAAATCCATCTTCACATCGAGAAGGTCGGGCGTGAGAAAGTCTGTCGAGGCGCCGCCCGGTTGCCACGCTACGAGGCGGTGGCCGTCCCACATACCGCCGGCATGTTCCTCAATGAGCTCTCGAGCCGTAATCCCAAGAGGCAGCTCCCAAGCGCCGGGACGCTTTACCTTTCCGCTCACTCCGTAAATCTTTGTCCCGGGCTCGTCCGATACGCTTAGGCCCAAATACCAGTCGGCGCCGTTCTTGATGATGTGCGGCACGTTACACATCGTCTCGACGTTGTTCACAACCGTGGGTCTTCCCCACAAGCCGGCCTCAACCGCGCGAGGCGTCTTTGATCGTGGGATTGCTCTCTTGCCTTCCAGGGATTCCAACAGGGCGCTGGATTCACCACAGATGTACCTGCCGGCGCTCACATGAACATGTAAATCCAGTTGAAAGCCGCTCTTGAGAATGTCCGGGCCGAGTAAATCGTTCCCGTAAGCCTCGCCTATGGCCCAGCGAAGCCGTTTCTGCGCCTCGCGGTATTCCCAGCGTATGAAGATGATTGCGAAATCGGCCTGCACAGCGAATGCGGCGAGGATAATCCCTTCTATGAGCTGATGAGGATTGTTTTCCATGAGAAAACGATCCTTGAAGGTTCCGGGCTCCATCTCGTCGGCGTCAATTACCACATACCTTGGTGATTTAAGGAAATCCTTGTCGGGAACCCCATCCCATTTGCGGCCCGCGGGAAACCCTGCGCCGCCTCTCCCTTTGAGATTCGCTTTTTGTACCGCTCCGAGAGTGTCGTCCGGGCTCATGAATTTCAGCGTCTTGGCAAGCGCTTCGTATCCGCCGACAGCCCTATATTCCTTGAGCGTAAGAGCGCGGCCATCCGGTCTGAAGTCTTTGGTTAGAGGTTTTTCCATGAACCGGAATCCTATGTATACGATTTCACTATTTCGTCGAACCGCTCAGGATCGATTTTTGTGTACAGCGTCTCGTCTATCATAATAGCCGGCGCTTCATCACACGCCCCAAGACACTGAATGGATACCATGGTAAAAAGACCATCCGCCGTTGTCTCACCCGGTCCTATCCCCAAAGAAGACTTGATATGCCCGAGAAGCCGCTCATATCCCAATATCCAGCAGGTTATGCTGTCACAGATCAAGATTATGTGTTTGCCCACGGGCTTGCGGTAAATATGATTGTAGAACGTGGCAACGGATTCCAACTCCGCCGGGTTCATGTCGAGAAAAGCGGCAATATCGCGTATTGTTTCGTCGGAAATCCAGCCACTGTGCTTCTGAACCGTCTGTAGCGCCTCTATGCAAGCCGATTGCCTCGTTTCACTATTCGCTATCTCAGTTATAAGGTCACGCTTCATGTCGTCCGTGAGCATCGGTTCCAGACTCCCAGAAAGTTATCAGCTACCGCCACGCGTCATCTATCCACATCCGCGAGCACGAAATCAATGCTGCCCAATATGGCAATGAGATCGGCCACGGCCAAGCCTCGCGACATCAAGGGGATCATTTGTACATGGGCAAACGACGGCGTGCGAATCCGGGTGCGATACGATGAAATCGACCCGTCACTCGTAAGATAGTACGATGTTGCGCCTTTCACAGCTTCAACAGTCGTCATAGCCTCACCAGGAGGAATCACTGGTCCCCAAGTCACCCCGAGAAAGTGATTAATAAGTGTTTCAATATCATGAAGCGTTTTTTCCCTTGGCGGCGGCGTCGTCAGAGGATGATTCGCTTTAAAGAATCCCGCCGGCATGTTGTCCAGGCACTGACGGATGATCCGCAGGCTCTGACGCATCTCTTGAACATGCACACGGGCGCGGTCGTAACAGTCGCCGTTGACCCCGACGGGAATGTCGAATTCCAGCTGATCGTAACCGGAATAGGGCATTTCTTTACGGAAATCCCATGCGAATCCCGTGGCCCTAAGGCCTGGACCAGTGACGCCCCATTCAATGGCTTGTTCGGTGGTGTAGGCTCCCACACCTTGTGTACGCGCAATGAAGATTGCATTTTCCATCACGAGTCGCTCGTAATGATCCAGGCGTGCAGGCATGTAATCGAGATAGTCTCGTACCAGTCGATCCCATCCTTGGGGCAAATCCTGGGCGGTTCCCCCTATCCTGAACCAGCTTGGGTGCATGCGACCGCCGCAAACCGCTTCTACAATCTCGAAGACACGTTCTCTGTCGGTGAACATAAAGAAGACGGGCGACATCTGTCCTATATCTTGCGAAAATGTGCCGTAGAATACCAAATGATTCGATATGCGGAAGAATTCCGACATCATAATGCGAATCATCTTGGCTCTGTCCGGAACCTCGATACCGGCAAGCTTCTCCACGGTGAGCACATACGGCAAGTTGTTCATCACACCGCCGAGGTAATCCACACGATCCGTATAGGGAATATAGGTGTGCCACGTCTGACGCTCGGCCATCTTTTCCGCGCCCCTGTGATGGAAACCTATATCCGGAGCGGCATCGACTATCTCTTCACCATCGAGTTCCAGCACTATACGAAACGGCCCGTGGGTGCCGGGATGCTGAGGCCCCAAATTCAGGAACATAAACCGGCTCTCGGCGTGTTCTCCGAAACCCCACTCATGTGGTTTGAATTCAAGCGCCCTTTCTTCGGCCATGTGCTTTTCGACGCTCTGCGTGTACGGACCGGCCTCAGTTGCGCGAGCGGGATATTCTTTGCGAAGCGGGTGACCTATCCAGTGCGGCGGCAGCAAGATGCGACGTAAACAAGGATGCCCCTCAAACTTGATCCCGAACAAATCCCAGACTTCTCGTTCATACCAGTTCGCGTTCAGCCAAATATCCGTCATGGTCGGCATTGTAGGATATTCACCCTGCAGCGGAATTTTGAGCGCCAAAAAGGCTTTTCGCTCGAAGGAGAGCAATGTATACACCAGGGTAAAATCCCGTTCAGGACCAGGCTTTACATTCCTAAGCCGTTCGTCCACCGCTGTGAGGTCATAAAGCATACGGAAGGGACGGTCGATCTCCAGCTTCAAATAATTCAAGATGTTCCGTATCGAGTCTCGTTGAACCCATACGACGGGTATATCCACCATTATGATGTCGTCACCAAAGACTGCGTCGGGAAACTTGTTCTTGAGTTCTTGAACTATATTCGAAGGTTCGAGCATGAGAGCGTCTTTTCTCCATGAGGATCGAACGGAGATATTTCACATTCGAATACTAATAACAGGAGTAGCCTGATGTCTTTCAGTTACTCAACCCACCGAATACCGCCATAAGCTACACGGTATCGGGCGGACGTAAGGTAGTCATCTTGCGTCGTTCATCTTGTTTTATATCGCGCATGAACCCATGTTCCGCCTTGTAGACTCCCTGGGGACCGACAACCCAGCTTAATGGGCGCTTCTCGTGACCCACAGACGCTTGCAAGAGCATCAACCCTTCGAGAAAGGCATCCGGTCTTGGAGGACATCCTACGACATAGACATCCACCGGCATAAATGTGTCCACGCCCTGAACGACGCTGTAAATGTCATACATGCCTCCGGAATTAGCGCACGAACCCATGCTTATCACCCAACGAGGAGCCATCATCTGCTGATAGAGCCGTTTCACCACAGGCGCCATCTTCATGAAGACCGTACCGGCCACCACCATAAGATCCGCTTCCCGAGGTGAGGCCCTGAGCACTTCTGAGCCGTACCGCGCAATGTCGTACTTGCTGGTAAACGCCGTAGCCATTTCCACGTAGCAGCACGACAATCCGAAGTTGAGCGGCCAAAGGGAATTTTTACGACCCCACGCCACCATTCTCTGCAAGCTGGTGACCAGCACTCCGTTCTGCGCCGCTTGTTCCGCAGTCGGTTCAGCGCCCACCTCGTTAGGATTTGTCAGCGACCAGAGCATACACTCCTACTCTCTTTCGCGATCATTCTACAGCAGCCTTTTCCGCTCTTTGACGGAAGGAAGAAGACTCCAAGGCGCCTATCAGCCATAAATAAGCCAAGCCGGCCAGCAGCACGGCAATAAAAACCACCACCTCAAGGTATCCAACCCAGCCGAGTTCTTTGGCTGAAACCGCCCAAGCAAAGAGAAAAACCGCTTCTAGGTCGAAAATTACGAAAAACACGGCCACCATATAGTAACTCACATCTATGCGTGGGCCGATGGGACCGGAAGACATCACCCCTGATTCGTATGGATCATCCGTGGTACGTTCACGATGGCGTTCTCCCAGTATGTAAGAGAAAGCGATCATTACCACGGTGAGCCCCATAACCATGAGACCGTACACGGCCAAAGGCCAAGAACCGGGATCTGGAATTGTATCCATTCGTCACTCTCCAGAGGGAGCGTAGGGCGTCAGAGTAAGGCAATATATCAAATGTAATTCCCTCCGCGGGTCAATCCGGGAGCGCCTGTTCAGCGTATTAAGAGTCATAACGCTGCTCAGGGGGACGCTTCTGAAGGCAGCCGGTCCATCGCAGACGTGCGTCGGAGCGGTTAATCTCAACCGCACTGGAGCTTTCCGACCAGCCAAGTTATACATGATGTTGCGGCATAGATGAGCGCTTACCAATAACGTGGTCACCGTTGACAATAATTTCGCCACTAAAATCTCGTTGCGCTGCGGAAGGCGGATTCTCGTGGTCTACCCGTTCCCGGTCTCCGCTGCATCATATTAGCACATGCTGAACGCTCTACTTCTTTTGTAGCAAATTCCGGCCGTCGTGACAAATTTCCTTTTTCTCGCCTGCGCATTACGGTGTGGATGGTGCGTCCCGTTTACTCACAACAGGCTCACATTCAACTCCGCGGGGATTTCACTATCCCTGAAACTCATTCCCAATGAAAATCGCATATCCCCAAGCCGCGAAGCGCTTCGAGGCTACATCTTCGCTATCTCTAGTGATACCAAACGCCGGGATGCCTCTCACCTGCATCCGCCTATATTCCGTCTTTGGTTCACCGAACATGAACCGCTCCACGCCCGGTGAACGATCAACTCTACTTCTTCCCGGAGCCCGCTTTCATTTGCTTCGCAAGTTCTCGAATCTCCGTTAAGTCCTTGTTCATTTTGGCAAACCCATACCATGTGACGTAATCCGGGCTGTTGTGGAACGCCCCTTGAAATGTTTTCATGCGATGGTCCATGAACATCTCATAGAGCACCTGTTCCACCTTGGTGTTCACGTTGTAAAAAGCAAGCAAATCAGGATAGGTAGCTTGATCCTTCTGTGGTTTGATCACTCCGGTTTTGTAAAGATCCGCTACGACCTCTATGGCTTGCGCCATGAGCTTGTCGGCCTCTTTGACCATTTGATCCGCATTTGCAAAATTCTGCTCCACAAACGTCTTCGAGTGACATTGTTCGCATGTTGCGGTATACCGCTGCCGCTCTGCTTTGAATTCCTCACCTGTGAGACGCGCCATCTTCGCCGCTTTTACCGCGTCCAGCCGCCCGGTCGGTTTGCCCGAGGGATCCAAAACTCCCAGGGCTTTAAGGATGGTGGCACGGTAGCCCATCCACTCCTCATCCTGTTCAGGCAACCTCACAGCCAGAAATCCCCACGCGGAAAATACTCTGTGATCTCCACCAGGCATGTGACACACTTGACAAGTAGGAGCGCGATTCGCGTTTTTAGGATCCACGACACGGTTGATCATATAGATTACCCCGTGCTTTGATGAAGAATACATCTCCCATTGAGCATGATCAAATCCCATATGGCAGGTCATGCAGGCTTCAGGTTGAGCCGCTTCAGCCTTAGAAAACATGTGGCGTGTGTGACACGTTTGACAATCCATGCCGTATTTGTAGTGCTTGCGAGCCTTGGTTTGGCGGGCCTTTTGATCGACCACACCTTGGGGGTGACAGCCGCCGCAGCCTTTTCTGCCTTCAGTAAAAGCGACAGGTTGGCCGTGGGTGTACGGCATGGCTTCCACAGACAGTAACCCCATGGCATGTTTGCCGGACTGATGTTGCGCAACTTGTTCTTCGTGGCACTCTTGACATGTAGCCACAGTGGGCAACAGCGCCTTGTCTACGTCGTCGGCGCTTTGATGCGCATCGCCATGACAACCGGCGCATGTCATGGTCTCGGCCATCGTTCCTCGATTAAAATCTTGGACTTGTTTCGGCGTGAGTTTCACGTGGCATTCTTCACAGGACGAGGGTTTCGCCCACAGCTTTGAAGACGGCGTGAGAACAAAGCCCAGTACACAACAGGCGATTATGACGAAGGAACTTCGCAGCGGCATCAATTCACCCTCCTTTGAATAGAGCAATTATCATCAGGCTTCGGCCTGGTAAGTCCCGAGTCAACGCCTGGAGAAACTTCGAATTCCCTCCAAACCACCGACGTGATTACAAGCGATGTGGTATATAGCTCCGGTGGAGCGGTTAATTTTACCTAAATAATGACAGAACACACGATCAGATTCAACCGCAAAGGGTCGAGAATCAACTTTGTTTGCGTATGTGGAACGGACGGCCGAGCAACCCACCCTTCGAAGAATTCTCGAGGGCCTCGCTCTGTTATTGCAAAGCGATCCGCCTTATTACGCGGCCTGACCGTTCTTTAAAGCTCGCCCTTCATGAAAAGCCCGCAGGTTCACATCGATGAGCTTGGGTTTCAACGTCTCTTTCAGCACGCCCTCATAGATTTCCACGGGTATATCCAAATAATTGGACAGCACTCCAAGGAAGATTACGTTGGCGACACGGGGGTTCCCCAGCCTCTGAGCCATTTCTGCGCCTTGCACCACTATCGTAGAAGGAGCTTTCTCCCTGATCGTGTCCAACACCCCCGCAGGATAATCTTGGGCGCCGGTGAACACAGCGGGCGGCAGGATCTTCGCGTCGTTCACGATCACCGCTCCCTTACGCGAAAGAAAAGGAAAGTATCGCAGAGTCTCTATTTGCTCGAAGGAGAGGAGCACGTCCGCCTCCCCCAATTTAATTATAGGTGAGTGTACTTTACGCCCGAAGCGCACATGACTTGACACGGAACCACCCCGCTGGGCCATGCCGTGAATCTCGTTTTTCTTCACGTCATATCCGTTTGCAGCGGCCACTCGACCGAGGACGTCACTCGCCAAAATGATCCCCTGCCCGCCTACTCCGACGATCAGCACGTTGTATACACGGTTACTTTGGCTCATGAGTTCTCCTGTATTGCACCGAACTTGCACACTTCCCAACATGTGCGGCACCCAACGCAGAGGCTTTCGTTAATTTGAGAAAACCCTTTTCGTTTTTCCCCTTCTTTGGGATGTTCAATTTTGACGAACTCTAGGGCCGGACATCCCGTGTTGATGCAGGCCTTACATCCTTTACACGTAGATTCTTCGATGTGTAGAGGCTTGTCCGGGAGTATCCGTTCGGTCTTGAGCAAGGCGCATGGGGCTTTGGTAATGATTACCGAGGGTTCAGGAGTGGCCAGTTCCTCGTTGATGATCTTCTCAGTTTCCTGCACGTGGTAGGGATTCACTACTCGCACACGCTTGAAGCCGAAGGCTTCCGCCAACTTCTCCATATCCGCGGAGATCGTGCCGTCCCCACGAAGCGTATAGCCGGTTCCCGGATGATTTTGGGCGCCGGTCATAGCCGTGGTGCGATTGTCCATGATAACTACAGTAGTGTTACCGCCGTTGTAGGCAAGCTCCAAAAGAGGCGTCATTCCCGAGTGGAAAAACGTCGAATCGCCGATCACCGCCACAGTTTTACCCGCTGCGACGTCGCCAAGCACTCTCGACAACCCGGAAGCTATGCCGATACCCGCGCCCATACACAGGCAGTGATCCAGCATACCCAAAGGTGGGAGCGCCCCCAGCGTATAGCAACCGATGTCGCCCGCCACATAAACCTTATTTTTTTTCAGGGCGGTAAAAGTGGCCCTGTGAGGACACCCGGGGCACATGTTCGGCGGCCGCATGGGCAGTTCCATGTCCACCGGACCCACTCCATTGTACGAAGTAGCGCCCGTAAGCGCCTTTTCGACTTTATCGGGCGACAGCTCGCCGCATAGGGCGGTGAGCTTCTTCCCCTCCACCTGGATCCCCATGAGCCGTATGCCCTCTTCAATAAACGGATCAAGTTCCTCGATCACGACCAGACGCTCCACACTGTTCGCAAAGGAGCGGATCATCTTTTCCGGAAGCGGCCACACCATCCCAAGCTTAAGGTGAGAGGCGTTCGGCATGGCTTCCATGGCATATTGAAAGGCCACTCCCGCAGAAATGATACCGATGGCTTTATCACCGGGAAACACCTTATTGAATTCGAATGTCTCGGCGTGATCGCGAATCCTGTTCAATCGCTCTTCCACGAAGGGGTGTCGCTTGCGAGCCATCGCGGGTAACATCACATTCTTCATGGGGTCACGTTTTAAGCCAAGCTCCCGTTGTCCCTCGACTCTTTCTCCCAGCTCAGTCAACGACATGGAATGAGAGACGCGCGTGGCGCCCCGAAGAATTACGGGGGTATCGAATTCCTCGCTTATCCTGAGAGCTGCGCCGATCATATCCTTTGATTCTTGACTATCCGAAGGCTCTAGGCACGGGACTTTGCCGAACTTGGCGTAATTACGGGTGTCTTGCTCGTTTTGTGATGAGTGCATGTCGGGATCGTCGCATACTACGATCACGAGACCGCCGTTTACTCCTGTGTAGGACAGCGTCATGAACGGGTCCGCTGCGACATTAAGTCCCACATGTTTCATGGCCACCAGCGCTCGAGCACCGGAATAACACGCCCCAGCGGCCACTTCGAGGGCCACTTTCTCGTTAGGCGCCCAGCCCGCCTTGATTTCGGGATACCGCTCACCGATATATTCCAGGATTTCAGTACTTGGAGTGCCTGGATATGCGGAAGCGAGTTTAACCCCATATTCGTAGGCGCCTCGGGCTATGCCTTCGTTGCCTGACAGAAGTTGTTTCACTATAGGTCACCTTTCTTTATCATAGGTTGGAATTGTTGGGGCTTCGGTAAGCCCGGCGGGGCGATTCCATGCCGCTCGTCTCAAGTAGGGCGAATGGACGCTCATAGCCGCTAGTCTGAGCCTGTGCTTTCATACGGCAAATAGTGGAAGACGGCGGGCGTTCGCCGAGTGCAGCGGCTTCCGTGAAGCGCAATCGCATAAGTCGGCATGCTCGTAGCTTGCCGTTACGCGGAAATCCTTATCATTTCTTCTTCAGAAATATCAAAATTTGCGGACACCTTTTGGAGGTCTTCGTTGTCGTCCAGGGCGTCCATCATCTTTAGCATCTGTTCGGCCTTTTTACCTTCCAGCTTGATGGTATTCTGTGGGACCTTAGCAAGCTCGGACTCTTCAATAGTCCAGTCTTTTTCCTCGACGGCTTTGCGCACGGCCTCAAAATCAGCGACATCAGTGGTTATCTCGAAGATTTCTCCATCGTGCGCGACGTCTTGGGCGCCGGCTTCCAGCGCCAATTCCATTACCGCATCTTCGGTCAAGTCCTTTGCGGCTATGACGATCAAGCCCTTGTTGTCGAACATCCACGCCACGCATCCGGACTCTCCGAGATTGCCGCCATACTTATCAAAGATGTGTCGGATTTCTGCGACGGTGCGGTTCTTGTTGTCTGTGAGCGCTTCCACCATGACGGCCACTCCGCCCGGGCCGTATCCTTCGTATGTCACTTCTTCGTAGTTTACACCCGCGATTTCCCCGGTGCCGCGCTTAATGGCTCGTTCCACGTTGTCTTTGGGCATATTGGCGTTTTTCGCCGTCCCCAAAGCCGTGCGCAGACGAGGATTCCCGTCAGGGTCTCCTCCCCCATAGCGAGCGGCTATGGTAATTTCTTTAATGATCTTTGAAAAAAGTTTGCCCCTTTTCGCATCGGCGGCGCCCTTCTTGTGTTTAATGGTGCTCCATTTATTGTGGCCCGACATACTCTACTCCTCCCGCAGATTGCAAACTCCGGCACGTTAAGGTGTATTTTGTAACCGCCTCACAGCGGCGACTTAGTAGTAAGAACAACATCGACAAGATAACCCGGATATCCGGGAGTGCATTTCAACGGAAAAGGCTTCTCGGTAGGTGACGGTCCACGCAGCCGACGCCGTCTGTAGTCTGATTCCCTCTAATTGACTATCATGTACGCGCAGAACTTTCAACTGGCACGATGGGCTCGATCCGTCTCTCACACGTCCCGTGCCCTCTCGTCTGAGAAGATGTCGGCGCACCTCAAGGATTGCTGGGCGCCTGTCTCAGCCTAAGCGAGGTGGGTATGCAGACGCCGGTCTTAATAATGCGCCGATGAAAGCCCCGCAGGCGCGGAAGAGTTCACTGGACTGGTAGTCCCTTCAGGCAAGGAGTAGTCCTTGCCTTCACGAGGACCTCTACTGCCCTTTTCAACAGCTTGGTACGGCTGGAAGGGGACATGAACCTTCCCTTCGGCTCGCACCTCAGGGAGCGAAACCTTCTTAAAGTCGCCGGCTATTACACGATGAGGGATTGTTTCCCAAAACAGCTTTTCCCATCAATCGGCCTGATGGTCGTGCAGCGGAGCTTACTCGCCTGTTTCTTGTGGTATGCTATAAAAGGCGCTGGATGGCTCCAGTAGGGATTTTTCTTTTTCGACTTGACATAGTAAATAATTAGGATATCATGAAACTATAGCTAAGGAAATCTTTTATTTCAACAAACTCCACATTTTTTGGAAGGATTGAGAAAGCTCCACGGCGTTCTGCGCCCAATTTCCCACCAGGATAAGGCGCCCGTCATGAGAGATCTTGGACGGCGGCAGAACGAGTTTTCGGACGTGTCTTCAAAAGCTCAACCCATTTTTTCAAGCGGGGACTTTCCGGAAACGCGTCACCCGGCCTGAGAGGAACATGACGGATGGGGATTCTGCTCCCTGAAATCCAAGGTTGGCGCCGCAACTGTGCTCTCAGCCCCTCTTGAAGGCGTAATCCTTCTGTATTATACTGCTTTTTCGTTGGCGCTCATGGAACTGACGCCGCTTTGCGGTTGGTGAAACGCTACTCTCCGGATCTCTCAACAGCGCAGTCGGTTAGTAACTTGTCGCCATTCATACATGGAGAATTTCACGTGCCGGAAGCCTATAGAGATTTACTCTATGAGAAATATTCGTTGTTGAGTCCCCAGGGGTGTGCCTTCGATGCCGAACGAGCCCTTCGCTGGGGTCGCTCCTATCGGTATCTTCTCAAGAAGCTACTGCCGGCGGATAGGAAGTCGGCGGTGCTCGATCTGGGATGCGGCAACGGCGCACTGTTATTCAACATTAAAACTCTGGGGTTTGACAATGTCACAGGCGTGGACGTATCAAGACAATTGGTGGATGCCGCAGACGCGGCGCTGAACTGCGTCCACGGGTCGGCGTTGCATTTTCTGGAAGACGTCTACAATCGTTTCGACGTGATTACCGCTTTCGATTTTTTCGAACACTTTCGCAAAGACGAGTTCATCCGTCTCCTGGAACTAACATTTGGAGCGCTTAAACCCAGCGGACGCTTGATATTGCAGACGGTGAACGCACATTCGCCTATGGGGTTGTCCTGCCGGTATACGGATTTTACCCATGAGATCGCGATAAACGCAGGGTGTCTGAAAAATCTTATGGAGATGATCGGATTCGTGAACTTCAAGCCGCTGGAACGTGGTCCGATGCCGTACAATGCCGTTAACGCCGTTCGGTATCTCTGTTGGAGATGTGTCCGACTGGGTTTAATGGCCTATGATCTTATAGAGGTCGCGGACACTCGCTTCGGCATCTATACTCGCGACTTCTTAGCCGTGGCTTTTAAACCGCTGATTCCGGAGAATGTCTCGCATGCACCCGTAGCGCCTGCGTAGTAGCCTCACGTCCCGAAACATGGTACCAAGCTCTAATGTTCCCATGCGGCTGCGCTATTTCAACCCGATATATCTTTTCGAGATAAGATTCGTAGGAATACATGAAAAAAGCTACATTGGAACGCGCTGTAACCGCAGCCGCTTTACCGGGAGATGAGGACCGAACTCTACGTCCTGCCCGCCTCACCGATTACATTGGTCAAGAAAAGCTCAAACGCAACTTGAGCGTATTTATTGAGGCGGCCCAGGGCCGAAGAGAGGCCCTTGACCACTTATTATTTCATGGGCCGCCCGGTCTCGGTAAAACCACCTTGGCTAATATTCTCGCCAGAGAGATGGGTGTGCAAATACGCTCTACTTCTGGACCCGTGATAGAAAAAATCGGCGATTTGGCGGCCATCCTCACCAATCTGGAACCCCACGATGTGCTCTTTATCGACGAGATCCACAGATTGTCTCCGGTGGTGGAGGAAGTCTTGTATCCCGCGATGGAGGACTTTCAGCTGGATATAGTGGTGGGTCAGGGTCCCAGCGCTCGAACCATCAAGCTGGAGCTTGCGCCGTTCACGCTCATCGGAGCTACCACACGAAGCGGAATGCTCACGAATCCTCTTCGTGATCGTTTTGGAATCATATTCCATCTGGACTTCTACAGCGTCACTGAGCTTGCCGAGATCGTGAAGCGCTCCGCAGCCATACTGAACATCGCTATTGACGCACCGGGCGCTATGGAGATCGCCTCAAGGTCACGAGCCACGCCCCGTGTGGCGAACCGCTTGACCAAGAGAGTGCGGGACTTCGCTCAGGTAATGGGAAACGGTGCTATCGACCACGACATCGCCGTGCGCTCTCTGGAGATGCTGGAGATAGATCCCCTCGGACTTGACGACATGGATCGGAAATATCTGTTTACTATCATGGACAAATTCGGCGGCGGACCCGTAGGCATCGAAACCTTGGCAGCGGCCGTGGGCGAGGAACGTGACACCCTCGAGGATGTGTATGAGCCGTATTTGGTAAAGGAGGGCTTCTTGGATCGTACGCCCAGAGGGCGTGTGGCGACCCAGAACGCCTACGATCACTTTAAGAAAAAGCGCCGGTCAGGCGCCCAGCCGACCTTGTTCGAAAGCGTATAACGCTATGCCGCCCAAAATTAAGGTGCTCAATGAAATCGTCATCAACCGAATAGCCGCCGGTGAGGTCATAGAACGGCCGATGTCGGTGGTGAAGGAGCTTCTGGAAAACGCCATCGACGCAGGCGGAGACGCAATTTCCGTGGAAATTGAAAACGGCGGCAAGCGATTGATTCGCATTCGAGACAACGGAACGGGTATGGAGCCGGATGACGCGTTCCTAGCATTGGAACGACACGCAACATCGAAACTCACATCGGAAAAGGATCTCGTTTGCATCGGCACAATGGGTTTCCGAGGAGAAGCCCTTGCAAGCATCGCTTCCGTCTCGCGACTGAGGCTGGTCACGAAGGCGGAAGGCGACTCTCCAG
>JBBRBO010000020.1:0-41304 GCA_038205805.1 Desulfomonilales bacterium
CAAATCCACAGATTACACAGATTAACGCAGATAAGAAGAAGAGAGCCGGAGATTCCCGGTAGCCGACTCCCTGAAGCACGGGCTTTCGTGCTCCTGCGTTCTTATGGCTCGTTATCCGTGTACATCTGCGACATCTGCGGATAAATTTCTTCTCTTCCGGCTATAGATTATACAGATCAACGCAGATTAAGACTAACATCCACAGATTACACAGATTAACGCAGATAAGAAGAAGAGAGCCGGAGATTCCCGGTAGCCGACTCCCTGAAGCACGGGCTTTCGTGCTCCTGCTGCGCGTGAAGCAAATCCACTTGAATGTTTTCGCTTAGCCGGATAGGAAACCGGCGGCGCCGGAACATCTGCTTCCAGAATACGCCTCCGGCAATTCAAACGCTCTCTACCTGATGTATTTGCCGTAGAGCGACTGCACCAGACCGAACAATTGTTCCCGTTTACCTCCGATGACGAACCGACGACTACGAACCAATCTCCCCAACGTCTCGAGAAGTTTGCCTTTTACCATTCTTACATTACCCTTAACTCTATTTCTGAGCATGATGTTTCTCCTTTAGTAACTGGTCACTTGGGGTAGGGCGGCTCCGTGGCCGCTGAAACCTGGAAGGGAATTTGAACTCACTTCCAGGCAACCTTATAATTTTGAGGTATTGTGTAACTCCCGGTGAAGGGTGACTTCCTTTCTCTTGAAAGTCGTATACACTAATGTCTACTGTCTATAGACAATCACACGGATGTTTTGCTCTCCATAATGTACGATCATTGGGATTTTTAGTTAAGAAAACTTTGGAAATGACGGCCATGCGGTTCTCACCCGCACACCGCGCCAAGAAAACCATACATGGAGCCCTTATGCTGATCGAATCGTACCAACTGCAAATAGATGTATCTAAACATAGCTCCGAGGTATTTGAATACGAAGCTATAGCGCATCTTCCTCGGGATATTCGCGGCGTATTGCCGTACATGAACGCTGAGCTTCGTGCCGCGGTTTACCTGCCTGAGATCCCCGCTATTTCGTGGCGGCGGGATGAATACAAGATCGGCTTTTGGGCCGACAAGATCGCCGTGGAAAACCTTGCCGAAAGAGAAGACGCGGAGCGAGAGGTTCGGGAGCTTGTGGATCTCGTAAACGACATTTGGGAACGACGGGAGCAGATCACGCCGGAACACACCACCAAGGAGAAGTTGCAGCCTCTGGCGGTTTACCGTCTGTTGCCGAAAACCAATTGCAAGAAGTGCGGGGAAAGCTCCTGCTTCGCCTTTGCCCTGAAACTTGCGGCAGGACAGCGGGAACTCAAGGAATGCGGACCCCTTCACGCGGATGAACAATACGCCGAGAAAAGGGCTGAGCTGGAAGCGGACGTGGCCACCAAGCAAACACTGCTTTAATTGAATGCGCAATCAAAAAGAAGTAATATCGGGGAGAACCTTCTTGAAAGAAGGCTTCTCCCCGAACCCCTCACCAAGAACTTTAAAATGGCCGAAACCGGCTTTTCTCAAGGAGAAAAGGCCGCTTTCGGCATAATAAACATTCTTAGATAGACGTCGAAAAACCTACCTTCCAAAAAAGAGTCGTCACCAATATTACTTCTTTGGCTGCCCATTGGTATAGGTTCATACTATTGAAATGCGAAGATCTTTTCTTCGCCGTTGGGCGGAGTGATATAGAGCTGAAGCGCGCTGACTCCGGTTGTTTGTAGGTAGTCCAGGAACATCTCGTGGCTTCCCGCATTCAGTGTTACCGAGCCGGATTGCTCGGTAACCTTATTGGGCGGCGCCTCGATGTTTACCACGGCCTTTTTTCCTACAATCAGCCTCGCGTCATCTGCGCTCACCACGCGGAACTTATACGTGCCCGATTCTTGCTCGGAGAGGGTAAACTTCACGTAAAACCGTAATCCCAGCCAATCCTCACGTTTGGGGACTCCGGGAAACTCCCTTGTGCCGCGATCCGCCGGGAAATCAATGGACTTGGCGAAAAACATCCCCGAAGGCGACATTTTGTTGAACACCGGCAACTTCTTGGTCCCAGGCTTCACGAAGTACGCGAATACCGGGATGAGGCTCAGCTTGCCGCTATCCGATGCAAAGCCTTCGAGGGCCTGTGCGGGTCTGAGGAGACTTTCCTCCTTCACGGGTGTGGTCACATGGAGCTGAAGCCGAGGAACCCCTTTTTGGTGGAAATAGTCCACGGTTATAGGATAGCTCCCCTGCTGCAGAAAGGCCCAGCCGTATTTGCCGTTCGGGTCGCTCTTTGTGTCGCCGGACACCTCAACGATTGTTTGCTTGTTGATAGTGAGCCGAGCGAAATTATCCGCCACCAAACGGAAAGCGAAGATACCCGCGCCGTTCACGTTGAAGAATCCTTGGTAACGAAGAGCCACCATGTCCTTACGATCCGGCAAGCCCGGGATGGCTTCGCCGCCGCCGAGATCCAGTTCAGAGGCTATGATCCTGCCGATGGGCGTCAGTTCGCTTAAGTCCGGGCCTTCGGGGTAATTCCCTTTGGGTACGAAGTAGACTTGCCCCCAGAGCACATCGTAGGGTTTTGCGGGCTCATGCCACCCCGCCAGCCCGTTAGCCGGGGCGAACAGGAGTTCGTCCCCGGTAGGAGGCTGAACAAACAGCTTGAGTTCCGGAGCGCCCTTTACATTAAAGCTGTCGAGAATAATGGTATGAAAGCCTTCAGCCAAGTGCGTGTACGCCGTTTTTGAGGCGGATTCATGGGTTCCGTCGTTCTCGATAACGGTCTTGTCGTCGATGTGGAGGCGGTACCCGTCCTTGCCCTGCACACGCCACCGAAATATGCCCTCGCCGTTCACCATGAACGCTGCTATGAAGCGCATCCCCATCCCGTCAGTTGTTCCCAGACCGGCCGGCTCGTTGTCCCCTTTAGAGGGATCAAGATTTATGCGCTCGGTGGTGAGGGTGTTCACGGGTCGTAATGCGCTGAAATCCGGCAACGTCTTCACATTTTCCGGTACTTTATAGACATTCACCGAAAACTGACCGCCCGTGGCCGAGGCAGTAGAGGCCGAGGTCGGACCCGGTCGTGTCGGACCTGCGCCCGGTTTTGGCTTAGGTTGCGAGGGAGAGACGGCGGCCTGACCTTCAGCCGGGGTTGCGGTCTCCGCAGGAGGCGACGCAGGGCCGGATTTTGGACCGGCGGACGTGGGCGGCTTGCGGAAGATCATGGGGGTGTCCGCCGAATCCTCTGGAGGCTGAGCTGTCGGCCGCGCCGGAGCCGGGGCTTGCCTTTGAGGTTGGGGTTGCAGTTGTGACTGCGCCGGGGACGGCGGTTGAGGTTGAGGTTGAGCTTGAGGTAGGGTCTGGGGCTCAAACTCATCGGCCGGTTCGTCGGTACCGGGACTCGGCACCACACGGAAGGACTCTATTTCCTCAGGGCTGAAGTTCAATGGTATTCGCTGTGAGGCGCCGCCCTTCTTTTTGATCACAAGCTCATCGGAGGCGCAGGGTATACACAACAGGATCACTAAAGCGATAGTCACCCCGTAGGGAAAATATTTCATGGACATACATCACCTCACGGGCGGTTTCTTATACCAATGCCTACTCAAAGAAGTAATATTGGGGAGCACCTTCTTGAAAGAAGTTTCTCCCCAAACCCCTCTACAAAAACTTTCACAATCGCTGAAACCGGCTTTTCTCAAGGAGAAAATGCCGCTTTCGGCAATTACGACAAATTTCTAATGGAAAGGTTGGAAAAACCTACTTTGCAAGGAAAGCTCCGCCGATTTTACATTTGTAAAAACACATCGCTGTTACATACCCGTTCACCAGGCTTGGGACGGCTCGGCGCCGGTGAAGGATACTAGGGAATCCGCTACTCCTTGGAGCTTTGGAGCTTCTTCGACACATTTTTCTCATCAATCTTAATGATTATGGGCACATCAGTAAACCGATTGTATACTTTCAGAACCTTTTTCACAAAACGCTCGGCCGCCTCGGAACGCGTGAGTTTTTCCACGCTGCCGGGTCCTATGTTATAGGAGGCCAAGACAAGGTAGGTGGAATGCTCATGATTACCGTACCGGTCGAAGCAGTTCCGCAGGTATGCGGCGCCGGCCATGATATTGTCGTGCGGATTCCAGGGGTTTGTGACGCCCAATACATTGAGCACGATGGGTCTGAGCTGCATCATACCGAGGGCATTTTTGTTGGAACAGGCTTGCGGGTTGAAGCTGGATTCAACAAACGTCACCGACGCTAAGAGAACGGGGTCTATCTCGAATTCGCGGCCGGCCTTTTGCAATATTGTCGCGTGTTCGGGTTTGCCTCCGAGAACGGCTACGATGGTCTTGAGTTTCTCCAGTTCTAGACGTTCCAGGCGCTTCTCGTGATCCGCTTTGACTTGAAGCGCCACGGAAAGCGATTTGGGTAAACACAACTCCGGTTTTGCAAGATTATCGGCCCCCAGGGCCGCGCATATTCCCGTAGAAAGCGCCGTTATGAGGACGGCGATGTTCATAACCCGTGTCCCGCCGCAGCTCGCTCGTCTGCGGCCTCGTCAAGTGCCGCCACGCGCTCATCTCCTTCGTGGGCCGCGTGCGATTCGCATGCGCATTCCGGGGTTTCGGTCCGCCATGAAGACGGGTATCTCTCCACAAAACTGATCTGGAAGGGCAAGAATTTCAGGCGGCCTACGTCCTTGGCCAGCCGAGCGGATGTTTCCAAGCCCACCAGCTCCCGCACACCTTCGGGTGTTATCGCTTCGGAAATAGCTTCAGCGGAAAAATATCTCACGTTGAACGCGCAAGGGCTCAGGGGATTGAACAAGCGCTCCTGATCCACGATGCCGCGCAGGTCGGGCATGTGTTTCTTGTCGAAATCACCCTTGGCTTCCACGTACACCAAGCTGGAGCGAAACCGATAGATCGCCATGAGCGAGCGCGCTTGATCCAGGAAGCTCTTGCCGAAGAAAATGGTCGCCACATTCAGGAGTATGTCGAAGATCAAGCTGAAGAGGTAGAGCCGGAAGAAATCTTCGTAGCTCACGGAAAAGGCCGGATACTGCATCAGGATGATTTGAAGAAATCCCACGAGGATGAGCGCCGACCCGAGCAGGAGACTCAGTATCGCAGCTAAACGACACGAAGTCTTGACGTATTCGGGAAAGCTTTCGATAAGTCCGCCGATGAGGGTCTCCCCGTCTTCGCATCTGATAGGCTTTGAACGGGATATTTTGTTGGAAAAGCCCTGGTGAGCGAATATCTTTGAGCCCTCCTCCAAGATGGAGAAAAACACGGACGGGTGACCCTTGCCTTCTACTATCATGGAGTCCATTTCACGGGAGGCCCCGGGTTTCTTCAGGGGAATGAGTGAGAAGGCGATTATGAGTCGTAGTACGCACACTATGACCAGAAGATTGTAAAAGGCCGCAGGTGACGGCAGGACATATCCGGCGCCAAGCCCTAGTCCGGCGAGGTACGCAGGCGCCAAGCGCAAAAACCGAAACAGAAAGTGGACCACGACGGCGCAGGCGAGAGCCTTCCAGATGAAGCGCACGTTCTGTTTTACTATATGGCCGGGGATTTCGGAAATATATGCGGCGTTGGACCAAACCTTGCCCAACAAGTAGAAGATCAGTGACGGTGAACGATCGTATGACTTCAAGCGCCCTTCCTTGAGACCGAGAGACACGGCTTCGGGGCGGTAGTAATCTCCGGGGCGAGCCAAGAGCATCTTGATCCGCCCCACAATCTTGAATCCATTGAAGATCCAGTTGAGGCCGACGATGAAGCCTGCAAGGGCCGCTACGGTGGTGATGAACACACCTAGAATAAAGGGAACGTAGTTTAATATGAATTCGTTCACCTGTTCGGGTAAACGCAAGGGAAAGAACTCTCGCAGCTCATACAGCCGAGTTGCCGATCCTAAGCTGAGAAACACCCCTAGAGCCGTAAGGACTATTCCGTAAAGGAAAATGTGATTGGGCAGTTTGACGACTTCTTCGGCTCGCTTCTTAAAAATTGACCACATAAATAACCCCACATTCCGTTCTCATCCGCTACATATCAAATAACCTGATTACCGTCAAATAAAAACTAATTAGCTTCAGTTGTTAAAGCAGATTTGAATACTGGTCGATGGTGTGGTTGTGGATTCGGCGCCGCTTGGAGTCATGTCCAGCGGCAAACCGCTCTACCGAACAGCGCCGACTCTCGTTTCCGAGCGTGATCGGCTTTTACGTGTAGTCTGCCGAACGCCGTCACCTGCGGCAAATTTATTTTTAATCGTTCACCGGCTTGAGGGGGCTCTGCGCCCGATGAAAGCCGGAGGAGAGACTCATCTCCCCTCCGGATCTCCCCATACGTCGTACGAATAGTTGTACTTTTTCGGTGAACGTTACGTTTATTTTAAGGCCGTTCTCGTCTACCATAGTGTGTTTACCAGAACCACGCCGTATCAAGCTTGACCTAAACGTCACCGCGACGGTAATCTTGATAATGAAGGCCTTTTGCGGATGAAAAGGATGTAAAATGGCGGCCCCGGAAGATAGATTCAGCGATTCCCTCTACGTTTTTATGGTTAAGGCGACACTGTGGGCCGTTTGCACATACTTCTTGAGTCAATGGTTTGCGGTCTACAGCTTTTGGATTGTCGTGCTCAGTGTCGCGATTTTTAGCGCGCCCATTGCCTTAGAGCGTATCTATCTGAGCACAACCGCTCAGATACACGGTCTATCCAAATTTGCTTCCCAGGGTATTTTATATCGCTTGATGTCTCGTCGCTTCTTGCGGAGTGTTTTTTGGATTCTGTGGGCGCTCGTTTCGTCCTTTTTCATGCTCGTGCAATTCCACACGTATAACAGTGTGGAATGGATCGCTTTTTTCTCCCTTATCCCCGTCTTTTATCTGGTATTTACGCTCGCCACACGCTTGCTGGGCCGTGAACTCAAGGAACACCTCGTCACGAGCTACGCTCTGCGATGGGCCGGAGCCGTAACTCCCGCGCTCATGGTTGTCGTGTTTATCTTTGCAAACCTGTTGTTTGGCAGTGTAGACAGGTATTCAACGGTCCAAGCGGCCATAGATAGCCAAAAAGCGCTCATGGAAAACATGGCGGGCAGCGCCGTAGTGTACGAAACGGCCCAATTGCTGGCCTGGTACAATGGCGTAAAGCAATTTGCGCTTAGCCGACTATCGGAATTTCATCCGACTACGGCAGTAATAGTCATTGCTCTCGGTCTTTACATTATTTTCTTTAACGGATGTGCAATGCTGGGGTCTTTCCTTATCCCTGCTCGTGAGTATCGTCGTCTTTTTGGTCCCGTCATCAGTGACGCTGAGCCGGCCCAACTAACACTCGGCAGAGTGGCGCTTATTTCAGGCGTGATAACCTTTGTCGCTCTGTTCATTTATGTGCCGCTGTTCGCCGCATTGGAAATGTGGATAAAGCAAAACTCCGCTTGGGTGGAACAGCGAAAAAGGGCCGAAGCGAAAGCGACCCGGTTTGTTGAAATGATCGGTTGTGAATACGTGACTCCAGGAACCATCGAAAAAATTCAACTCGCCAAACTGAATGCGTTGAAAAACGCCGAAATGACGATGAATGAGGTAGAGGGCGAAGCGGATAAAGCCTTTGACCGAATGCGCCTTAATGTGGATCCATTTCTTGATTGGTATTACAGCCTTCCGGCGGAATACTTGAGAATAGGCCATTTGTTAGCTGGGAGTCTCGAAACGTATCTCGAAGAGAAACTCGTTCATTACTTACAACAAGGTGACGCCTTCGCGAGTGTCGGCCGCACATTGAATGCGGCTTTAGAACAGCATAAATCAGCTTTGGAAGAGTATAAGAAAAAGGTAAGCGAGATAATCGGCGCCAATCGCATAGCCGCCCTGCATCCAAGCATGGAAATAGCTCGCACAATGAGTTTAGAAGCCGCATTAACTCCGCCCATTCACCAAGATATGATAAACACCACAGACCGAGTATTCGGCGGCCTTGGCGCAGGCGCGGTTGTGGGAACAATTACGGCGGTGATCACGGGGAAAATTGTCTCCAAGGCCGTCGGCAAAGCTACCATCAAGAAAGCGGCTCAGGTGTTGGCCAAAGTCATCGGAGGCAAAGCCGTGGGCACGCTGGGCGGAGCGTCGGCAGGCGCCGCCATCGGAGCGGCGGCCGGTTCCGCAGTTCCCGTCATCGGCACGGCCATAGGCGCAGCCGTGGGAGGCATCGTCGCGGGATTAGTCACGGGCGTCACGGTCGACAAGTTGCTGCTCATGCTCGAGGAAGCGATGAATCGTGACGAATTCAAAAAGGAATTACTCAATTCGATTGAATCGGCACGGTCCGATTTTAAACACAAGTTGCAATCCATACAGTCTGCGGCGTCGCCGGAAGCGGATTGAAGAATGTAACTTGAATCATACGCACACCGAAGGTCCAGCCATATAGATGAGACGAATCCCGTGTGTTTTTCTTTTTATAACGTATCTCCTAAGCTTTTATCAGAAAACTCGAAACAGAACCATGCCGACGAAAGTCAACGTCATTCCCAGAAAAATGAATGAATACAGACAGAGTTCCTTCGTCATCTCAAAATTACGTGAATCCTGTCTCCAATTGGGGAGCAGATTGATTCGGATTGCCATTTTGCATTCTCCTCGCTGTGTCATCGACCTTTAGGTAATTTAAAGCAGTGAAGGGTTGATGTGAAGAGCGACCTTATAATGATCCTATTTCGTCCGGATGGTCGCGCATTGGATCCCGCGCTCGGCGACGCCGTTCGTTAACAGAGCTTCCGAATTCAGCGCACACCGTCCCAAGAACCCTCCAACGTCCTTGTTCATATCGCTCACATTGACAGCAGGTCCCCTTGGAGTGGTGACGCTGAAATCAATATGCACTCAAAGAAGTAATATCGGGGAGAACCTTCTTGGAAGAAGGCTTCTCCCCGAACCCCTCTCCAAGAACTTCTAAAATTACCGAAACGGCTTTTCTCAAGGAGAAAATGCCACTTTCGGCGAATCATAAACATTCTCAGATAGACGTCAAGAAAACCTAATCTTACAAAAGAACCTTCACCAATATTACTCCGTGGGAAGCCTATCGGTATGAGCCGGACGAATTGGATCATCCCCCGGTGCGGGCGTTTCCCGTCAGGATATCCTGCCCATACGTGGAAGGGGAGCGCTACAACAAGAATGGCCCCCCAGAGGCTTCTCATAAGTCCTAACCTTCTTGCCGGTAAGCGTAAGTTGTAAACAGGAAAGAAGACACGACTCTCTCCTGTTTACTCATTGCGGTCCCACGTGGGGAAACGGCTCTAATTCAGTTCTATGTCATCATCGTCCGGCGCTTTTTGCGGGCCTTCCTCAACCACCGGAGGACGAGTCTCAAAGAACAACACGCGAATATAAAGAGGTTGTTGATCGGACAGAGTCTCAATCTCGTAGTCTTTCCCCGCCTCAACCTTTGTCTTGGACATACTTTGCATACTGCGGAGATATAGGATCTTCTTGCCGCAGCGTCCCTTTTCGCACGCCAGGAAGTTGTTTGGCCCTTGCGGGACTTCCCACAGTTTCATCGCTGAAGGATTGGCGCCCAAATAGAGCTTGTCACCGGCGTTCAGCTCGAACGCGGGGCTGGTTTGGCCGTTCAAATCACCTTCAGGGGGACCCGTAAGAGTCACCTTAACCCATATAGGCTTTTTCCCGCGCTTTTTGCAGACAAGAAAGTAGATCAACCCGCCGATGAGGAGCAGCAGCGCAAGGGGAACAACCAACAATAGCCACCACGGAAAACACGGCAGGATGCCTTCCAGCCCCGACAGCGGATACGGCCATCCGCATGGGGTCACAAGAGTGGTATTCACCTGCGCGGTCCCTTGACCTTCTCGGCCCATTTGGGTGTAAAAAACCTTAATGGCGACGGGGGTTTCTCGCTCAGTGAGTTTGTCGCTTTTCAAGATTGCATCTGAGAGATAACCCGTGCTCGGGATTTTCGTCTTGGGCCATTCATACAGGACGGCGCCGCCCGACAGGAGCTGCGCCTTGTCTATGCTTTTGAGTCCGTTTGGTTTTGTGGCCTTAAGGACCACATTGCGAAGCACTAAACCCGCGTCGGTGCGTTCGGCCTTAATTTCAGCGGCGGCCGCCTTTTCATTTTCCCGAGTCGCCACAACGAACTGCGGCGCTTGGGGTTTTGGGATAGTGACCTGCGCATCAAAGGCCTGTTGCGGGATCTCGCCTGTGCCTTGGGGGATAACTATCACCTTGAGTGGTTGCGTCCCCGGCGTGAGCTTCTCCGCTTCAGGAGACGCCACGGCAAGCGTCAGTTTCAACGGGAACTGAGTGACTTCTCCTTCAGCCGAGGCCAATCCCTCAACTTTATATGTGGTCTTCTCCACACACTTGAGGTAATCGGCGGGAAGGGCGGGATCGGGGTTCACATAGAGATCGCTGATCTGCAAACCCTTGGCCGTCCATTGGGATTGCACGGCGGTCGTCGTGGTCACGCCGTTGGGAGTGTCCGTAAGCACGTAAGCGGGTCTACAGTCAGCGGCGACAGGAGGCGTAACAACCTGCGAAAACGTAAGGCTCGCTTGACCTGCGGGATCCAAGGGAGTCTTGTATGCGAGAACCAATTTGCTGGGCTCATTGCGAACCGCCCATATCTGTTCCCACTGATCCTTGGTCAAAGAGATCTTGAACGGGACGCCGACAACCAGCGGCCCCAAGGATAGAGGTTGTCCGCCTATGTTCAAGTCCGCCGTCGTGATACGAATATCGCTGGGCGAAATACCCTGCACATCCAGTTGGCAATTCAGGAACAGGGCGTCCCCTTCCTTGGTGAAACGCAGGACGTCTTTGTCGCCCCCACATGGGAGGGAGAACGTCAAAGGCGGAGCAGGCGTCTCAACCTTCACTGGGAAGCTCTGGTTGATGTTCGCGTTGTTATATCGCCCCGCAAGCTTAATCGCGGCTTGCTTGCCGTCGAGTTTGCCCTTCGGAATCGAAATTGGCAATGTGGCGGGGAAGTTCAGCTTAGTCCTTGGCTTGAGGTCTACTATAACCGCGCCCATTTGATCCACAAGCGCTAGGGAGTTTATGGTTAGGGCGTCGGCGTTTATACCCGCCTTGAGGGATAACGGAAGGCTCCCCGTAAGGTCTTCACCTTCAGGCTTGAGGGTAATTTCCGTGGCGGGCGTCTCTAAAACCGCCGTGACTTGCGGTTTGAGGTCTTCACTGCCCGTTGAGAGTCTGCGGTACACATAATACGCGCCGTCTGTTCTCTTGGCGCGGTCTTTGGGTTCGAACCCCACCTCAAGATCGACTTGGTACTGATCCGTGGCGTATTTCTTGTCTATAACGATAGGACCAAAGGTCAGCGGCAAGGGAGACGTTTTCTTCAGAAGAGTAACTTCCTGCTCGATTTTATCGGAGTCGAGCGGCCGAACCACCGCCTTGAGATCAGTGATTCGGTAATCACGTAAAACTGAATTGTTCTGGAAAAGCTTGTATTGCGGGGAGGAGCCTTGTGAACTAAAGGTCAAGCCGTGGACCGGTTTGCCGTCGCCGGCCGTCGTCAACAAGAAGGGGGAGGCGGCGGATGGGCCTTCAATCTTGTAGAGCTTTATCCAATAGCGGCCGCCTACCTTCATGGCGAATTCGACCTTGAACTGATGGTCCATCTCGAAAGCGGAGAATCTGGCGTCACAGTCGCGGAATCTATTCCAATTATTGTTGGGAAAATCTTCCTCCTCATCAGTTACCAAGATAAAGTACGTGCCGTCGGGATCCCGACGGGGCTGGTAATTCTGGAAGCCTTCGGCCTTGGCGCATCTAACAAAGCTCCATTCGGCGGCAAACTGCGCAGGAAATTTAGCGCTTAGGGCCTTTGCGTCGATAAATGTATTTTGTCGAGCGAACCTGTAATTGATGTCGGCGCCGAAGGTATAGTAGGTCAGCTTGTCCCCTTCACGGTACAGGGGCTTATCGCATTCCAAATTTGTCTTGCCGTTGCTTTCGGGATAGCGGATATCCAGATTTATGGCCGTGTCGGGGACTCTCGAGTAAAGGATTTCAAGTAAATACTTTTTGAGGCTGTCGAGGGTCTTCTGTTCCGCTCGGGAATGCGGCGCCATGCTCGTGGAATCATCGAACGCCAAGATAACGTGGCGACCCGTCGCAGCGGGTTCCGCGGCGAAAACGGCGCCGTGACAAAAGCCGGCGAATATCAGGAGCGCAACCAACAAAGTTGCGGTACGCCGTGCCCCCGGTGAATACGGTAATCCCATCTAAACCTCCCTAGATAATGGGCTTCCCTTGTTTGAACAAAGATGGAGCCCAAGCATTACATCGGTCTTGAAACCACGGAAGAGCGCAATCCCGGACCCGCCGGAATATGAAATGGATCCGTAGATCCGGTAAAAGGATCTATTTGTGCCGCACACCAGTTAATACCAATGCCTAATCAAAAAAGTAATGTTGGGGAGAACCTTCTTGAAAGAAGGCTTCTCCCCAAAACCCTCTCCAAAAACGACCATGACATTTCGTCACAACGAAGTATGAGAGTCTCCAACAATTGGGGCCGCTTTTAGGATTAAACCCCCTGTATCCCCCTTGTCGGGGGTCCGTGCGGATACTTCCTTACGACCCTGATACTTCACATCTGGGACGGGAGACTTTCATACGAACTTTTGCAATTGCCGAAACCGGCTTTTCTCAAAGAGCAAATACCGCTTTCGGCGATCATCACAAGTTTCTCAGAACAAGGTTGCAAAAACCTGCTTTGCAAAAAAAGCTCCGCCGATCTTACTTTTATGAAAGCACATTGGTATAAGTTCGACGAATGAAACGAATTTTCCGCCCCCTGCGGATAACCGGGAGGGATCTCCTCGATGCAATCTAGGAAACGCTCCTGGTTATACTACGCAATGAACAGTCCGCTGTTACCGCCCACCGACCGGATTTTCTTCGCCGACTGGGCCGGGGCGTACAACAGGTCTTAAGACGGCTCTGCGCCTGAGGTTACAAAATCCGTGGTCGGCAGCTTCTCGAAGACGTTTGCTCCGGCACGTTGATGCGGAGGAGCGGCATAGACGTTAGGCGCGTAGACAACTGCTTTCCTGCGTTGCTTCCATCCCCTGGTTTATCTTCGGATTCGTTCAGCTGTTATTATATCACGAATAGAAGATGTTTGTCAAAAATCAATATCTTGAACTTATTGGAGAATTCCGTCAATTTTCTCCGTCGGGTTCCCAAATTTCTCTGGAATGAAAACTTTTTTGCGTCTCGTCTCTTGAACTTTTACGTAAACATTGTCAAACTGTAATCCATAAGGTAAGTCTTTTTCCGCCATTGCGGTATACGACTTCCTTTACCGCTCGTGAGGTTTTCCTTGCGACTATTATTAAACCCATTGTGTGGATCTAATTATTCCGCACGAAATTGAGAAAGGATCAAGACATGAAAAGAATTGCTCTAGTGGCCGTAATGATGATGCTGTCCGTATTCGTGTTTGCTCAAACGTATGCTGCGGCAGAAGTTAAGAGTGATCCGTCCAAGGCGTACTGGCGAGGTAGCAAAGTTATCGGAATGAATGTCTACAATCAGAACAAAGAAAAGATCGGTGACATTTATGACATCGTCGGCGGCGCTGACGGAAAAATTCATTACCTCATCTTGGCTCACGGCGGTTTTCTTTCTATCGGTGAAAAGCTGATCCCCGTTCCCTGGCAAGCTGTAAAGCCGGGCGCCGAAAAAGACACGCTTATGGTAAATGTTGCCAAGGATAAACTAGAGAAGGCCTTCAACTTCGACAACAACAACTGGCCTGATTTCATGGATCCCACTTGGGACGCCAAAGTCAACAAGTTTTACGTCAATCCGTAATCACATAATGTAGACCATTCGCCTCCCTGCCGTCTTTCAAGGCCGGGAGGCCTCCACACCCTCACGTGGCTCCCTACGATCCTCATACCAACCCTTCTCATCATGAGTGAATCCTCCAATGAACTCACCGGGGCCGACGCATCGTTCTTCGGCAATCAGCAGGAGACGTATCTATAGCTCTTGTCCATTTCTCGCTTTTTTTTTGCCGGCCCGGACATCGCTATGTCGGTTTTCCATTCCTGAGTGCGTATATTCATTAGCAACGGAGCAATAATTTCCGAAGCGTCACGCACGATAAAATACTTTTACCATGCGGCCTGAAGTGTTGTAATATGGTAATAGGTCGTCGCCGCCGGAAATATATCTCTAGTTTTGACATATTTACTCGGCCCTCGTTGAATCCACGGCAACCGTTTACCGCCGCCTATTGAAATTCCATATGAGGCGGCCCGGATAGGTAAGTAGTGTCCCGTCCGGTGTTTGCCTGGGCGCGGAGCCGTTTCAACCCGGTGAAGCATTCCCTTGGTGGCCGATGTGCGCTTTGTCGCTTGCAACATGAAGTGTCCTTAGGAAGCGTAGGCTTCCTTTGAAGCTTGGCCGGCAAAGCCGGCTTCGATGAGTGGAGACAACTCGGCGGTGTATTAGAGGTTAATGCTATGGACATGAGTGAAAAAACCCTGAAAAATCTCCTGCAACAGGCGCACCCTTCCACGGAAGAGCTACTGAATTATGCGTACGGCGCCTTGGATGCCTCGGCTGCCGCCCCTGTGGAAGCCCACTTGCGGAAGTGTTCTCATTGCACGGTAGAGCTCAAGCTTATGCGCCAACTGGATGCCGGACCCGCGGGTGAATCTATAGCCAAAAAAGGGTACGCAAAGCCCTCCCCGAATGTGATTCCACTGCAAGAGCGCAGAGAGCAAGAGAGCTACTTCTGGCTGGGGGAACAACGCTTCAAGTTGGAACCGTGTTCACACTTGGGCAGGTTTTACCACAAGGTTCAAGATTTAAGCTTTTCGGCCCTTTTGCACATGTTTGAATTTGGTGATGAAGATTGTCCCATATCCATAGAAAAACCCAATAAGCTTCCTTTCCTGGCTCCTGTTTCTCTATTCGAAAAAGTGGATGAAGTCCACGAAGAGTCACTACAAGCATCGACAAGCCACTTCTCTCTTCTACCTACACTAGGAAGATCCTCCCAGAGGATGGCTCAAGAGCGCCACCGGTTTGAAGATAAAGCGGATATCGTCGAAAAAAGTTGCGATGAGATCGAAATTATCGAAGATATTGCCTTTGCCGCCGATAACGTGTTGAACATAGCTGATAGATTCAGAAGAAAACAAAGCGGGGCCGCGGATCAAAGATGCGCCCGGAGCCGGGAAGACATAGAGGCGAAGTATTCGGCCAAGACAAGATACTACAGAGTGAAGTTTTACACGGATACGAACGATGGGCTCTATATAAAGATTCATCGAAGGCGCTCCTCTTTTATTCGCAACAGACAATATGGTGATCTTGGCCTGGATTCCGCTTCCGCGTCGGTGATGATCTCCCTCAAGAAGTTATTTGTGGAAGAGGACATCGAAAAGACTACTCTCAGCTTGCAAGCCGCCCGCAAACGCGCGTGGTTGAAACAATGGATGAAGAATCCGGTCGATACGCTCAGTAAAGATCAAGGAGGCGATGAACAACCGGACCCTTTCTTCCTGAGTTCCCACGATCTTGATCGAGAACTCCGCGGCCTAAAGAGAAATCGCGCAAGGGCGGGTCTGGTCCTATTTGAACTTATCGCCTTTAGACCGTATGAAGCGTTGGATAACGGCGCCGCGCCGCCCATCTTTCTTCATTATAGTCCACGTGTGCGGTCGGAGTTTTTGAGCAACCTGGGGCAAGCGCTCAATTTCAGTCGCGAAACCGTAGCGGCTTACGGGAAGAACCTCAAGACCACGGCCGCAAAGATAACCGGCACAACATCACTCACCCTGACAGGCGTGGGAATAGGTGTTGCGGCCGGAGTGATCCTGGCCGTCCTATCATCTTCCACCATTGGGGCGTACATTGCGGCCGGTACGGGCTACAAAGGCGCGGCTGCAGTGAATCACGGACTGGCCGCTTTGGCGGGGGGCTCCAAAGCCGCAGGGGGTTGGGGAGTACAAGGCGGCGTGCTGATACTCGCTTTGGGCTTCGGCATTCTTGCGGGACTCATCGGCTTACTCATAGCGATGGTGTTCGCCCGAAGTCGGCAGAAGATTAATTACCGCAGCGGGGCTAAATTAGAAACAGCCTTGAACGCAGTCGCCGTCGACTCATCAACGACTCCCGACCAGTTGCAACAAATACTCCGTAAGCAGACCGCCGTCATTGAAGCTCTGGAAAAGAAACTTGGGGATCTCCGCCGGAGCGATACCCAGAATAGGCGAGATATTCGCCGCCTGGAGCAGCGCCTCCGTTCACTCAACGCAGGGCTGGAACGAACCGGTAAGTCTTACAGCTTAAGGGCGGTAAATACTACTTAGACGGAGTCACAGCCAGTCACAAGCAAAGAGGTAATAGTGGGGAGAACCTTCTCAAAGAAGGCGTTTCCTCAAATTTACTCGCTGTGCATGCGAAATAGCTTCAATAGTTCGTTGAGGCGCTGCTTATCTCATTCAAACGCCGGCGCCCGTTCACTGTGGTCGGAGCGGCCTCAAGGCCGGTGAACCGCGCCTATGGGCGTAGCTTGAGCCTCTTCAGAATGTCCTGGGATTCGGCTAGTTCAGGCTTCAGTTCCACGGCCTTTTGCGCATGAAGCGCCGCCTGCTCGTAGTCCCCCTCTTGGAAATGAAGAATGGCCAGCTCGTTGTGCGCCTCGGCGAAATTCGGGTTCAGCTCGATGGCCTGTTTTAGCTGTTCCGCGGCCTCAGCGGGTCGTTTGAGGGCAAGCATGGCGAACGCCGCGTTCATCCGGACTTCTAGGGTGTTTGGGCGCAGTTTCAGGGCCGTAATGAACAGTGTGGCCGCCTCTTCATACTTCTGTTGACTCATTTTCAAGGCGCCCAGGTTATTGTAGGGACCCCATTTGAACGGCTGCTTGGATATGGCTGTTTTGAATAATGCCTCCGCTTCTTGAAGCTTTCCCGCGTCCATTCGTAAGTTCCCGAGTTCGTTGTACGGGCCGGCTTGATTCGGGAGAATTTCCATAGCTCTTTTGAACGAGGCTTCGGCCTCCGGGAGCTTGCCCAGCTTACTATTCACGGCGCCCATTGCATAATGGGCGTGAAATGCTTCCGGGTTGAGCGCAAGAGCTTTCTCCAAGAGCTGTTTCGTCTCTTCGTATTTACCCGCATGAAGTCTCTGTAAGGCCAGATCACAGTAGGCGTTATAATACCCCGGGTTCCGTTCGATCACATCCGACCAAAGTGTGGTGGAGTCAAACCAAACCTGGGTCTGTCGGTAGCTTTGGGCGCCCAGGAAGATGAGCCACACCACGGCCGACACAATAATCAACGGTTGCAAGACGTACCGAACCCGCTCGACGATGAAGGCAATCCCGTACGCCAAGAATAATCCAGCCCCGATCATCGATACGTACAGAAATGGTCCGCCACATAGGAATGTCGCAGATACCAGCCGAAGGGCACAAACCCCAAGGCCGGGACCAATGGAATAAAGAACAAAGCCGCTGCAAGCGCCGGGATACGCAGATTTCTCGCCATGTACAGCAGAACGCCAAGAGGCGCCATGCTCAGTAAGACGGCCCATTGCGTCCAATTGGAAAGGCTGACATTCCACTTGGGATACACATAGGTCAAGTTGACCGGAGCGATAACCTTAAACACGTAAAACCACACGGCTCCGGCCGCAATAAACGGCCTCCAACTCCACGGGAACGGGAGATGGTCCGTCTTTTCGGTCTGCAGCGTCAACCACACGGAAAGGGCCACTATAAGGAAGAAAGGCCATAGGCGCCGCAAGGACCCGATGAACCTGCGCCCCAGCCCGACTCCGCCATTCGTCGCAGCCTGATTCAGGATATCCAAACCAATCAAGACAATAGGTAGTATCACCGTGTTGGGTTTGGTGAGCACGGCCAAGACAAAGAACAGCATACATAACCAGTAGAAAATCCCGCGCCCATCCTGCTGAAAGCTCGTGTAATTGATGCAGGAGAGCAGGGAAAACGCCGTGGAAAGCACCGTCTTACGTTCAGCGAACCACAAGATCGACGTCGCTTGCAGGGGATGTATAAGAAAAATCAGAGCGGCGCCGGAACTAACCGCACATGAAATCCCCAGCCTTCTCAAGAAGTAGTAAACAAGTCCGCCGTTCAAACAATGGATCAGCAGGTTAATGATAAGGGGTATCTTCGCTTGAGGATCGGGTGAAGACGAAAATAACCTATCGGGAGTGAGAGCTATAGACGCAAGCGGCGCATAGTAACCTGAGACGATTTGGTTCGCAAAGGGATTGAAGCTTGTCTTGACAAGCGTCCACAAATCAGAGTGTTCCAGTATCGGTATGTAGACGGGCACATCCATGCCGTTGAAGGTATTCCCCAGATTCGGCAGGTAAATACACAAGGTCAGGAGTATGGCCGCGGTTACATAGAGATATTCGGACATGCCGTAAGTGTCCCGCACTATTGGGCTCCCTTAGGTTTAGATACCCTGGAGTAGAGGCCGTTTCTTCTCCGGATGACGCCGGCGTCATTGCAGGCTTTTTAATCGCTTCAGGTTATTTAATTACTCAATGCCATTATGAATTACTCAATGCCATTATGGATGACCGGTATTTTAGCACAATGGTCGCTTGCCGCTGAGAAACGGCGCCCCTTTGTCCTGCTTCCTGGTAATATACGAGCATGAACCTGAACAGGACATTGGCGGTCGCTCGTAAGGAAGCGCGACAAATCATACGTGATTCCCGGTCGATGTATTTAGCTATGGGGATCCCCGTGGTGCTTATGATCCTCTTCGGGTACGCGCTTTCATTGGATGTAGACAATATTCCCCTTGCGGTTTGGGATCGCAACAGAAGCGCTCAATCCCGTGACTTGATCGACCAACTCACCGCGTCAGGCTATTTCACGGTCCAGTTCCAGTCGGAATCCACCAAACCCATGATTCGCGCAATGGACAGAAACACAATCAGCGTGGGGCTTGTTATCCCGTATGATTTCAGTCGTAAGCTGAAGACGGGCGGCGCCTCGTCGGTTCAGGCGTTTGTGGACGGTTCCGATTCCACACGCGCCGGTATTGCAATGGTCTACCTCGAGGCCATCATCACCGGATTCAGTATGGAGTATCAGCTCCGGGAGCTCACAAGGCAAGCGGTCCACAAACGCATCAATCAACCGTTGGAGCCGCGCATCAGGATACTCTATAACCCTGAACTCAAGAGCAGAAACAACATCATACCGGGTCTCATAGCCATCATCATGATGGTGATAGCCGCTCTGTTGACCTCCCTCACCATCGTCAGGGAACGCGAAACGGGCACCATGGAGCAGCTCATTTCCACGCCGGTCAGTCCCAAGGAGCTTATTGTCGGCAAACTCATACCCTATTTTGCACTCGGATACCTTGACCTGATCATGGTTTACCTCATGGGTAAGTACATCTTTGATGTACCTTTTCGGGGTAGTTTGCTGTTTATGTTCTTTGTTTCGAGCCTTTTCCTAGTGGGCGCCCTCTCTTTGGGCTTTCTCATATCCGTCATTGCGGGAAACCAATTTTTCGCCACTCAACTGGCCCTGCTTGGGACCTTCTTACCGTCGTTTTTGCTGTCGGGATTTGTCTTTCCTGTCGAAAACATGCCCCGTATTCTTCAATGGATTACATTCGTCATCCCGGCGCAACATTTGGTGACCGTGTTACGAGCCATATTCTTGAAGGGGGTAGGTATAGAAGCCTTGTTAATACCCACACTGGCCCTCTTTGTATTTGCGGTTCTCGTTACTTACGCGGCGGCCGCTAAACTCAAGAAGACCGTCCTATGACGAAGCGCCCTGACAATGATAAACGTTTGGAGCTGTTGAAAAGCCTCAGAAGGATCTGGGCCTTGGTGCGCAAGGAGTTCCAGCAGATAAGTCGGCATCGCCGAAATTTCGGGATACTGCTTGTGGCGCCCGTAGTACAGTTGCTTGTGTTCGGCTCGGCCAGCAGACTCGACGTACGGGATGTAAAGACCGTCGTGGTCGATTTGGATCACAGCGTCCTGAGCCGAACCATTGTCGACGCGTTCTCCCGTTCGGGCTATTTCCGAATTGTGGCCATGCTCCCTTCGTATAATGCCGTGGACGCTTACATGGAGAGAGGCGAGGCCGTCATGGCGATCTTGATCCCTCCGGACCTGGAGCGTCTGGCGAAGGGCGGGCAAACCGCGCAGGTGGGCGTGCTTATCGACGGCGTCAACACGACTACGGCCGGCACGGTGTCGGGCTATGCCGAGGCCGTCTTGCGGCGGGTTTCCCAAGACATTCTCGCCGAACGGGTGAACCGGATGCAGGGCCTTCTCTACAGCGCCTCCAATCGCCTCTTGGTTCCCACGGTGGTGGACGCCGAGCGCGCCTGGTTCAACAAGAATCTCGATTCCAAGGATTTTTTCATCCCCGGCGTGGTGGTGTTGATCCTGTTGTCCATGAGCACTATCCTCACGTCCGTAGTGGTGGTGCGGGAAAAGGAAGTTGGCACGATCGAACAACTTATGGTGACGCCCATCACGCGCTTCGAGATGATCGCCGGCAAGTTGATCCCGAGTTTCATGCTGCAAATAGGCATATTGCTCTTGGTGACCCCGCTTGCCTTTGTGATTTACGAAATACCCTTCCGAGGTTCGTTTCTCTTTTTCCTCGCCACGTCCTTTATATTTCTTTCGGTGTCGTCCGGAATCGGGCTGACGATTTCCACCTTTTGTAACACTCAGCAGCAAGCGGTGTTGACCTCCTTCATGTTTCTCCAGCCGGCGGTTTTGCTCTCGGGATACGCCTTCCCCATAGAGAACATGCCCACCGTGGTGCAATACATTACGTATCTCAACCCACTACGCTACTTCATCACCATAGTTCGGGGCGTGTTTCTCAAAGGGTCGGGGATTTACACGCTGTGGCCCGAACTTGTGCCGCTCTTTTTCATGGCCTGTTTCTATGTGTGGTTGGCGGCGGTGCTTTTCAAGAAACGCATGGATTAGATTGGCGCCGTCTATATCCGGTGAGCGCGTACGGATGAGAATTCGTACGCGCTCGATCGGGTGTGCGGAAAGCGTACTACCGGCGCTGTTCAGGCAAACGGCGTCCCAACGGCTATGGGACTTGGTTATCTTGTCTGGGTGGAAAATACACGCATCTTGCGGATGGGTGGAAAATACACCCAGCCCTGGAGAGAGTTCCGAAGTTTTTCCCAAAGTCAAGGGTTTTCTCCACTCATTCAGTGGTGAGGGTTCCACTTCATCTCTCTTCCGGGGGGCGCTGGTCGCGATCATCGGCGATTGTGAGTCAAAGCTTGCATTTCCTAAGTACGAAACATCAGGAAATTATTTCCAGTGGGGTTTACAAAAAAAGAATCTTTTTGACTTTTGTTGCTTCCATAAAGGCAAGCCGGCACGAAATGTGCTCTGTAAAAGGCATACGCGACGCGAATAAACATTTCTTTACCATAGACGGAATTGGATGGGTACGCAGGCGAATGTCCAACGCACAAACTTGGAAAATCGCACAACCGGGGATAGGATTACCGCAGAGCCGCTAAGCGGCTCAAACGAGTGATTCCCAAGAGCGTTCATCACGATTACATGCCAGGGAGGGCGTTATGGGGGTAAAGGTCGGATCGACCTTTCCATGCCACAAGAATCTTTTTGCGCTTCACGCTCCATATTTAATTGCTTTTGTTGAGGACCGGAGGAACTGGTTATGAAGACTATAAAATTATTGGCCATAGTGGTAGTCCCTTTACTGGTAGTAGGATTCTTATTCCATGATCATATACAAGATTTTGTTGACCAATCCCTCATAAACGCCGCGCAATCCAACAACGTCGATCGGCTGCAGAGCATGGTTCGGCTCGGCGCGGATGTGAATACTACGGACGACAACGGGCTCACGCCGCTTATTTGGTCGGCGATCCTCGGTAATGCGGATATGGCCCGAACACTGGTCGACAACGGCGCCGATGTGAACGCCCGCAACTTTAACGGCGACACTGCTCTCATGTGGGCTTCCGTATTAGGCCATGAGAAGGTCGTCGAACTATTACTCACCACCCATATAGATATTGACGCAGTAGAACCTCTGGGCGGTTCCACTGCCCTCATGGCGGCGGCGGCAAAAGGGCGAGCCGGAACGGTGAAGTTACTTTTGGCCCACGAAGCTTCTCTGAAAGCGACCGACTCTAATGGTCGCACTGCCCTGGATTACGCAGGACTGAATGGGCAGACCAAGGTTATGGAGGCATTTTTGGCCGCGGGCGTGGAATTCAACAACGTGCGTCCCACCGGTATCGCCACCGCAATGATTTATCTGGGCGCCAACGAGCAGCCCACGGACATCGAGTTATTCTACTTGGGTCGGCAGGCGGGAAAAACCGTCGGCTTCGATAAATCAGCCCTGGCGCTTGAACTCGATGCCAACGAAAACTACTCATTCGCCTTGGATGTGAAACAGATCACCCCTGACCAACCGTTTTCACTGGAGTTTTAACCCCTATTTACCGGGATCAGTCCCGTGCGTTCATATAACCGACCTAATCTCCTTCTGAATGATCTCGAGCGGCGTTTGCATTGAGCAGCGTCGCTCGAACTTTGTACAGCGCCGCCCTACCCAAACCTAATGAACCCTTTTCGCAGGCGCTGAAACGGGCTATTCTCAATGTGCGGTTTCAGCGCACGTACCTTTTGCGAAGACTATTTCATAGAACTGGGCCGCACTAAAAAAGGATGTGCGGGTTTATTGCGCTTTGTACCTTGTTTCCTATGGACTTTCCGTGTTTTGCTATGGTAAATTGAGGATGACCGTTCGCCGGGAGTCATGTAGCCGTTTGAAATGATGGAGCCCTATGACCCAGCGCCATTAGAGTATGTTTCCCTTTCCCCCGCCCCTTGCAAGCGTCGTATCGGATGGTGAGAATGAAAGCGACTTCATCTCTTGAATATGTCTGTGAGGAGGACTTTTACCTTAGTCCCCCGCCCCGTGATCTCATCAGCTTGGTTTCCTCGGCGCTCGATGGCGACAGCATAGCCCTGGAAAGGCTATCCACCTTCCTTTTGCCCATCATAAAGAAGATCGTGTGCTTGTGGAACAGAAGCTATTACAAGCCCATGGGGATGTACATCATCGACGAAGACGACGACGTACAAAACGCTTTAATACGACTTCTTTACGGTGATAGATTAGCCAAAGGTGATTACGCCTCCCATACCTCGCCGTTGTGTGAGTGGGTCAACTACGAGGGCAGAAGAAAATCTTTCTTCAAGTACGCCCAGTATAACATCTTGAAATACGTACGAGATTTGCGCAGGGCGGAAAGGCCCATCCTGATGGGCGAGAATCTCCCGGACCCGGCGGATGACACGCCGTCCCCTGAAACCCTCACCCATCATAAAAGGTGCATCAGCGACTGTTTGGCGTCCCTCAGTCCGGCGCACAGAGACGTGCTGAACCGAAAGAGCATTCTGAATCAGACGCAATCGCAGATGGCCCAGGACATCGAAGTGGCGGAAACCACCATAAGTCGCTGGCTGAGCAAAGCTATAGTATGTTTTAAAGAATGCCTGACCATGAACTGTCCGGACGCCCTGAGTACGGTCAAATTCTAAAACTCATGTAATGCCTGCCTATACACTTCGCACTCTTCATCGCTCCTCCGTCATGAAGTGACGATTCTCGTTGGATATGCTATCTTAACTAATAACCCTTCACCGACTTTGCGCCTGCTCATGACCGACTCTTGTGGAAACCATGCAACAACCTCAAGGAGTTATGTAATGCCTGAATTTTCAAACCCATTCGCCGGATTAGCCCTTGGTCGTAAGGTGACCGACACTGAATTGCAACGAGCTATTCGGTATTCCATTGCGGCCGAATATGAGGCTGTGCAGCTCTATCAGCAGCTTGCCGAATCCACGGACAATGAGCTGGCCAAAAAAGTCCTGAACGACATCGTCGAAGAAGAATTAGTTCACGCGGGTGAATTCTTACGGCTCCTAAAGGAACTCTACCCGAAAGAGCAATCGTTCTACGACGAAGGAATGGAAGAAGTCGAAGAAATGATCGCCGAAGTATCCAAAGGCAAGTGAGCCTTTGGCCCACGTGTAAAAACCGGCCGATTGTATCGCTTTTCCGACGCTCAGGCGTAAGCGCTCGGCGGGAGCGGCAAAGCCATTGTTGCGAAGCGGGTTTTCCATTTAGTTTCTAAGAGTTACCCGTTGCCGAAATCGGCGTTTCTTTGCTGAGAGATGCCTGTTTCGGCCCATCCACAGATTCTTGGAGAAGGATTCACTCCGTGGGCGGCGTGTTCACGGGCTCGTAGGTGTCAGGTGACTAGGCCGAGCCTCAATCGTTACGGCGCTAAGCGGACAGGGGTGCCGACGGCGCTTATACTAGACGTGTTTCTATTGTGCATCTTTCCGTCGGGCACAGAACAGCCTTTCGCTTTCTGAATCCTTTCAAATAAAAGTGGCCATTTTTTTTGAAATAAAGATCACTCAGCTATAATTCCATGGTATAATAATAGATTATTTTGTCAAGCCAAAAAAGTAAAATCCCTTATAGAGCGACCTAGCGCCCTGTTTCGGTTCGCCTCGTAAGACTCCGGCAGCATGGTGAGGTGACCGTGGGGCAATAAGTCTCTCCGTGTGTATTCAGTCAAGAATAAGATCGGCGGAGCTTTTATTGCGGAGCAGGTTTTCCCATCCGCTTCTAAGCTTTTTGTGATAATGAAACCGGCATTGTATCGCTGAGAAAAGCCGGTTTCGGCTATTGCAAAGTTCGCATGAACGTCTCACGTCCGGAATGCGACGTACAAGGACCACATGGGAGGATTTTCGGTATGAGAGTTGGAATGGAAAACCCCCTCTGCCCCTTGTCAGGGGGTGGGGGTGGACGTCGGCTCCGAGTTAAAGGTTCGTCGGGCAGTACCCTTATGCCCTCCTGACAAGGGGATACGGGGGGGGGTAATCCTAAAGCATTTCCGATTATTGGACACTTTCATGCTTCGTTGTGACGATAAGTCATGGTCGTTCTTGGAGAGAGTTTTGGGGAGAAACTTCTTTCAAGAAAGTTCATCCCAAAAGTACTTCTTTGATCATGTATTGCTGTAAGGATAGCATATGAAGGCATTTGTCACGGGCGGCGCGGGCTTCATCGGGAGCCACATAGTGGATGAATTGGTGAGACTGGGACATGATGTCACGGTGTACGACAACCTGAGTTCCGGGTTTAGGCGACACGTGGCGGCCTCCTGCGAGACGGGCGGCGTTCGTTTCATCGAAGGCGACATCCTCGACCAGGAGGCGCTTACCGAGGCTATGCACGGCTCGGATACGGTGTTTCATCTGGCGGCCAATGCGGACGTGCGCGGGGGAAAGACCGACACCGCAGTGGATCTCCACCAGAACATCATCGGCACGCACAGGGTCATGGAGGCCATGCGACTCACGGGTGGCCGCAGGATCATGTTCACCAGCTCGGCTACGGTCTACGGCGAACCCGACGTGTTTCCAACGCCCGAGACGTACGCAGCCCTGCAAACCTCGCTGTACGGAGCTTCAAAGGCCGCTGCCGAGTGCATGATTCAAGCCTACTGCGAATACTTCGACATGAAGAGCTATATCTTTCGGTTCGTATCGTGGATCGGTGAGCGCTATTCCCACGGCGTGGTGTTCGATTTCATCAATAAGCTCAGGCGCAATTCCCGCGAGCTGGAAATCCTGGGGGACGGCAATCAGAAGAAATCATACCTGCATGTGGATGATGGCGTTACGGGGATCTTTCTGGCCATGGAAAAGCTCACGGGCGCCAAGAACGTCCTGAACCTGGGGCACGAGCAGTTCATGAACGTTGTGGATTTGGCGAAAATCGTATGTGACGAAATGCGCCTCAAGGACGTGCGGTTCCGGTTCACCGGCGGCGCTAGGGGATGGGTCGGAGACAGCCCCTTCGTGCATCTGGACATATCCCGTATGAAAGCCGTAGGGTTCGAGCCGCGGGTCTCAATTGAGGACGGCATACGCAGGACCGCACGGTACTTGCTGACAAATGAATGGCTCCTGGACGCGAAATAAGCTCAAAGCCGAGCCGTCGGGAGCCGTTTGCATTCTAATACCAATGCGCAGCCAAAGAAGTAATATCGGGGAGACCCTTCTTGAAAGAAGGCTTCTCCCCGAACCCCTCTCCAAGAACTTTTAATATGCCGAAAGCGGCCTTTTCTCAAGGAGAAAAGGCCGCTTTCGGCATATTAAACATTCTCAGATAGACGTCGAAAAGACCTACCTTCCCAAAAAGAGTTTTCACCAATGTTACTCGTTGGAAAGCACTTTGGTTTAAGACGTCGAAAGCGAACCGGCGCCGTGTTCATGCTCAATGAAGCGCTCATCCGGAAGACCGATTCGCTTTCAATGAAATGATGATGAAGGTAGTTTGTGTAAAGCGGTTGCCCTAATCTTACTCTTGAAAGCGGATAGTGGTAAGCTTCGTTCATTGTGCGAATACTATCAAGATATATCATCAGCGAGTTCCTGAAGGTTTTCTTCATCTGCTTGACGGGTTTTATACTCGTGTTTCTTTTGGTGGAGATCACCGATAAGCTCAAGTACTACTTCGAGTATAATCCCACCGGCGGATTAATGCTCAAGTACTTCCTTGTAAAGATACCGGGGTATCTGTTCTTTGCAATGCCTCTTTCCATCCTCCTTGGAGGCATGCTTTCGCTGTTGATAATGGCGAAAAACTCGGAACTCATCGCCATGCAGGCGAACGGCATCGACGCCTTGGCCATAGCGCGACCGGTGTTGCTTGTCGGCCTTGTAGCCTCGGGTTTAATGCTCGTTGCGAACGAGACGATCATTCCCTGGTCGAATCGCTATGCGGAATACATCCAGAATGTGGAAATAGCTCACAAACCCGACACAACGTACGTGAAGCACAACGAAATCTGGATGCGCTCCCCGGATTCGCTGACCCATATTAAGCGCTTCGACAAGCCGAGGCTTGCCCTCAAGGGCGTCACCGTCATCAAATTCAACCGAGATTACCAATTTGTTGAACGCATATTCGCCGATCAAGGGAAGTGGTGGCGAGACCACTGGGTGCTCTATGGAGTAAACCGCACGGTTCGCACGTCCGACGATCACTTTCAGGTGGAGGCGTTTCCTACAATGACGGCGCCGTTTGACAAGCGGCCTTCCGATTTCGAGAAGGTGGAAAGCTCGGCGAAGGACATGAATCTCCATCAGCTGGGGCGCTATATCCGGCAAATGGAAGATGAAGGCCAAACCCCAACGCGCCCCTTGGTGGATTGGCACGACAAGCTTGCGTTCCCCTTTGTGTGCCTCATCATGGCGTGCCTGAGCGTCCCCTTTGCGGCCAAGCTGAACCCGCGCAGCGGCGGAGTGGCGGTGGGAATGGCCGTTTCACTCGTCATCGCTTTCAGCTATTGGATAATTCACACGTTCTTCATCGCCCTCGGTCACGGCGGATACATACCGCCCATCGCCGCGGCCTGGGCGTCGAACGTGATCTTCGGGTTCGCCGCCGTGTGGCTCCTCCTACGAGCCGGGACATGACGCCGGTGTTTGCGCCCGGTGAGAGCCGTAGGGAGGACTCATCTTCTTTGGGGGCTGTCCGTATGTAATCGCCGACGCCGGCAGTGATCTTGGTGAACGGATGTGAATAATTTATGGTTTCGTTCATTTTCTGCGAGTTTTTCTCGCAGTGGCGCCGTAACATACGTATAATGGAATGTGGCGCGCCGGGTTCGCCGTGCGCGAATCGGTTCGGTAACGGTTCACCGGCTTGAAACGACTCTGCGCCTAGTTGAGGCCGGAGAGGAGACGTATCTCCCCTGCGGACTACCCTATTGTTCGTCCAAGCAATTGGGCAATTCCCGGTAAACGGTTACCGTTTGCGTTCGGTGGCTACATGACACAGCGCTTCGAGTTTGTGGATGCAAAGGGCCAGAGCTACCTCATCGGGGAAGCGGTAGAGAACGCCCATTCGGATCTAACACGCATGTACGAAACCTTCAGGCCAAAACCCATTGCGCAAGGGCTCCCTCCGGCGGATGAAGAGATACGGCGGTTGTGGGTGCACAAGCTGGCCTATTCCAGCATCAACGTGGGCGCCTGGATCGGCGACGATATGGTGGGCCATGCCGCGGTAATTACCGACGCGAACCAATTGGACGGCGAGTACATCATCTTTGTCTTGACGGAATACCGCAACCGCGGCCTGGGTTCAAAACTCACTGAGCTGGCCACCCTCAAGGGAAGGGAAGCCGGACTCAAGAGTATGTGGCTCACCGTGGAATCCTATAACTTTAGGGCAATACGGGTGTATAAAAAGGTGGGATTCGGGTTCTGTGATGAAGACGATTCGGAAAGGACAATGCTTCTTTCATTGTGAGGTGATACGTGGGACTTACAGTGGGTATAGTTCGTGATAATCGTTATCTCGAGCACAAGACCGGGCTTGTGCACCCTGAAAACCCGGCTCGCCTACGAAGTCTCTACAAGATGCTGGACAGCGATTTCAATGGGAAGCTCCTTCCCGTTCAAGCTGAACTCGCCACATTGGAACACATCGAACTCGCCCACACCCCCCGTTACGTGAAGCAGATCATCAGCTCGGCGGGACGCGAATTCACCATGCTGGCTCCCGATACACCGGTAAGCGCCCATTCGTACTTGGCCGCTTGGCTCGCCGTGGGTGGGTGCGTCGAGGCGTTACGCGCCCTCATTAACCAACAGTGCCGCGTCGCTTTTGCAATGATACGCCCGCCGGGGCATCACGCATTGAGCGACCGCGCCGGGGGCTTTTGTATTTTCAATAACTTGGGCATTGCCGCAAAGGTGGCCTTGGAGTATTACGGCTATAAGAGAATCCTCATCATCGACTGGGACATCCATCACGGGAACGCCATTCAAGATCTCTTTTACAAGGACAAGCGGGTTTTGTACTTGTCTTCTCATTACATGGGGTGGTTTCCCCACACAGGTGATTGGGGAGAAACCGGCGAAGACGAAGGACTAGGGTATAATGTGAATATCCCGGTGTTCAAGGAAATGGGAGACCAGGACATTATTCACATCTATAGAGACACGCTTACCCCTGTGGTGCGCAGGTTTCGCCCTCAGCTGATCTTTGTGGCCGCAGGCTTTGACGCTCACCAGAAAGACCCACTGGGCCGCACTCGGCTCACGGAATCCTCCTACTTCTGGCTCACCCAACTTGTGCTGCAACTGAGTGAATCAGTTCGAAGCGCTCCCATACTATTCGCCCTCGAGGGCGGCTATGACCTGTGGGCGCTCGTGAATTCCGTTCGTCAGGTGCTTGGGGCGCTCACGTTTGAAGGTCGTCGGGAACGGATTCCCGCAACAAAGTCCCAAAAGGCCGCCGAGATCGTCGAAAAGCTAAAGACAATCCACAAGCCGTACAATGTATGGTCGGCTTAGATCCTCACCGATTATTCAACGTTAGAGATCGAGCTTTACTATGATAAAAGCGCGTATTCGACCGGAAAACCCGGAAGCCAATCTCAAATCCTACGTGGAAACCTGTAACGGCTTCAAATGGGAAACGATTTTCGATGAATTCACCGTAAACGAAGCCGGCGAAATCGACATAGTGTACGAATGTATCGACAAATGGGCGAAAGATCCCGTAACCCAAGACAATCCCGCCTTGGTATTCGAGAAAAACGGGTCGGCAAAGACCTTCTCCTTCCGTGATCTTTCACGACAGTCGGCGAAATGGGCGCATTTGCTTCATAAATACAGCTACAAACCGGGAGACAGGGTCTTCATTTATCTCCCCAACAGCCCGGAAATCTACTTTGCCATGCTGGCCTGCGCTCGATTGGGTGTTATGTATTCCGTTCTGTATCCCACATTGGGAACCGACGAGCTGGAATGGCGCATGAGCGACGCCGAACCCCGCGGAGTGTTCACAAACCAGGATTTCGCTCCGCGCTTACCGCGCAGGGCCATGGACTCCGTGCAGCACGTGTTTTATGTGGAAGGACAACGGCTGGGTTTGTTCGCCGGCGAAACGGAACTCAGCACGGTCTCGCAGCACATGTCCGAAGAATTTGAGATGCGGTTTTTCGCGAAAGATACGCCGTTGTACCTGATTTTCACTTCAGGTTCCACCGGGCCGCCCAAGGGTGTTGTCCATGCGCATAGAGATATTGCGGGGCTGCTCATGACCGCTCGGTTCGCCCTTGATCTCACGCCGGGATCAGTCCTGTGGACCGACGCGGATCCTTCGTGGGTGACGGGCGCGATTTACGGGTCGTATGCGCCGTGGCTGTGTGGAGTGTGCTCAGTCATTCAGGGAGATTCGTTTTCCTCATCGACCTGGTACGGCGCTCTGGAAAGGCATAAGGTCACCCATTGGTACACCACTCCCGGCGTGATTAAGAAGCTCATGGATGTGGGCGGGGCGGCTCTGGCCGGATACGATCTCAGTCGGCTGCGACACGTTGCCACCGTGGGGGAACTCCTGAACCCGGACCTGCTCTACTGGGCCAAAGAGCATTTGAAACTGGTTCCCCATGACACCTGGTGGATGACCGAAACGGGGATGATCTGTATGGCCAATTTCCCGTCTCAGACCATAAAACCGGGGTCTATGGGCAAACCGGTCCCCGGTGTAGAGGCCCGAGTAATCGACCACTTAGGGGAAATTTTACCCTTTCTCACTTTGGGTGAATTGGCCATCAAACCCGATTGGCCCAACTTCATGCTGGGCATTTGGAAAGATCAAGCCCGTACCGCGGAATACTTTCGTGACGGGTGGTTTCTCACCGGCGATATGGTCATCAAGGACGAAGACGGCTATTACTTCCATATGGGGCGAAACGACGACCTTATCAAGATAGGGCCGGAACTGCTCGGGCCGTACGATTTCGAACAAATCCTCAAACGCCATGAAGCCGTCGCTGAAACTGCGGTTATCTCCAAGAGCCCCGTTCCCGGAGAGGTAGTCATCAAGGCGTTTGTCCGTCCGGCAGACGGGGTTTCGCCCTCCGATGAACTTCGGAAGAAGCTCATTCTCTTCCTCACCACGAACTTCCATTGCGAGCTGCCCCTCGTGGAGCTGGATTTCTTGGAGGAGATCCCTAAGACCAGGTCAGGTAAGCTGGTGCGACGGGCCTTGCGCGTGAGGGAACTCGGCCTCCCCTTCGGCGATCCTCAACACCTTGAAGACTCGCACAAGTAATATTGGGGAGAAACTTCTTGAAAGAAGTTTTTCCCCAAACCCCTCTCCAAGAACGTTTTCAATAGCCGAAACCTGCGTGGCTACAAAAGCTCCGCCGCCTTTACGTAGGTGAAAGCATATCGGTATGAACCCGCGCCGATCGGAGAAGAAGACTCATGTCTCTTCCGAGCCACCACGTCGTGCCTATAAGTAGCTGATCCCAGCGTAACCAATGTTTACATTTCAGTGCTTCCCGGCTTCGCGGGCTTGAAAACGTAACTCCGCCCTTGCGTACGAAACTAAATCTGTGTACACCTTTGTACAAGTGTTCCCGAAAGAATCTTCCCTGCCAAGGATCTCCCTTTGAGACTACGTTTCGGCATACCTGCCGTCGTCATAAGCGCCCTTTGTGTAGCTACGTGGCGTGTGACCGCCCTTGCGGAGGAAACCTTCGTTCGGAACTTCAAACTCCCCAACGCCCCTGAACCCGCGCTCACAAAGATCTTATCCACATACGAGTTCCGCAACGCCCTGGGGGAATCCCTTGCCGAAAAGATAGCAATGCTCAAGGCTGCGTTTTGGCGCTTCATACTGGAGCTTTTTCAGGCAATGCCCTCCCTTCCCAGGGTGGATCTCTCCTCCGGGTGGACATTTCTCGGGTCTTTGGCGTTGGCCCTGCTTATCGTAGCCTTGATCTTTCTCGTGTGGAAGATCGTCAAGGCCGTGGCCGCTCGTAAGCGCTCCCAGGCGCGGCCTCCGGCTGAACCGGCGCGTATGCCGCCCACAAGCGCCGACCTCCGGAATAGGGCCGCCGAATTCGCCGCCCAAGGGGACTATTCATCCGCAGCCGTACATCTTTTTCGCTTTTTGTTGGTGTACCTTGATGAACATGGGCGTATTTCACTCCATAAGGTCAAAACCAACCGAGAGATTATCGACGCCCTCAAGAACGATACGGCGGCGCGAACCGCCCTGATGCAATTCGCCCCTATTTTCAATGCAGTGAGATACGGCGGCCGCCCGTGCGACAAGGCCGCTTACGAGAAATGTCTCACCTACTGCCGCCCGATCCTGTCCCCTCCATCTGAAGCATGAGAAGACGAGGCCGTATACTCCTTGTGCTTGCCCTTACGGCTACCGTCGTGTTCTCGTACGCCTATCATCAGATTTTTAACGCCACGGTGGACAGGCGGCCTTCCACTTACTCCGCCTACTCCACTGGAGCGAAGGCTCTGTATCTTCTGCTCAAAGAGATGAATATCCCGGTTGGCCGCCATGAAAGACCGCTGATGAACCTTAATCAGCAAGGAACGCTGGTCGTGTTGGGACCGCTGAGTCGCCCACCTGCAGGCAAGGAATTGATTGCGTTGAAAAAATGGATCGCACATGGAAACACTCTTGTCCTTCTCTATGGATTGCCCACTGACGATTGGCGCAAGGAACTCTTGAAAAGCCCGGGTAACAAGGCCCAGGTATACAGGACCCGCATGGCGACCGCGTTTGGCCTTCAGATAAAGGGCTTCGATCATGGGGATCGCGGCGCTGCGCAAGCTAATGTGGCGGGCCTTCCGGAACCGTTGAACATCTCGGTGAGCCGCGAGTTCCGGTGGACGGATTTCCACAAGGACTGGGAAGTCCTCACTCAAGACGAGCAGGGGCCGATCATCATGAAGCGGCGGATGGGCGGCGGCGCCGTGTACGCCGTGTCGGACACTTCCCTCTTCTCGAATACGTTCATCAACAAGGACCAAAACGTCAGGTTTGCTTTGGCGCTCCTGTTGAGCGGGAAATCCCGCAACGTCATATTCGATGAATACCACCACGGGTACAGCAAGAGCCAGACCGTATCCTCCATGATGCTTTCGTCGGTGTTCCTGTGGATTTTCCTTCAAATCGTGGTAGCGGCGGCGCTCTTCATCTATTCCCGGCGGGCCTACCATGCGGGACGCTTCAAGACGTTGGCGGAACCGGCGGGTCGTAGCTCCTTGGAGTATGTTTACTCTATGGCAAATATCTTCGAGACGGTAAAGGCCGGCGCCCCGGCGCTGGAGGCGATCTTTCAGCGATTTGTGTCCAAGACGGCTAAGAAGCTGGGCGCGCCTGTGGCTTCGCTGATGAAAGGGGAAATCTCCACAGGTCGAACCATTCACGGCGCAGCGCCGCCGGAGGCCCTGATCCGAGAGGTTCAATCCGCTATTGAGAGCGAGGCTAAGCCCGCTCGGTGTCTCGAATTGGCGAAAAAGCTCGCGGAAGCTCGATCTAGCATGGATAAGCGATAGCCGCTCACCGGGGGTCGCCCGTTGGTCAAGATGAGGCCGCAGCCCCGAAGAAGCCGGTTCATGGACGTAACACATGGTACCCGCCGTCGATGCGCATCCCGGCGAATCCCAGGAGAAATACATGGCCTTAGACGTTGTGCATGAGAAAATGAATCTCATTAAGTCGAACCTCCAAAAAACGATTTTTGGGCAAGAAACGGTTGTGGATCAGTTATTGACCGCGTTTTTGGCCGGGGGTCACGCCTTGCTCGAAGGAATACCGGGGCTGGGTAAGACGCTCCTGGCCCGCACCTTAGCGAAACTGGTGGACGCAAAGTATCGCAGGATACAGTTCACCCCGGACCTGCTGCCAAGTGACATTATAGGCGCCACGATCTTTAACGCTCAGACTACGGCCTTTTCCTTCCAGCGCGGCCCGGTGTTCACGGAGATCCTGCTTGCGGACGAGATAAACCGCACCCCGCCGAAGTCACAGGCTGCGCTCCTAGAGGCTATGGAGGAACGGCAGGTGACGGTGGCCGGCGTGAAAAAGGCTCTCCCCGAGCTGTTTTTCGTCGTTGCAACGCAGAACCCCATTGAATATGAAGGCACCTATCCTCTCCCCGAGACGCAGCTTGATAGATTCATGTTCAAGATCGTGGTGGATTACCCACCGGCTGAGGCGGAACTGGAAGTGCTCCGGAAGTACGCCGCAGGCCATGAACTCCGGGATGTGGACACCTTCGTGCCGAACGCCGTCCTCAGTAAGGAAGAAGTCCTTCTATTCCGCAAAGAAACACTGAAGGTCACGGTCAAGGAAGAGATGCTCGAGTACATCCGCAAGATTGTGGCGGCCTCCCGTGACACGGTCTACGTCCAATTGGGAGCGTCGCCCAGGGCGTCGGTGTCCATGTTGAAGGCGGCCCGGGCGCTTGCGGCAATCCGCGGGATGGATTTCGTCACCCCTGAAGAGATCAAGGATATTGCCCCCGCGACTCTACGCCACCGTGTGATTCTGCGTCCCGAAGCGCTCATCGACGGCTTAAACACCGATTATTTTATCCAGACCATTCTGAATCGGGTCCCAGTCCCGCGATGATCTTTCGGAAGGGGAACAAGGACACATTACCCACACGGCCTTTCTATTTCACGAGACGGTTCTTCGTGATCTTCGGGGTGGGGTCCGTGCTGCTTGTGGCCCTGTATTTCTTTGTAGATTCCGGGATTGCGCTCCCCATTTCATTCGATGTGACCCTGCTGCTCGCCGCTGTGGTGGATTACTTCCTCGCCCCGAGCTCGAAACGTGTGACAATCGAGCGGTCGGTTCCCTATCCCTTGGCGGTGGGGAAGAAGAACACCATTCCACTTTTAGTGACCAATCTCAATGACAGAGCCGTTACTCTGCGAGTGATGGACGACACCCCTCGGGAATGTCCCGTGGATTTCTCCAAGGCCGTGACTCAGGTTCCCCCCGGCAGTGGTTTCAAGCTGAAGTATAATGTCACTCCCACTGCCCGAGGCGTCGGCGCTTTCGGGAATGTTCATTTTTGGGTCAAAGGCTCCCTGGGACTCGTCTGGAAGCACGGCGAGAGCCCAGCCCAAGCGGACATCAAGCTGTATCCCGGTTTGGCGCTCATCGAAAGGCATCGTCTCAAGCTGCGCCGCGCCGCCACCGACAACATGATCCGGCCCATAGCGCACAAGGGCCAAGGTTCCGATTTTGATAGCTTAAGAGACTACACGCCCGGTGATGATCCCCGCCTCATTAATTGGGCCGCCACTGCGAAGAAAGGCCGACCCATCGTGCGCCAAAACAGGATGGAACGCAGCCAGAACGTCTTCCTGGTATTGGACGCCGGCCGAATGATGACCGCCAAGATCGGGGGCCGTTCCAAACTGGATTACGCTATAGATGCGGCGCTCCTGCTGGCGTACGGCGCCCTGGAGTTGGGCGACTATGTGGGAATCATGGTTTTGGCGCAGGACCCCTTGTGTATGATCCCGCCGGCCAAAGGCGCCGCCCATTTCGGGAAGATCCTGGACTCCATCTACACCATTCAGCCTCGTTTCCAGGAAACCAGGTTCCACTTGGCCTTTGGAGGGATCGCGTCGGGGTTAAAGAAGCGATCCCTTGTGATACTTTTCACGGATCTCATTGACGAACGGGCTTCCCTTGGACTCAAGCGCTATGTGTTAAGCCTCATGCCGCGTCACTTGCCCTTTGTAGCGGCCATGGCGGATACCGAGGTCATTGCTCTAGCGGATTCCACTCCTGCGACCAAACGCGATGTCTACCGCCAAGGAGTGGCTTCCGAACTCCTGGACCGCAGAGAACGCCTCCTGGCGAGCTTCGCCTTCACCGGAGCGCTCATCACGGATGTGTCGCCTGGGGACATCTCCGCCGCCGTGCTCGACCGCTATCTTGACATCAAAGCCGGCGCCCGCCTGTGATCGCTGCGGCAAGCGAAGAAAGAGAAGAAAAGAGAAGAGAATATTGGGGAGAACCTTTTTGAAAAAAGGTCCTCCCCAAACCCCTCTCAAAAAACTTTCAATATTTGTCGCAAGCTCGCATTTCTCTTCGAGAAACACGAGCTTGCGACGACCATTAAATTTTCTTTGAAAGAGGTTGCGAAAACCTACTTTACAAAAATGGCTCACCAATGTTCTCTATCTTACACGTAAATCGGTGTAAAATTTGCGACAAATCGCTTGAAATCGCCCCCATCCCCGCAAGGCGCCGCCTTCATGAAACGTATACGCCAAATGTAATCTGAGGCGAAGAGGTTTTTGTCTTCACGGGCTGCGGGGGATACTAGCCCCCAGCGAGCTTTAGGGACCGCATTCCCGGCTTGAGCTACCGTAATCCCCCTCGTTCAAGAATGTTGTATTTTGATGAAATGGTGATGTTCTTCCGTCTAATTTCTATGATATAATATACGATTATCTTGTCAAGTCAAAAAAGTAAAAGGTCTGCTGGAGCCACTCAGCGCCGTTTCAGTCGTCGCGCAAAGCCTGCGGAATCTCGATAGGTCGGGCGGCATGAACGTAGGAGTAGGGATATTCATCATCCTACCTGCAATTGAAGTCCTTACGAACCCCATAAATTAGGAGAAAGGGAAAGGAAGGAGCAAAGCGAACATTAAACACCAAGATGGGGAATACCAGTAAGATCGGCAAGGCTCGCTAAAAGTGGATAGAGTTTCATTTTGGGTTTAGAACATGGTATTGGAATTGGCAGACTCGGTGGGAACTCTTTGCAACACGTCCCAATGCTCCACGATTTTCCCATTCTCATCGAACCGGAAAATGTCTATGCCGGCCCAGTCAACCTCACCCGGCCATTCTTGCCGCGTGTGAAGAATCACGTAATTATTTTCCGCGAATACTCTCACGAAATGGACTCGCTTGCCGGGAAATTTCTTTGCCATGCGTTCGAAGTAGCTGATAAAACCCTGTTTGCCGTCTTCCACCATCGGGTTGTGCTGTATGTAAACATCGCCAACATAATGTTCGACCGCTTCGGCTGGACGGCACTGGTTGAACATCAGGTCGTAAAAAGCCTTAACTGCCTCCTTGTTTATCTCAAGGTTCACGCCACCGCTCCGTTTGCTCATGATCCACGCACATTGCGGATTAGTCTCATATTCAAGCATGATCCGATTCTTCCGTTATCCTCAGTGGTGCAATGGTCGGTGGCTGAGCAACGGGAAAAGTGACCCGCCACATAAAGTTCGAAAAATATGCGCCGGCGCTTCAAATCTTGGGCTCGTAATAAAACGTTGAAAATCATGCCGGAGATACCAGGGGCAATTGAGCTTTGCAGATTTGAGAGAATTATAGTCGTCACCTCGACTTGCTGCAAGATATCTTTTTCATATGCTTTGCAGCTCCCCGCACCTGTTTGATACCAATGTGCTGTCGAACGAGGAATATAGGTGAAGGACATTTTTGTAAGAGCAGATTTCCCTAACTACTATGAAAGAACGTTTAAATGCGCCGCAAGTGGCTTTTTCTCCTTGAGAAAAGGCACTTGCGGCTATTTTGAAAGTTCTTGGAGAGGGGTTTGGGGAGAAACTTCTTTCAAGAAGGTTCTCTCCAATATTACTTTTTTATTGCGCATTCGTATAATAGGGTATAAATTGCGGCGCCATTTCCGGAGCCGAAGTTGTATACTGGACGGCGTGTGGTTACTACTACGAGTCGAACGGCTACTGATAGCGAATCGCTGTCGAATGAGTGATATGGAGAATCTTGTCATCAATGAGTGTTTGCTGAGCTTACTTCGAGATGTTCAGCCCGCCGGCAATAGCCGCGTTACAAAGATGGTCCACGAAAAGTAGCTCTTCTACTTTTGGTCCAGGCAAGGAATAGGAATGCGCGAATCTATGTTGCAATCAGCGATCTTCTTGAAGGGAAGATCACTCGGGCGGAGGTTCGTGTGGCCGTTCGAGATGTTTATGGGGATCGAGGCTTCCGGGGGCATACTCCTCTTGATTGCCGCTGTTGTTGCTCTTGTGTGGTCAAACTCGTCTTTGGCGCCGTACTACACGGCTCTATTTCACACGGAGATCTCTTTGGGTGTGGCGGGCTACACGTTTTCGAAATCCCTTCACTTTTGGATCAACGAAGGGCTCATGACGATTTTCTTCTTTCTCGTGGGGCTGGAAATCAAAAATGAGCTGGTGGTCGGTCAGCTATCCTCGTTTCGGCGAGCAATCCTGCCGGCGTTCGCCGCAGTGGGCGGCATGGTCGTTCCTGCCGGGATTTATATGCTCTTCAATCACGGAACACCCACTGCTTCGGGGTGGGCCATCCCTATGGCGACGGACATTGCGTTCGTGGTGGGCGCCCTTACTCTGCTGGGGTCGCGAGCGCCGTCTTTCCTCGGGATCTTCCTTGTGAGTCTCGCTATCTTTGACGATTTAGGCGCAGTGATAGTGATCGCCGTCTTTTTCGGCGGGACATTGCAGCTTTCGTATCTACTTATGGCCGTGGCCGCCGTGCTGATTCTCGTTATGTTTAATTTTCTTGGATTTCAGCGCTTTTTGCCGTATTTGGTGGTGGGCGTCGTAATGTGGATCTTCATTTACAAATCGGGAGTTCACGCTACAATTGATGGGGTGGTCCTGGCGTTAACCATTCCCGTGCGGTCCAGTTGGAACACTCGCCGCTTTGCAGAAGAGGCCGGAGCTGCCTTGCAGCGCTTTAGTCCAGGCGCTGACCGTCACTACACGCTGCGCCTGAACCAACCCAACGCCGAAGTCGTCCGGGATCTGGAAAACCTGCTGGAGAAGGTTGAACCGCCGCTCCAACGAACTGAACGCCGTCTTCACCCGTGGGTTGCGTATGTGGTCATGCCCCTCTTTGCGCTGGCCAACAGTGGAGTGGTCATGAGCTGGGAGGCAATCTCCACGGCATTGACGAGTCCCATTTCTTTAGGGATAGCCCTGGGGTTGTTCATCGGAAAACAACTGGGGATCTTCTCGGTAACATGGCTGCTTGTCAAGAGCGGTTTTGCGTCATTGCCTTTAGGGACAACCTTTCGGCATATTTACGGTGGGGCCATTCTCTGCGGCATTGGGTTCACCATGTCGCTCTTTCTTGCGGACCTGTCTTTTGCGGCGCCGGAGTATCAAAAGATCGCCAAGATCAGTATCCTGTTCACGTCGCTTCTGGCGGGAGTTACCGGGTTTGCCGTCCTCATGACGGCAAAGTCTCCGTCCGCTTCTTTCTGCGAGTGGAAAAGCGACGTAGTGGAGTAACAAAGAGTTGTCGTGTAGTCATTACGTAGTTGTCGGCGGCTCTCCCGACCTGGAGGAAAACTTGTCTTTCTTGCGGCCCTATTGAATGAAGGATTCATCCGTTCAGGACCGACGACTATTGAGAGAGAAAACACCCGTCGGAACGAGAAGAAACACTTGACTGAAAATTGATGTCTCATTATGAGTATGAGAACGTAAGGATTCCCATAGATGAGGATATTCAGTGTCAATGAGAGATTCTTCCTAAACAGAAGCTCCCAGCGACGGAGGATAAATTACGCTCCTTAGGGGATATGTTATAAGGGGAGTGATTCGACCACATTAAATGGTGACCCTTCCTGCGGGGGCGCACTTTACTATAAGGCGGGTTCCTGATTTGAAAACAAGTTGAAACAGGTAAGGGAAACCTTAAGCGCTATCACAATGGTATTATCTCATGGAATGGTTCACCGGGATTGAGACAATTCTACGGCTCGGTGAACCATTGCCGGTAACAAAATCAAATGGAAGGAGGGCTCGGTATGAAGAGTCATTTCGCTGTTGGCGTCCTACTGCTGTTAATGATCGGTTTGGTTGTTGGTTCCCCAAGTGAAGCCAAAGAAGATCAAACGATCATTCGTATTTCCGGTTCCGATAGTATGTTTCAACGAGTGAAACTTATGGGAAAGCTTTATGCCAAAAAGAATCCGTCGGTAAGCGTCGATGTTTCCCACGGAGGCACTATGGATTCCGGCATTCAGGCCGTTATCAATAATCAGGCGGATTTGGCGATGGCGGCTTGGGCTATCAACGAGCGCGAGGACAAACTCGCCGCAGACAAAGGAATAAAACTGGTTGAGCGGCTAATCGGATATGGCGGCGTCGTTATAATAGCCAACTCATCGGCTAAAGTGGAATCACTCACGATGGAGGAACTGAAAAAATTTTTTAAGGGAGATATTACGAACTGGAAGCAGGTCGGCGCAACTGATAGCCCAATAAAGGTGGTCAGAACCGACGAATCACATCCAGGCACTTTGGCGTTTTTGGAACATGATTTCATGAACGGCTCCTTCACCAAGAAGGCTACCGTCGTAAGCACATTTCCGGGTGTTGTTGCAACTGTGGCGGACACTCCCGGTAGTATAGGGTATGTGCGAATTAGGGAACTCACGGAATCACAAGTAGTGAGAAACAATCCCAACGTGAAAGTAATTTCTCTCGGTAGATTCAAGTCGGGTGTTCCGGTAGCCCCAAGCCGGGATACGGTCGCGGATCGTTCTTATCCGCTCCAGCGACCATATTATCTTTATTATGCCACTACAGCGAACAAAGCGGTCGTGGGCTTTGCGGATTTCCTTGTACAAAAGGGATGGGGTCGTCAGGATCTGTGATATTCTTCAACGCGTCTTCTGCGATTGGAAGGCCCGCTGTAGAGTAACCATTCACCGGGCTTGAGGCGGCTCTGCGCCCGATGAATGGTTACCTGGTTTTTTCGTAGACTCCGAACTCGTGGCAAATATTGAAATGTGAAGTTTTGAACCTGGATTTTGCAAGTAAGCTTCCGAAGTTTTGATAGGCTCCGTTATTACAGCCTGTTATGTCAAACCTCTGTAAAACTTAGGAAGTAGCGCCTCTTTTTGTCATAGCCGACGATGGTTCCACTACTTTTCAGGAATCCTGGAGGGGCGCTTGCAAAATCCGGGTTGAAACGGTAACCCTACAACGTGACAGGCACAACCGCATCTATTGTTTGTTAGAAATGTCAATAGGTTATGAGTTCTCCTCTCCTGCCGAGCATTAAATCAGGTTATTTGCCCGTAACACAGACTGGGACCAATCTTGCCGTTTTCTGTGAACCATAAGTCACCTTGTAGGGATAAAATTAGAACAAATAAGGCTCATCCGACAAGTGCGTACCTGGTTGAGTGCAGAGCATAGATTTTGAGCATAAAAAACTGCTTGTCTCGGAATCCATACGCTTGTCTCTGCATAGTTTTGATTTTGTTGTTGGTTCCTTCCAGTGGACCGGTTGAGATTCG
>JBBRBO010000021.1:0-39997 GCA_038205805.1 Desulfomonilales bacterium
TCTTGAAAGAAGTTTCTCCCCAAACCCCTCTCCAAGAACTTTCAAAATAGCCGCAAGTGCCTTTTCTCAAGGAGAAAAAGCCACTTGCGGTGCATTTAAACATTCTTTCATAGTAGTTAGGGAAACCTGCTCTTACAAAAAAGTCCTTCGCCTATATTCCTCTTTCGACAGCACATTGGTATAAGAGCGACCCCTCGCACAGTTCTTTCAAGCCGTGAGGTACACCGCTCTAAAGTAAACCTATTACGGACCTTTTATAATCCGCACGGTCAGGGGAGCAATCAAGCCGCCATTGGGCGGATTCGCGGTAATTATAATTGTACCGATGTCGGCTCCCGGGGCGGGGATGGGTCCTTTCAGCAGCACCCGCGGCCGCCCGTAACCTGTGCCCGTGCCCGTGTAAACGGCGCCCGCGGATGCCAAAGTCGCCGTGAAGGGCGCATTAAGACTGCCTGTGCTACAACCGGTAACCTCATTTATTATGATAGCCGTGGTTGCCGAGTTGCTCGGAATGGGTGTTGCCGTGAAACTCACCGGGAAGGTAAGGCCGCTTGTGTCGCCTGTGAGCGAGATGGTGAACTGCGAGGCTGTAACGTGCCGGTCGTAGGAACGCGCTGCACCCCAGCGAAGTTGCTTAACGTCCATACGGCGGTGTCGGGGTTAAAAGAGTATGATCCGGATACCGTGCCTGTAATGGTCATGTGAAAGGCAGCCATTCCCGGCTTTGGCGTCGGTGACCCTGAGCCGCCTCGTTGTTGGGATCGCACTATGACAACTGCATCGGGTTGATGCCAATTTCTCTTGACCTTCTGCGTCAGGAGTCGCAAGAGATTGCGTGGACTTTGGAATACCGGTTCAGGCATGGTGAAGGGTATTTCGCCCTTTACCACGTTTTCCAATTGGAAACCGACATTCACAAAACCGCCCACCGTGTTGTAGTATCCGTTCAACCTATCGTGACCGTGCTCGTAACGTAGCGTGAATACGCCGTCTCGGGTGGTGAGATCCGCGCCGCCCCTCCAGCCGTTCAGTTTTTCTCCTACGTCGAATTGATAGCCCACAACCTTCAGGCGCAAATCCAAGGCGTGGTTGAGCAGGGCGTGGGAATACCCCACTTCCACGTCAAAGCTCCCGCCTTTATTTCTAAAGGCGTTTACGAGCCCGTTACGGCTGAATAAGTTTCCGTAATAGTTGAAATTTACGTCAATTGCGTCATCGCCGTCCACGGTCGCCGCCATCTCCGCGCCTACGCCGCCTGATGAATACCACTTATCAAAGATGCGCGAGGTATCGTAGAATCCGTTTACTCCGAGGAGCAGCCCGTCATTCCACATCGTACGATAGCCACCGCCAAAGGAAATATCCGTGCGGGCGTCGGACGCGTTGGAATGATTTTTCCAAAAACCTAAGAATTCCCCGTGAGCCTCTCCAAACAACACGGATCTCTTGCCCGGATTCATGGGCAGGACATAATCCGCGCTGAAGCGGCTGCTCCGAAAGTGCTTTCCGAAATTATAAAGAAAGCCAAATTCGAGATTAGGGATGCGCGGAAGGTAAGAACCCAGCATATCGCCGGTCAGAGGAATGGTGTCTGAAACCGCAGGGGCCGTGTCGAGACCCATAGGTGAACTGAATCTCCTTACTTGGTCGGCTGCGCTATACGGAGAAGTCCCTATTCCCTGGGCCGCGACGGAAGCGGCAACACCCAAGACCAAACAGAGCGCATAGAAAATGATAACGCAGGTGACCCGCGATCGAGAGATAACCATAATCCCCTTCCCCCATACCAAGGCCCCGGACATTCGTCACGGAACCAAGACAAGCCTCAAGAAAAGCTATTCCCTGCCGGTTGCATTCTGTTTGGGAAAGTATTCAAGAAGAAAAAAGCACAAATGTACATTGAGCGATAAAAGTTTACCGTTCAGCCTGAATTGTGTCAACGAAAAATGTATGAAATAGGATTTCAAAACGAAGGTTTACAGGTTGTCGTATCAAATATACGTATGAGGATGATATGGGATATTGTGTTGTCTTGCTTCTGCGCCGAACATATCATGTGTAATCCGTAATCGTTCACAGGGTTCGCGGTCAAAATCCCAAGGGAGGTCGGCCCCTGTCTCGAATATCAGACTGACGCAGGCTGAGATGGACTTGTCATTTGCTTCCATTTGTCTTTGCGTTTGCTTCCTTGAGTCTTCGGAGTTCGTCGCTGTATCGATCTAATTCCTTGTACTTTTGGTCTATTTTTGCCTGGTTTTCTTCACTTTCAGGCGATTGCAACTCTTTAATCTGTTTTACTACAGTTTCTATTTGCTCCTGTTTGACGCTTTCAGGGGTGCACGCATCCCTACATTGCTGCTCCTTGTTTATAAGTTCAATCATTTCTTTGGTCTTTTCCGTCACCTTCTTGCTGAGTGCATTTGTTTCTTCATAAAGGTATTTTTGAAATTTTTGCTCGATTTCTTGATTAAGGTTCGAAATGTCTTTTTTAATCTGCGCTATATTCTCTTGGTTTTTTTGGCATTCCTCACACGTAATGGCGGAAACCCAGCTCACGGAAAATACCATTATACCCACAGCGCAAAGTAGCGATTTCATCATGATGTGATTCCTCCAAAATGTGCCTGAAGTATACGTGAAAAATGGGGGGCGCACAATTTGAACCGGACAATGGAAGGTTCAGCGAGGGTGAAACGCCTCAAGTCCAATAAACAATCCCCCAAAGTATGAAAGAACCGTAACCGTTCACTAGGAACAGGACAACTAGTAATTACGTATGGGGAGGTCCGGAGGGGAGATAAGTCTCCTCTCCGGCTTTCACCGGGCGCAGAGCCGCCTCAAGCCCGGTGAACGATTACAAACAACCTATTCACACCCTTATCTGATATACTGAAGACACTACACCATATGTTACTGATTCAGTCAAAGGGAGGTATTCATGGAGAAGTTCTTGTTCGTCTTGGGCGCAGGCCTGGGGAACGCCAATAACCCCACACGTTGCATGTTGTTCGCTCAAATCGCCCACATGGAGGGTCACAAAACTGCCGTATTTCTCATTGATGAGGGAGTTGTCTTCGCTAGAAAGGGCGTCGCTGAAAACGCGGTTGCGGCCAGTGGTGAAGAAATGTCCGAGCCGCTTCAGTACCTCATCGACAACAAAGTCCCCGTCTATGTGTGCACTCCGTGCGCTAAAGCCCGTGGACTCAGTGAAGACGCGCTTATCGAGGGCGCTCAATTCGCCACAGGGAAGAAACTTATCGAGCTTGCGGTGGGCGCCACGGTCTTCAATTTTTAGAATAGAGCGCGGCTTTGGGTTGTCTATTCATTGCAAACAGGGAACTCGCCGGACAGCACGGGAGTCTTAGCCGAAGAGCGGCTAACGTAGAGCCTGCCGTAAATAATATGTCATTTTGTTTTAACGTTCAGCGCCGCCGCGTCGTCTAACGTATGTGAGCTTTTTACGCTCGACCACTAACCCCCTCAATTCAGGAGTTTCTTATGAAAAGTTTACGGGTAGTAGTGTTTTTTCTTTTCGCCTTGCTCGCCGTAGGATGGGCACTTTCACAGCAAGCGTATGCAAGCCCTGTGGCCGACACTAAAGCAAATATAAACCAATCAACCTCCGGGATGAGAGACACGGTGGTGGGTCAGGAAGACTCGGTATCAGCGGAAATCCTCCAGGCGCGGGACGGACGGGGACGCGGCGGTCATGTTTACCGAGGCGGCCGCTATGGGCGTGGTGGTCATGGCGCATGGAGACATGGCGGCAGGCATTGGCGCCACGGGGCTCGCCCTTACTGGCGTTATGCTCCGGATTGTTGGTGGAACGGTTGGCGCTGGGTGTGTCCCAGAAGAGTATGGTAACTGCGTAACGGCTCACCGGATTGGAGGCGGTTTCTCATCCGTGAGCCATTCCATTTTTTAGGGATCAGCGACCCTTTGGGACCACTCACAATCTCTTCTGCGGCGATTTTCGGGAGGGGACGAATGCGAATCGACCCCTCCTTGATTCTCAACCGTCATCGGGCGCTGAGCGGTCTCAAGGCCAGTGACGTGTTATCAAGAATCTTTCTCCTGTTGCACATGTTCCTCCATCCCCAGACTCATGACCGGCCCATCTACGCACGATCGCAAACCGTGCTTTGTGGCGCAGCTCCCGCACAGACCAATCCCGCAGCGCATGATGTCTTCACGGGCTAAAAATACCCGCTCCATGGGGATATGTCCCCGTAGGAGGGTCTGAACCGCGTGAGTCATCGGTCCTGGGCCGCATAGATAAACGTCGGAGGCACCTAGAGGCAGGCGAGGAGATCCCACCTGCATTTCCAGCTCTCTCACCATTCCGCCCACCATGCCCGGTGAATCAACGACGATGTGGCTCGGTTTGAGGCTAGTATCGAGTTCCTTGCGGAAGCTCGGTTCGATATTCCCCGAAAAACCCACAAATGCGCCCTGCATAAACTCAGGCCAACGACGGGCGGCCATGAGAATAGGCGCTACACCTGTTCCACCTGCTATAAGCAGTAGTTTGCGTTCCTGCGGCTCACGGAAGCCGAGGCCGTACGGCCCGCGAATGAAGATACCGTCGCCTCTGCGAGCCATCTCGAGGGCCTTAGTGAACTCGCCCACGGTACGAACCAGGAACTCGAGAGGCTCCACGGAAGAGGGCGAAAACGGCTTTTCCCCAATCCCCGGAATACGAAGGAAATAAAACCTTCCAGGTACGCATGTTTCGGCGCCGTTCAGGACAATCTTAAACATATTATCGCCGATAGTGGTATTTGAGGTCACCGTAAGTTTGCGGTACGCAGTGAGGAGAGCCGTTCGTTGCTCGATTACATGCCTGCGTTCATTGGCGGGGCGTTTCAGCTCGGCAATCAGGAGGGAAAAGGCGTCGCGGATTTCAGGGGTCCTCTTACCGGCCAGCGATGAACCCACGGAAAAGTATGAAGCCCCGGCCCTGTGGTATGCCACCACATCCGCGGCCGAGGAGATTCCTCCGGCGGCTATAATTGGGAGCTTCGTTACCCTGGAGACTTCGCCGACGATTTTCAAGCCCAGGGGCAGTATTCCTTTGCCGGATAACCCGCCGTTCACATTCCAGAGTATGGGCGCGCCGTCGTCATCCGCAGCGGAGCCCGGTCCCACAGTGTTAATTAAGCACAGGCCGTCGGCCCCGGCTTGCTCACATACCTGGGCCATTTCAGGGACATTGAGCAGGTTCGGCGATAATTTTGGAATTATGGGCTTTGAGAGATGGATTTTCAGTAAGCGAACGATCCGTTTCACCGTCGCGGGATCGGATCCGACGCTCTGACCGGCCGCCTGAACATGCGGACACGAGAGATTCAGCTCGAAGGCGTCCGCTATTTCATCCAGGATGAGGGCGCATTCTAGGAATTCCTCGGGGGAACCGCCCATTATGGATACCACGAGGGGCTTGCCTTCGGGCAGTGGAAGGAGCGGTTTCATTTCACGCAAAAAGGCGCGAGCTCCGGGGTTGGCGAGTCCCACGGCGTTGAGGAAACATCCCGGCCAGTGCTCATGGAGGACCGGTTCGCGGTAACCCGCTCTGGGCTGCACGCTGAGCGTCTTCGTGGTCAAGAAGCCAAGTTCAGGGACCGTGCGGGCCAATCCTGCAATAATGGACGGTCGAGTGGTGACGATCCCCGAAGGAATAGTAAAGGGACTGAGGATTTTCAGACCCGGTATACTCACTACGGGAGGGTTGTAAGGGCTCATGATCGGCCTCATAGCAGGAACTGAAGAGAAAGTCCCCTGGGTGTGAGAAAATTTACGAACAGAAGAGGACCTATCATACTACTTATTTGCTTTCTAGGAGCAATCTTAGCATTTTGAAAGTGAAGGTGTCACAGCAATCGGCTTTGTGGTCGTTCACCGGGGTTGAGGCGCCTCTGAGCCTGGTACAAAGCGGAGGCGGGCTCATCTCTCCTCCTGACCCTCCGCATATGTAATTCTAAGTAGTTGGGCTATTTTGGGTGAACGGTTACCGGGTTCAAGAAGTAATATCGAACATCACGTTGTAAAGCGGGTTTGCCGGCTTTATCAGGAGCGCTCGGAACCGATTTTACGGAAATACGAGAGGGGTTTGCGGCTTGGAATGGGATCGGACCTCGCGAAGTAAGGGCTCGGTTGAGCGGCTCTCCCTGTTGCGCCTACGGCGCCTATGGCTTGTCCAGCCTTGACCTTTGCGTTCTTTTTTACCCTATTGCGCCCAGATGACCGTATACGGTTACCAGGCGATTAGAGTGCTTTACCAGGATGACGGACCATATCTGGGAAGACGTCCCATGTACCCGATTTTTCTTGCGGCGACGGCTCGCACCTGAGCGCCCTCGGTGGCGGCAATCAGCGCTCCCTGTTCGTGGGGTCTTTGGGTCAAAGTGACCCACCACGATGCCGTTCACGGGCCAGTTCAGGGGTCCGTCCCGTATATAGGGCGTATCGCCGATTCCGCGTCTTGTGGGCTCACCACGGGAGCTGCGTCACTTCGATTGCTTTGAGCTGTTGACTCACCGACCGGGGCCGCATAATGGACGCCTATACGCTGAGCCGCGGAATTGAAGTACTGGAGCCATTGCAGGCCAACGAGTTCAGCCACACACCCCGTGGCGTACAGCGCATAGACGAAGAGCAGGATGAATGTTCTCATGGGCGCTTTCGGTAAGGAGACCGACGGCGCGTCGAGTGTTCCAGGTCGGGCGTGGATAAGAGTGCACGGGCAAGAGGGGCCTTGTGCTGTGAACTCTGTGGGGATCGTTCACCAGCCGAATTGTCCGATCAGATCCACGAAGCGGCAGCCGGTGAAGCTTTCCGTCTCAAGGCCGTGACCGGTCTTGGTTACTCGTTTAAGGGTCTGCGAAAAGCGGTCCCCTACGGGAATGACGAGCCTGCCCCCTTCGGCTAACTGATCGGTTAGGGGCTTGGGGATACTCGGCGCGCCTGCGGTGACGAGAATCCCATCAAAGGGGGCGAGTTCCGCAAGTCCTTTGGTGCCGTCGGTAATGTGGAAGCTGACATTTGTTATCCCTAACTCGGCGATCACTTTTTGGGCTTGATGAGACAAGGACGCCAATCTCTCGATGGTGTGGACTTCCGCGCATAGCCTGGAGAGGATCGCTGTTTGATACCCTGAGCCTGTGCCGATTTCAAGAACCTTCTCATTCCCTTTGAGTTCGAGGATTTCCGACATGACGGCCACCATATATGGTTGGCTTATGGTCTGGCCTTCACCCACGGGCAAAGGGGTATCGTCATAGGCCTCGTTTCGCAGGGGTTCGGGCACGAAGAGGTGGCGAGGAATCTCCATAAACGTCGCCAAAACGCGGGCGTCTTGTATGCCGCGGCCCTCGATCTGACGTTCCACCATGCTGCGTCGTGCGGCGGTGTGGTCAAGCATGCGCGTCCTCTATTGCAGAAGTTGTTCGTCGCTCGCGGGCGTAGTAGGGGCAGTCGCAGAGATCCCAGGAGCAGCCGTAGGCGCCATAGGAGTGATCGCCGCCGCAGGCGCAGGCGCATTGGGAGCGCCCCTGTGCGAGAACACTCGTCTATCCACGAAGGTGGACACTCGATCGACGATATTCATGGGGAGTTGAACCACCCAGTCCATGGCGCCTGAAAGCATTTCTCGTCCGGATACGCCGGTGTAGTACGGATTATGGTAGGTGGGATATGGATAATGGGGAACATTGTCGCAATCGGGCCGACGTTCGACTCCATCGGGCTGAGGCGTGTTCACGGGAGGCGCCTGGAGCGCCTGTGCGTCACGATATTGGAACGAGGGAACCCCGGGTCCACGATCGACGACCATAGGGGTAGCGCCGAACGCCGGGAGCGCCGCCAACACAAAAACCGGAATGATGAGAAGAAGGCGCTTGGACATAAATCGCACCTCTGAAAAGATTATTCTTAGGTGATATTTACCTTGAAAGCTATTTTATTTCAAGCCTTTTTTGAGAAAAGTTCAAGAAACAGTTTTTCAATAGTTTCTTCTAAAACATGGAACTTTCTCATTTATTAGTTGACAATGAATCGAAAACGTTTTAAAAACTCCGTCCACGTCTGAGCGCGTGAAACACTGATACTATGCTCATCCGTACGGTTCACCGAGATTTGACGACTTCGCGCCTGGTGAACGCTTACCCTATTCAAAATATACGGACGGAAATGGTTTTCAAGGAGTTCAGTCATGTGGATGACTCGTGAAGCAATAGCGGAAAAACTCGGGATAGTGCCGAATAGTGTGCGTGGCAAAGTACAAAAAGGCCAAATTGAACGAAAAGTTGAAGACGGAAAGAATTATTATAGGGTAGCCGGCGAATCCAAGGTCGAGGAAACGCCCCGCGTTTCGGCGCCGCCGAAAAAAGGACCCACTCCGCAACCCGTTGTACATCGGCCTATGGAAATTGCAACACCTCCTCCGCCGCCACGACCTGCAGTGACACGATCCGGAGAATTTGATCCGAAGCAAACCCTTCTGGATCAAATAGCCGAGCTTCGGTTGGACCGCGGCATTGACGCCATCGAAAAGGGTGATGAAATCGATTTGGCCACAGGTGAAATCTCCAGGGAATTGGACGCAAAGATCTCAGCTCGGCACTTCAAGCGATTAAAGGAAATAGAGGACGCGCTCGAACGAATCAAAAGCGGCGATTACGGCGCTTGTGAGGATTGCGCTGAGCCCATCCCCGTGCAGAGACTCAAGCTCTTTCCCGCGGCTCGACTTTGCGTGCGTTGCCAAGAGGAAATGGATCAATACGAGAAGTTCAGAGACAACCAGGGCGGCTTACGAGGAGGCGCCTGGCGAGATGAACCTGCAGACGCCGGCGGTTATCGCGCTGTGGAAGACTAGACGCACGGGCGTGAGCGTTTTATTCAAACCCGACGAATCGAATCATACCGATGCGCTATCAAAGAAGTAATATTAGGGAGAACCTTCTTGATGAAAGAAGGATTCTCCCCAACCCCCTCTCCAAGAACGACCATGACTTATCGTCACAACGAAGTATGAAAGTATCCAATGATTTGGAATGCTTTTAGGATTAAACCTCCTGTATCCCCCTTGTCGGGGGGATGTACGGATACTGCCCTACAACTCTTTAACTCGCAGCCGACGCTTACCACCCTGACAATTTGCATTCCCGAAACCCGCTTTTCTCACGGAACAAATGCCGCTTTCGGCGATTATCACACGCTTCTCAAGAACGAGGTTGGAAAAACCTGCTTTACAACAAAAGCTGCGCCTATCTTACTTTTCTGAAAGCACATTAGTATCATTCGTGCCGGCGGTGAACCGAAGCCCGCTTCAAAGAGAATGGCGTTCCTGAATACGGAGGCCCTGCACAGGGTCTCTTTTTGGTTCTCATTTCGCCGACGCTGCTTGTTGGTTCGGCGCCCGTCCACCAGGAACTCTACAACGATTTGAATAAACGCAGGAAAACCGGCGCCGTCTTATACCAATGCGCAGCCAAAGAAGTAATATCGGGGAGAACCTTCTTGAAAGAAGGCTTCTCCCCCAACCCCACTCCAAGAACTTTTAAATGGCCGAAACCGGCTTTTCTCAAGGAGAAAAGGCCGCTTTCGGCATATTAAACATTCTCAGATAGACGTCGAAAAAACCTACCTTCCCAAAAAGAGTCATCACCAATGTTACTCGTTGGAAAGCACTTTGCTCTTAATCATTCCTAGCGGCTATTTGTGGATGAATTCCGCTTTTGTGCGGGCGCCTTTTTCCACGAAGGTCTTGAGGCCGATGGGGGTGTCCTGGGTGGTCCAGCACTCACCGAAGCGTTTGGCTTCGTTCTTAAGGCCGTTCTCCAGGGTCATCTTCCCGCCTTCAAGGATAGCGAGCACGGCCAACCTGTCGATCACCTTGGAATGGTGACCTATGTCTATATCCGGGAGGCTATCCGGAGCGTCGGGCAAGGGTCCGGTTTCCATTTGCTTCACTCGGGAGCGTCCGTCGGCTATTTCACGGGCCAACTCTATGGCTCGGGGGAGGACGTCGCCTTCCACCAGCTCGTTGACGAGGCCGTATTCCAAGGCCGCCTCGCCGGAAATGGGGTCCGCCGTGCGGATCATGTGGGCCGCTCGCTCGAAGCCCACAAGCCTTGGGAGCCGCTGGGTTCCGCCCATGCCTGGGATAAGTCCCAGGTTGACTTCGGGTTGACCTGCAAACATCTTCAGTCCCTTGGGAGCCACTCTGGCCGTGCAGCACATGGCCAATTCGCACCCGCCGCCGAACATGAGGCCGTTTATCGCGCCCACAACAGGTTTACCCAATTCCTCGAGGCGACCGGAGGCAAGCTGTCCCTTGCGGGCAAATGCCTCACCCTGGGCGGGCTCGCTCAAGTTGGACATTTCCTTGATGTCCGCGCCGGCCACAAACGCCTTGGCGCCGAACCCCGCCACCACTGCCGCTTTGATCGAGGGATCGGTCTGGATCACGTGACAATAGCGCTCCAGCTCTTTGAAGACCTTTGTGTTGAGCGCATTGAGGGCTTTGGGCCGCCGAATGGTGATAACGCCCACATCGTCTTCCCGATGGAAGGTCACGTCGAGAATTTCCCACAGGGCGCCTGAAGAGGCTTGGCCGCTCAGGGTGGTTGGGATCGGCATGTCATTGTATCCCTTGAGGTAATCGGACACGAGGGCGAGGCTCTTGTCGAGTCCCATGCTGTTCATCAGCGTGAACGGCGACTTCATCCCAAGCCCAAGGGTCAACAAAAGGTCCAGGTCCGTGGGGGTGATGATTCGCGCATCCAGGACATTTCCCACAAGGGCGAAGTAGGCGGCGAGTAGTTGCTCTTGGACGGCGCTGCCTTTGTTGGGGGGCAGTTCCGTCGCTTCAGCGCCCGCTTTTTGCGTAACGTCGGCAAGGTTGGTCGGGACCTTAAACCACGGGCCGAGCTTTTCGCTCATCTCCTTGAGCACCGATTCCGAAGCGTTCGCCCCGCGCATGGTCGCTGCGGCAAGAGGCCCGAAAGCCGTTCCCAGGGTCTTCTTGGCCACGGCGTCCACTTGTGCGGGCTCAGCCAATCCCGACTCAACGCAGCGAATCCCCGCCACCAGCAGGCCCTCCAGCACGGGAGCTGCGGCGAACCCGAACCTTGATCCCTCACGAATGGGGATTTTGCCCAAGGTTTCGTGGAAACGCATGACGAATTCTGTGATATTGGGGTTCGTGTCTTGGCCTGGAACCACTTCTACGAGCATATTGCGGTCCGCAGGGGACAAATAGTTCACACACAAGGCTCGGCCCTTGGATTGCAATTCGGCGAACAGAGCCTCGGGTTGTGTAAGCCCGGTGTTACTCAGGAGGATCGCCGAGGCGTGGATAACGTTTTCCACCTGTTTCAGCGCATGGATCTTCTGGTTCGGGTCTTCCCCCAGGGCTTCCACGACGAGATCAGCTTCTTTAAGATCATCCAGATTCACGCTGAACGTGATGCGGCCCTTTGCGGCCTCGACGTCCTTGGGTTTGTACGCGCCGCTTTCAGCCGCCTTGTCCACCTTCTTGTGGAGGCCGGCCTTGGCGTTGTCCAATGCCTCCTCGGTGGAGTCCACGATGAGTACGTTTACTCCGAAGGGCTGGAGGGCTTTCACAAAGAAAAGAGCCAAGTCCGGACCGGATCGACCCGAGCCGATAATACCCACAGTGCTTATAGTGCGATTACGAAAGGCGAATCCCATAACCTTCCAACCTCCTTCCAATAAAGTGAAACATTAGTATACATGAAGAATAACCGTTCACGAACAACGTACACGCTTTGTAACGAGGTACGGCGTCTCAGGGAGACGTGACGCCGGTCTCAAGAGAAACGTACGCGGCCGCCGAGGCGCTTTACCGTTTGCGCATCCCGTACACGGGCATGGTCACGGCTTCGGATCGGCACTTTGGGCAGCGGCTCGGGGGCTTGAGCTTTCTTCTATCTTTGAACACAAAGCCACAATCGAGACACTCGGCCGGTCGTGCGATGATCCCTTTGGGACCGGGCGCGGACTTTTCCACGTGGGCAAGATGGTCGTACAGGTCCTTCTCACTTACGCTGAGCAGCTGGGAGAGGTCCCGCGCAGCATAGTCGCCCAATTCGAGAAGTTCACGTATGCGCCGCCGAATGGTCATGCGTCATACCAATGCGTGATCAAAGAAGTAAAATTGAGGAGAACCTTCTTGAAAGAAGGCTTCTCCCCGAACCCTTCTCCAAGACCGACCATGACGTATCGTCACGACGAAGCATGAAAGTATCTGAGAATTAGGATTAAACCCCCTGTATCTCCCTTATCAGGGACATGTACGGATACCGCCACACAACCCTTTACCCCGGAACCGACGCTTACCCCCCTGATAAGGGGGGTTGGGGGGTTTTCTACTCCCATACGGCCATTCCTTCCATGTGGTCGTTGTACGTCGTATCCGGGACGCGAGACTTTCATGCGAACTTCGCAATTGCCGAAACCGGCTTTTCTCAAAGACAAAATGTCGCTTTCGGCGATTGTCTCACATTTTTTAGAATGAGATTGGAAAAACCTGCTTTGTAAAAAAGCTCCGCCGATCATACTTTTTTGAAAGCACATCGGTAGCATTCCGTATTCAAAGATTACTTCACTAGGGCCGGGAACGACCGGCGTCCCCTGTGGTTGCAAAATTCACACCCGCAACCCCCGTCCAATCCTGGAGAAGGGGCTTTCCGCTCGCCTGATTTAGGGAATGGGCGAGGGAACGGGTCTGCTTAGCCGTGGGGTGCGGGCGCCGTTTTGCGGCTATTCCCCTACATTAGCGCCTGTGTTCCGAACTCCACTTTACAAAACGATCTCTACCATTCTTACCGCTTTACGAGCGAATTGGTAGTAGTTCTCTTGCTGCGCATACCTCACCACTTCACCTCAGCCACGCGCGCCGTTTTCGTATAAGAGGCGTATCAGCCGGCGCTCGAGGCTCAAGGGAATGCGTGAGATAGCAGTTTGTGATGATTCACCGATTTGAGGAGGCTCTGGGCCTGGTGAAGGCTTCTGGAGAGACTCATTTGCCCTCCGGAACCGCCCCATAGGTGATTACAAATAGTTGTATAGTCCGTGGTGAATGGTTACCGCTTGTTTAGACCAACTAATAGGGCGCCGTCGCTTTGAGGTACAGCGTCTAGTTTTAATCATAGAGAACACATGTTTTCTTGTCAAGCCAAAAAAGTAAAATCCCATATAGAGCCACGAAAACGATAGTATCACATGCGCTCCCGCTTTTCTTGAAGGCGGATCGGTAGAATACGGACAGAGATCGACGCACATCCTACTCTTTTTCCTGCCGATGCAGCGCCCAATCCGCGAACATGCGCAGGGCATTTCCCCTGTGGCTGACCTTGTTCTTGTCCTCGCGCGACATTTCGCCAAAAGTCATGCCGGCCGGTTCATAGAAGAAAATCGGGTCGTAGCCGAAGCCTCCGGCGCCGCGGGGTTCTCGTGTAATGAAACCTTCGCATTCAGCGTGGAAGACGTGCCGAGCGCCGTCGGGGCTTACGAACGCCAACACGCACACAAACCGAGCCGTGCGCAGTTCATCCGAGACGTTCCGCATCTCGTGGAGTATCTTGCGGTATTTGTCCTCGTCGCTTGCGTTCTCGCCGGCGTATCGTGAGGAATGCACGCCCGGTCTGCCGTTCAAGGCATTTACCACGAGCCCCGAGTCATCGGCCAGGGTGGGCAATCCCGTCGCTTCCGATATGGTCTGGGCCTTCTTCAGGGCGTTGTCCTCGAAGGTGAAGCCGTCCTCCTCCACATCAGGTATCTCGGGGAAGGCGTTCATGGAGAGAAAGGTAATGTTCAATTGCGCCGTCAAATCGGCTATCTCGCGTACCTTGCCCTCATTGCGAGTGGCCACCACAATCTGCATATCATTCTTCATAGCGCCTCAATGTATAGCAATACCAATAGTGGACCAAAAACAAAAAGGTATTATTGGGGAGAACTTTCTTGAAAGAAGTCTCTCCCCAAACCCCTATAAGCGCTAACTTAAGAGTTGTAACTACATGAAATTATTAAAACCGGTAATTCAAAATCCGTAATGATTTCCACTTAAAGTTACTGCTTATGCCCCAAACCCCTCTCCCAGAACTTTTGCACTTGCCGAAACCGGCTTTTCTCAAGGAGAAAATGCCGCTTGCGGCGATTAGCAAAATTTACCGGAAAGAAGTTGGAAAAACCTGCTTTGCAATAAAAGCTCCGCCGATCTTATTTTTTTGAAAGCACATCAATATATCTTTCCGCCTTGATAATGCTCCACCCCGAGTATTCGGTAGTGTCACTGTGGACCCATGGAAAACTTGGGCGCCGTCGTCGGTTTGAAGAGCACCGTATTCGTTGCGGATCTCCCCGGCTCATGACCGAACATCGGATCACGAGTGAGCCGCCCGCCGAGCCACAACCCGATCTGGTCCTTGTAGTTGCTCGAGAAAAAGTGTGCTGAACTCCCCAGGGACGAGACCCCGTACCCCTGTGGAGGGTCGGTCATCTCCTTCACTTCCTTGAGGGTCACGCCTTCCGTGATCTCACGGCGATACGGGCCTACGGAATCAGCGTAGTTGATGGCGTCCCAGCCGCCGTTGAGCGAAACGGGACCCACATTGTAGAGGCTTTCCAGGAACCGCGACCGTGAGGCAAGGGGATGATTCAAGCGCAAGGAGCGCATATCCCCCAGCTTCCAGCGTTTTATGGAATCGCCCATAAAAGAGCCGCCCTCCGTCAGGCCGGAGGTGAGGGCCTTACGGAAGATCTCCGTGCGTTCCGGGTCATCCAAGCTTTCGACGGTGGTTTGCACAAACCGCGCTCGCGCCGCCTCGTCCAAACCCGGGACGGAAATTTCAGCTCCGAGAGCTCGCCGGGTGAGGCCTCGTTCCAGGGCGCGATACCACAAGGTGAATACCGCCGCGGCCGTGGAATCCTTGTTCAGTCGGTAATCCCACGCAGCCAACATCTTCAGGACATCGGCCTCCTTACCTTTGACCTTGGACCCCAATGTCGTGACGAGAACCGGTGTTAAAAGGGCCGCCGAGGGGGAATATGTGTCGTTCTGAATAGCCTGAAAGCTCTCCTTGGAATGCTCGGTAGTATTGGATAGGAGTTCCAGTAGCCGCTGACGCCGCGCCTCATCATCCCAAAACGAGCCCATGAACACGGGGTTATCCGATCCTCCCGGTCGTGAGCCGCCCACAAGGGCAACGCCTGAGGATGTGTTGCGGTAGACCGGGGTATCCGCGAAATTGAGGAATCCCTGCCAATCGTGAACCCCGGTCCATGCCGGCATGGGGATAAGACCGTCGCTGCCGGCGCATCGCACCGGGAGCTTGCCGGCGTTGACTCCGCCGAACGAGCCTTCTTCTCCGGCCCATACCACGCTCATACACGGATTGACGAGATCCTTCAGGCCGGCTTGGAGTTCCTTATGATTAAGGCTCCTGTTCAGCTTGTACAGGGCGCCGGAAAGCCCCAAACCTTCGGCCCCGGCCCATCGTAGGGACAATGCGGCTTTATCCGTGACCGTGGTCACAAGGGGGCCTGTCGCCGTGGAGATGATCGAGCGAGTTTCCGAACCACCGCCTCGCAATTGGTACGTCTCGGAATGGGCGGCGATCTTCTTCCAGCGGTCGATCTTCCAGTAGACGGTGGGCTCGTCGCTGTCCAAGACCTCGACGAAGAGATCCGCGTCGTCCACGGGTGAGAGCACGCACGCCCAGCTAAGGTGTTGATTGGCCCCTACCAGGGCGTATGGCGTTCCGGGGATGAAGGCGCCGGATACCTCGAAGTTCTTGGCCGTAATAGCGGCTTTGTACCAGAAACCCGGCGCCGAGAAGGTCTGATACACGGAACAACCCAGCATGGCCCTGCCTGCGCGCGTCTTGGTCCGGCCGACACTCCAGGCATACCCTCCTCGTAAACCGGGGAAGAACGGATGCGCTGCGGCGCCTTGGGAGAACAGTGCCCCCTTGAGTTCCATGCCGGTCAGTTGCGGGACGACAATGGGGTCGGGCGCGGCAAAATCCGGGGCCAGGAAGGCCAGGGTCTTGTCCTTGCCGAATCGCGTCAAGAGCTGAGCCGCAACGGGATCAATCCGGATTGCAGCCGAGCTTTCCACGGCCAAGGCAAAGAGGATGGCTTGCACATCCGCGATGGTGAAGGGTTCGGGCCTGTACTCCAGGAGAGAGAACTCCACGGGCAGTTTCGCCAAATGCAGGTTGATGTAGCGATTCACACCAAAGACAAAGCGTTCGAGCCACTTGCGTTCAGCCGGGTCCGCGGGAGCTTCGAATCTGCGACCGTTTCGGAGGGTCCGCATGAGATGATCGCCGTTCAGAGCCTCGTACCCGAAGATTTCCGAGAGCCTGCCGTGGCCCGTACGGCGCAGGTAATCCATCTGCCAGAGTCGATCCTGAGCCATGACATAGCCCAGCACCGCAGCTACGTCGTCACTATTCTCGCCGTAGATCGCCGGGGCGCCGTTTATATCCCGACAAACGGTGACTTCGCCGATGAGGCCGGCCACCGGCACAATGGGCTTACTGTCCGGGAGCAGCGACATCACGAACAAATACATCCAAATGGCCGCGGCGCCGGCAAGGAGTATGAACACCGCCGGAATCAGTGTGAAGAACCGCAGCAGCCAGTCCGAGTCCATCTCAAGCTTTTGAAAGGACTTTAAGTAACTCAAATGGAATCCCCTCCCATTACGATGCGCAGGAGATCGTCGGCGCTCCCGTACGGGTCGGATCTTCGGTCAACAATGTCCTCGATGATCTTGCCCAAGGCCGCGGGGCCGCCGATCTTCTGGAGCACCCGCTCGAGGGCGCGTTCCTTCAGGATTTCCAGGAGCTGGTTTTGCGTGCGATGAAACACACGGCGCTTCCATTCGTCTTTACCGTGCTCCATTAGGAAGTCACGATGCTCGTTTAGGGCGCGGTGAAGGTTCTCGACACCTTCGTCTTGGCTTGCCGATGTCTCTACGATGGGGGGAATCCAGCCCGTCTCCCGGTGTCTGTCCGACGACATGTGAAGCATGAATCGCAGCTCCCGGACGGTCTTGCCGGAGCCTTCCCTGTCGCACTTGTTCACGACAAAGACATCGCCGATCTCCATGAGGCCGGCTTTGATGGCCTGAATGTCGTCTCCCATGCCCGGGACGGTGACCAGAGCGGTAGTGTGGGCGCTGTGCGCGATGTCCACCTCATCTTGGCCGACTCCGACGGTCTCTATGATGATGACGTCCTTGCCCATTGCGTCCAGGACCACCACGGCGTCGGCTGTGGACCGCGTCAGGCCGCCGAACTGGCCTCGTGTGGCCATGGAGCGGATGAACACGCCCTCATCAAGGAAATGCCGCTGCATCCTGATACGATCCCCAAGGATGGCGCCCCCCGTAAAGGGACTGGTGGGGTCGATGGCGAGGACCCCCACGGTTCTGTTCTCCTTACGGAATTGGGAGACCACCTTGTCCACGAGGGTGGATTTACCGACACCCGGAGACCCCGTGAACCCGATCACATGAGCGCGGCCCGTGTGGCGATAAAGTTTGGCGAGATGGGGGAGGGCGGCGGGATCCGCATCGTCGATCCAGCGGATCAGCCGCGCAGTCGCCCGGACATCTCCTTCGAGGACCTTGTCCGCCAAAGGCGCTTGCTTCATTATTTGCGTTTTCCCAAGAGGTTCCTGGCTATAACCAGACGCTGAATTTCGTTCGTTCCTTCATAGATTTGGGTGATCTTGGCGTCGCGCATGTGGCGTTCCATCGGGTAGTCCTTGCAGTAGCCGTATCCGCCCAGGATCTGAACGCCCTCTACTGCGGCGCTCATGGCCGAATCCGAGGCGTAGAGCTTGGCCATGGCCGCCTCTTTCTCGAAGGGCATACCGTGATCTTCCAGCCAAGCGGCGCGCCAAATGAGGAGTTCCGCTGCGTCCATATCGGTTGCGATGTTCGCCAGTTTCCACTGGATGGCCTGAAACTCGGATATGGGCTTGCCGAACTGCGATCGCACCTTGCAGTACTCGATGGCCTCTTCCAGGACCGCTCTACCGATGCCCAGGGCTTGGGACGCTATGCTGATACGGCCGCTGTCCAGGGTCTCGAGCATCTGCCGTAGACCGGCTCCCGGCGCGCCCAGGATGTTCTCTTTCGGCACACGGGCCTCGTCGAAGATGAGTTCCGATGTGCCCGAGGCGTTGATGCCCATTTTCTCTTCGATGCGGCCCACTTTGAAGCCGGGTGTCTCCCGCAGATCGCATACGAACTGGGATATGCCTTTGTAGCCCAGGGATTTGTCCGTGCTCGCTGCAAACACGCAATAATCCGCAATATTCCCGTTGGTTATGAACTTCTTTTCGCCGGTGACGACCCATTCATTCCCGTCGAGTCGGGCGGTGGTGCGCATACCTGCGGGATCGCTGCCGGCGTCCGCCTCGGTGAGGGCATAGCAGCCGATGGATTGCCCGGAAGCGCAGGGTTTGAGGTATTTTTTCCGTTGCTCTTCGGTCCCGAATTTCAGTACGGGATAGCAGTAGAGTGAGTTGTGGGCCGCCACGATGGTACCCGTCCCGGCGCATCCACGGGAGATCTCTTGCACGATCATGGCGTACGAGATGTAGTCCATACCGCCGCCGTCATACTCCACGGGCACGGCGACGCCAAATACCCCCATCTCAGCCAGCTCCTTGAGGACTTCCGGTGAATGGGTGTGCTCTCGGTCCAACCTATCCGCTATGGGCTTGAGTTCTTTGTCTGCGAATTTGCGGGCCATTTCTCTGGCCATTCGTTGTTCGTCTGTGAGCAGGTAGTCCATGTATATCTCCCGTCTGAGGTTACGGCGTTGCAGGGAAACTATATAGCGCCTCACTATTGGTAGAAGTCAAAATTGCAATTGTCAACAGGAAAGAAGGATTATGGGAAATGATTCGGGTAAGCGGGAGGGCGCCTTGAAGCAAGCGGTATTGGTGAAGTGCGTTTTTGTAAAGCAGGCTTTTCCAAGCTCCTCTAAGAAGATGGAATATTCGCCGAAACAAAGCATTTCTCCTGGAGTAAGGCTTTGTTTCGGCCATGGTGAAATTCTTGGAGAGAGGTTTGGGGAGAAACTTCTTTCAAGAAGGTTCTCCCCAATATTGTCTTCGTTCGAAACGCCGCCGGCTTACTGCTGCGGTTGGTGGGCAATGGTTTAGAGTCCTTGAGTGGGTTCTTTGCGGTAGGCGGAAAAGTCCGGTTCTTCGTTGTTCATGCGAGCCGCAGCCGCTATTTTGCGGCAAGCCGGACAGAGGTCCTGCTTGAACGTGTATCCCGGGACGCCGACTTTCTCGCCCAAGTTTTTGAGAAAGCCCTTGGGAGCGAAATGCTTACCGCAACCTTCACACTTCTTCATCTTCACCTTATTGATGACGGTGCCGCACATGATCAGGGACCGTTCGTCGCCGTTTTCCTCCATCTGGAGCGCGCCCGTGGGACAAATGTTTACGCATGTTCCGCATCCTATACAATGCGGGAGCCCGTGCACGTAGTCTTTCAATATAAGGGAGTTTTCGCCTATACAGTGCGGGAGCTCGTGCACGTAGTCTTTCAATATAAGGGAGTTTTCGCCTGCATGGTAGAAACGGATGGCGCTGGAGCCCAGCTTCTCCCGACAGACTTCCATGCACTTGCCGCAGCGTTCGCATACGTCGCATCGCATACAGCGCTTTGCTTCTTCCTTGGCCGCAGCCTCATTCAAGCCAAGCTCCACTTGATCGAAGGTGGTTAAACGCTTTTGTAAATTGATCAGGGGGATTTCCTGGCGCTGAATAAACGCCTTCTCGCGGTAGTTCATCTTGATGGGCTCAACCATCCTGCGGGGTCTGGGGTCTGCGCTCTTTTCAATGGGTAGATCTCTGAGAAAGGCGTGGATACCACGAGCGGCCTTCTTGGCGGCGCCGATTGCGCCCACCACGGTGGAAGGGCCGGTTACCGCGTCACCGGCTGCGAACACGTCGGGGATGTTGGATTGATACCCTTTGCTCGATGTCTTGATGGTCTCTTTCTTCGACAAGGTGAACATCCCCAGGCCCGGTATTTCCGAGATGTGGGGCTTTTGTCCTATGGCTCTGATGACCGCGCCTACGGGCATCTTATACGAAGAATCCGGGATGGGAACAGGTCGCCTACGACCGCTCTCGTCCGGTTCCCCAAGAGAGGCCATGCTGCACTCAATGGCTTGCACCTTGCCGTTCGAGCCGATGATCTTGGTGGGGATGGTGAGCTGGTGAAAGTGGATGCCTTCTTCCGCTGCCTGGATGATTTCCTCGAAGTGGGCCGGCATTTCCGAACGCGTGCGCCGATAGAGAATGCTTACATTTCGGCATCCCAATCGCACGCAGGTTCTCGCTGCGTCGATTGCGGCGTTGCCTCCGCCTACAATGGCAACGTCATCGGCGGGTTTGGTCTTGTTCCCGAATGATACGTCCTTGAGAAACGTGAGCACGTCGATCACCTGCGGGAAATCGTCTTCACCCTCGATAGCGAGGCGTGTGCTGTTCCAAGCGCCTATCCCCAGGAAAAAGGCCTTGTAGCCTTCCTTGCGCAGATCGTCCAGAGTGATCGACTCACCGATGGTGGTGTTCGTCTTGAATTCGATGCCCATAGCCTTGAGGGATTGGATTTCCTTGCGGATCACTTCCCTCGGCAATTTGTATTCGGGGATGCCCGTGATGAGCATACCGCCGGCTTCGGGCATGCTCTCGAATACCGTGATGGGATAGCCTTTCTTTGCGAGGAAATACGCGGCGCTGAGACCGGCCGGCCCTGCCCCGATGACCGCCACCTTTTCTTCATAGCGGACTTCAGGCTTGGGGATGGTGTAGCTTTGACCAAGATTCACCATCTTCGCTGCGAGTCCCTCGAGGTCCTTGATGCACAGGGCCTTGTCGACATACCTGCGTTGACACCAGGATTCGCACGGGTTCGGACAGATGAGACCACAGACCCAAGGGAAGGGATTATCTTCCCGGATGACGTCAATGGCTTCTTGGTATTTGCCTTGACCTATCAAGGCGATGTAGGAAGGGACGTCGATACCCGCGGGGCAATTCAATTGGCACGGCGCCGAGGATTCTCTCTTCAAGCCGTCTTCGGCATAGACGGAATGCTCTTTGTCTGCGCCCGGACCCGGGGGACATATGTTCTTGGGACTCATTGACACCTCTGAAGTATGGGATGCGCAAGGGTGAACATCCCGAGCTATGTGTAATTGGAAAAAGAAGTACGAATGTAAGAAAATTAAGGGAACGTAAGCATTCTCCGGTGCGTGACCGACCGACGCGTACCCGTGAATAATCCCCACAATACCAATGTAGTATGTCCTCTGAGGGCGAAAGTCAAGATGGACGCCGGCGCGTGCAGGATTATCTCTCGTGGTGAGGTATTGATAACCGGAGACGCCGAACCGCCCCCGGTCAACTACGTCGATGAGCGCTTAGTAGTCTTCGTCTCAAGCCCGGTGAACCAAGACAAGTCACCGCTCAGCAGGATCTGTAACCACTTGTACATACGTATGGGGAGGTCCGGAGGGGAGATGAGTCTCCCCTCCGGTATATATAGAAAAACTCCAAAAGGCGCAAATCATCACGAAAATACGGGTTTGCGTACGAATTCGGCCTGCGTCGGTGAATTTTTTTTACCCAAACGGCTTCCTTTATGGACGTTGGGCGCCGACTTATATATCATTACCTCTTTTAAGTGAGGAGAACACACTCAATGGACGATGTTTACGAGCAGTTTTTCGGGGCGCATCCTGGGAGTAAGGTGAAGCTCATCGACGCCTCCGCCTCTCCCTACACGGTTGAAACCGAAGACGGCTTTTCTTTTTCTATAAGCGCGGATGACTTCCGGACCTTTTATCGGAAGAATGGAAGACCTACCCCTGAAAAATGGATGAATTTCGTTACCGATCCCGACAATGGTATGGTAAATTCAAATAAGATGCTGACGGTGATGTCGCTGATCCGCTATTACGAAAAGCTCCTGGGTGATTTCGATAAATCCCGAGAGTTTCTCAGGCTCGCGGCTGAGATCCATCTCAAAGAGCCCGACATTACCCCCGCAGCCTTGAAAGAAAAGCTCGCGCAGAATGGATTGCCCATGGACTCGCCGGCGAGCGCCGATCTCCGCAAGTTTACGTCCGCGGGCAAAGAGATGTGGGCGCTTTTGGCGAACCCTCAGCTCGCGCCGGGGGCTTTCCCGCAGCACATGGGTATACGTTCGTTGAATCCCGGGCCGGCGTCGCCTTCAGGCTCGGAGAAAACCAAAATCAAACCTAAGAAAAATGTAGTGGGTTTTAGAGGTCGGATGAAGAACATCGAAATGAGCGTAGAGACCGACACCTTAACTATGAAGGTGGATTTGTCTCAGGAATTTGGGCCTTCCAAGTCGGGTAAGACCATCATTGTGGCGTCCACGGAAGGAAACATTGCGATCCCCGGTCGTTCGGAAAAGATAGGGATGAACATCTACCGTTCCCCAGGATCTAAAGGCTCCCTCGGTCAACAGAAAAGCTTCAAGAACGTGACGATGGACACGAATGGGAATGAACTTATCCTCACCGTGGATCTGTCTCAGGAATTTGGCCCTTCCAAATCCGGCAAGACGACCATTATCGCCTCCACGGAAGGCAACCAGCTTGTCTTCGAACGGGAAGAGAAGATCGGCTTGAACGTATACAAATAGAGGCCGGCGTTGACCGGGCGCCGCATGATGTATCGGCGCAAGCGGCGTGAGCGAGGGCAAATCGCCTACGAACACAAGGGGTCGTATTACGTACTGAAACCTTTAAACAAATAGCTTTTAACGTCGTTGCAAAGACGGCGAAGCCATTAACCACACACGGCTCATTAGATGAGCGCACCATAGCAGGAGGCCTTCATGTTCATATTCGGCACAGCTGAAGATGTCTTTACCATGGCCGTTCGCGTAGAAGAAAACGGGCATGCTTTTTATTCCGGCGCAGCCCAAGCTTTTTCTGATGAAAACATCAAGGAGCTTTTTACACAATTGGCCGCCATGGAAAATAGCCACATATATGCGTTCAAGGCCCTGAGAGGAGCGCTCCCGGACTTCGGGTCCGATATGGTGTGGGATCCTGCAGGCTTGGCGGAAAGCTACTTGCAAGCCACCGCAGACACCCACATTTTCACCTTGGAAGCCGCTGAAGAGAGGCTCAAACGGGTTAAAACGCCCATTGAAGGGCTGGATATGGCCATTCAGTTCGAGAAGGATTCCGTGGCCTTTTTTCTCGGCATGAAAGAAGTCTTGCCTGATGAGGCGAGCAAAGGCGAGATCGACAAACTTATCAGGTCCGAGATGCAACACGTCAATATGCTCAATGCGGCAAAAAAGCGGGTGCTTGAAGGCAAATCGGCGGCCATAGCGTAGTTTCGGAATGTGACCGTTCACCAGGAACTATGCGACTATTTGGAATTACGATGCGGTTATCCGGAGGAAAAATGAGTCCGATGGCCGGCTTCCACCGGGTGAAGAGGCGTCTCAAGCCCGGTGAACCGTATCTCGGCAAGATTCGGCCGGTTGGGAATTCATGAAACGCGGCGCTGTTCGGCTTGGGACCGTCCTCATAGCGTCCTGCGTTCTCATGGGCTGCGGCGGGAAGATCGCGACCACGGGCATTGCTACGGTTACGCAACTGGGACCGCCCCCGACCCTCTTGATGCGCTATGAAAACGGTGACGCAAAATGGAGACGGCTCGAACGTGACAACGAGAAGAAACACGTTTCCAAACTCGTGAACAACCTGGGAAGACCCGCCAGGTACGTCGAGACGAAGCAGGGCGGCACTCTGACGTTCCCAAACGGCGACACCATCATTTATGAACCCATATCTGAGAAAGAGAGTGGTTCACCGGCGCTGAGTCGCCTTAAGCCGATGAACTAAAAAGGAACAATCACTCACAGTCAAGTGTCCATGCGCCTATGGGGACGCTTTTTCCCAGCCGCCGTAGATGAGCGGATTACCTCCGCGTCCGTCCCGTCCCGTTCGCGGAACGAACGCCGGCTATTCTATGACTATGGTTCACCGGGCGCACGCTCGCCTCAAGCTCGGTGAACGACTACGGCTAGGTAATTCTGCCGGCGAGTCATACAATTACGAAGCTCCCTCGACCAGGGCCACGGCACGGAGCGCCCAAGGAGATCTCAAATGCCCATATACGAATATAAGTGCGACCAGTGTGACCACAATTTCGAGCAACTGGTCTTCGGTAGCGATCATGTAACCTGTCCCAAATGTGGGGGAGAGGTGAATAGGCAGATGTCGTGCTGTTCGTTCAAGAGCGGCGCGGGTGATTTCAAGACGACCGCATCGTCCAATTCCAGTTGCGGCTCGTGTACAAGCACGTCATGCGCAACGTGTCATTAGTTCGGAATGGCTCACCGGACTTGAAACGGCTATAGGCCCGGTGAACGGTTACATCAACTTTTTTATGAGGAGGTTACCATGGTGTCGGTAGACAGCTCTCACGCCCGTTTACAGCAACAACTCGAGTGCCAACTGGAAGCGAATCCTTTGGAAACCCTAAAGGCCTGGGAACAGAACGGCTGGAAGGAGCAACCCGGAACGGATGTCGATGAAGCTCCCTTGAAGTATATGGCGCTTGTTATGCTCCAAGCAATTGAAAATCGGATTATCCGGTTCACCATGGAAAAGGATCAAGGCGCTATTCTCTACGGCGACACCACGGAAACACTCCCCAAAGCGCCGCCCGAAATCATCGCTCGAGGGCTGGAAATCATTCGTGAGATAACGGATCTGGAAAAACCAACGGGCCAGTCCCCGCTTGCGCTCGGGATCCGGAACGACAGCATTGAAATGATCGTGCAAAAACAAGGCGGCTTGCACGTCTTTAATATTCCGGGAATAGCGGAGTAGAGTATTCTACTGATGTAAAACTGATGTGCTTTCCAAAAAAGTAAGATCAGCGGAGCTTTTGTTGCAAAGCAGGTTTTTCCAACCTCTTTCTAAGAAATTTATGATAATCGCCGGAAGGGGCATTTTCTCCTTGAGAAAAGCCGATTCCGACAATTGCGAAAGTTCTTGGAGAGGGGTTTGGGGAGAATCCTTCTTTCAAGAAGGTGCTCCCCAATATTACTTGTTTGATTAGGTCTTGGTATAAACGTTCACCGGGCGTACACCCGCATCGAGTCCGGTGAACGGTCACTATCCTACAGCGTGTTCTCCGGCGTCGCCCCACTCGGTTCCGTAAGATCGAGGAGGAGCTTGATTACGCCCTGATACTCTCCTTCGTTGTCACGCATAATCTTAGAAGATACCAATACCCTGAAATTCCTACCGGTTTTAGAACGGCAATCCATCTCATATCGGCGACGAGTTTCTGGTGAGCCATTCATAATGTGCTTACTTATTAGGTCGCAATCCCAATATCCTGAGAGGTCCCGGAGATTTTTCCCGATAAGTTCGTCTTTACCGAAGCCGGACAACTGAACGAATTGCTCATTGAGCATCGTGATAGTATGAGATTTATCCAATACCACCAGGGCCTCGCTCATAAGATCAAGCACCGAACGAAAACGGCTCTCACTCTCGCGAAGAGCTTTTTCCATGCGGCCGCGGTAAAATGCCATTTCCACGGTGATGCGCAACTCGTTGATTCGGAAGGGTTTTAAGATACACCCGAGGGGTTGTGTCATCTGAGCCCGTTCAGTGGACAATTTGTCGTCATACCCGGTCAGATAGATGATTGGAGTGTTGTACTTAGCCTGAATACGTTCGGCTGTTTCAATGCCGTCCATGTCGCCGCCCAGCAGGATGTCCATGAGCACCAGATCCGGGCGCATGGTTTCCACCACAGCCAGGGCCTCTTCGCCCGTGGCCACAATGGCGGGGGTGTTATAGCCGAGGCTTTCGAGCACTTTACGAATATAGTATGCGACCAGCCCTTCGTCTTCCACAATGAGAATTTTGGCGTCCAAGAGGGCCTCTCTTTAAGGAGCGTATAAGCGCCGTCGGGCAGGCGCCTGGTTTGGCGTTCCTGAACCTCGCCGGAGCCATGACAGAGACTAGGGAGGCATTACCCCAAACATGGTTGGAAGCGGCGTTTCGGCACGTATGTAAGAGTATGTGCGGCTCAGGCCTTGGAATTGTCTGCCGCCGGGAGAACGTGCGACGAGCGTTATGGACCCCAAGTATCGTAAGCCGCTTTGAGCGACAAGGCTACCCTTATGAACGTTTCGGTGGAGGAGCGGCGACATGGGGCGTGGAACGATAAGCGCATCTCATTGTACACCGGACGTTCCGCAGAATCAAGAGAGACTAGGATTAATGTGTTGAACGGCTATGCGTCGAGCACACAACATGATACCGGATCCAGGCTTTCGGTCCCCCCTTGAGGGCTTGGGAAAACGCCGCTAAGCCGCTCCAGCAGACCTTTTACTTTTTTGACTTGACAAGATATTCAATTAATATACCATAGAAATTAGAGCTGATGGAATCTTTTTATTGCAAATAATACCTTTGCATTTTCGGAATGATTCAGCACGCTGAAACCCGTAGTGCGCCCCACAAACATTCCGGTAGCCGTTTGTCGGCTATTACACAACTACTTGAAATGCTGACCTATAACCCGGGGAGAGACGCATCTCTCTCCAGGGAAGAGAAGACCTCCCTACCCGCTACTCGCTGTGAGGAACGACGTCCCTACGGCGGCGACAAAGTCCTTGGGTTACAGCCCCCGTAGCCTCGTGGCAAGCAGCATAAGGACCAATCCCGCCACTACGATCCAGAATGAGTAGGGCGCAAATGGAGCCGAAACGCGGACCCCAAGGGCCGGCAAGACACCTATTAAGAGACAGATAAACGATATCCACCATGTGATCTCTTTGGGCGGATTGACAAAGTTTCTCATGATACAACTCCTTCTCGTGTTGCTTCCCCGAGCGTGAGGCGCGTCCGGCTACCGGTTATCTATTGCTCCGACTAGCCGGAGGCGTTCGGATGTGTGATGGTTCATAGTTTACACCGTTTCCACTTTAACAGAATAAGATCGGACGGACCACATCTGTCAAGCAGATTTTCTTGAAGCGCTTTCTAAGAAGGTTCTCCCGTCATCTGTCCTTTGATGACGGAACCCTCGCGGGGCAAGCCCGCCGTCACCGGGAGGATCATCCCCAGAAGTATATGGAAATACCAAACCAGTTGCGGGTGCAGCAACCCATCCAGCGCCATATAGTGTAGCATGGGAGCGCCTATGGACACAAGAAGCGCAATGGTGGGGGGAACGCCGGCGTACGGGTTTACTCGAACCGCTCGCACAAGGGGCTTCAGGAGGGCCGCCAGCACAAGCATATATGCTATGAAGAACGGAAACCCGAGATCCACCATGAAGTTGAGGTACATGTTTTCCGACGAGACGGTATTCACCAGAGATCCCGCAAACAGCTCCTTGGTTGTGTAGGGATACTTAATCTCGTAGTCCTCAAGATAGATATTACGCGGCGCCCGCAACCCAATCCCCAACAAGGGATGCTTCATGGCGATATGGAGCGAAAAGGGATACATCTCGGCCCGATAGTAGGCCGGCTCGAATTGTGGCCCCATCTTCACTTGAGGCAATGACCGAAAGAAAAAGAAAAGCAACACAATGAGCGGCACAAGCGCCAAAACCGCCCATTTTAGACGAATGGCGCCGACGAAAAGCGCAAGGACAAGCATCGCAACCGGGATTAACATGGCCGACCGTAAGGACGAGGCGTAAAACACGCCGTACATTAGCGCCAACAACAGGGCGCCGAAGGCCATGCGGCCCTTTTTCCCGCTCAGAATGAAGGTGATCGGCGCAAAAAGAAACATGAGCAAACGGTCCGCAACGTGGTGAAGGTCTCCTTCCATGTACCAGCCGAACTGCCCGTAACGGATTTGAGCGAGCACGCTCAGAATCAATATGGCGGTCATAAGAAGGGCGCAAAACCACGTAAAGCGCTCCCGACGTTCAGGGGTGTTTAGGAGGGCGCGAGCGAGCCAAAAGCCCCCTAAAGCGGCCGAGCCCATGACAAAGGCCCGCCACGCCGATGAGACGGCTGCGTCGCTGAATAGGCTGCTCAGAAACATCCAGGTCACGAGACCGGCGGAAACGAGCTTTTCCTTGCGTGAGCCGATGTTTCGGACATGCCGAACAAGGGCAAGACCGGCAAACGCCACGAAGCAGATAATCCCGGTGAGAACCTTGGAGCGCTCCCCCGGGACCACGACAAACTGCGGCTGCACGAACGCCGTATGAACGCAGGCCGTATAAAAGAGAAAGAGGCTGATTTGTTCCCAGAGGGTGGTTGTCGCCTCAGTCTGAAGGGGTAGGGCGATACCCCTTGGCTCAACCTGCATACGCTTCTCCCGGTGAACGCTTATCTTGACTCACTGTGTGTCCCTCTTTGAGAGAAGTCGCTTGAAGGAAAAGTGTAATACGTATGCTACGAGCGTTGAAACCCGTTGTGGTAACGTAGGTCTTTCCGCGCTCTAGGCTGCTCCCTTACAAGGGAGGCGTGCTTAGCCTCATTGGTAGTGGGTTTTGTGGCGAGCCCAGAATTCCTCTTCGGTGAAGGTATGCACCTGCGTGCCGTGTTCTTCGACTGCAAATCCGGCGCATACGGCGCCTAGAGCGGCTGCATCGACCACGGCCTTGCCCAGGAGAAGTCCCTTGATGAGCCCCGCCCGGAATGCGTCGCCGGCCCCTGTGGGATCAAGGACCTGACGGGGTTTCGTCGCAGGTATATGGACTTCGCCCGTGGAGTTCGCCACATAGCAGCCACGTTCGCCCAATGTGGTGATGACGTGACCCGTGCGTTCCAGGATCTGCGTTTTCGTGAGGTTCACGGCCCTCATGATGAGTTCCAGCTCGTAGTCATTGGAGATCAGCATCATGGATCCGGTAATCATATCGAGCATGTCCTCGCTCTTGAGCGCAGGAATGGATTGTCCGGGGTCGAAAATATACGGGATTGCCAGCCGCTTGAATTCGGTGGAGTAGGTGAGCATGTCTTCAAGACAACCGGGCGCCACAATGGCCAAGGTGTCGTCGGGTCTGTAGCCCTGAACGTCGTAGCGGCACGGGTGTCGCATGGCCCCGGGATTGAACCCCGTTATCTGATTGTTGAGGGCGTCCGTGGTGATGTAGGCCCCGGCGGTGAACTCTTCCGTGATCTTGCGGATGCCTTCGAGACTGAGCCCAAAGCCTTGGAGCCGTTTTTCGTACTCGTCAAAATCCTTGCCCACTCCGGCGAGGATGATGGGCTTTTCCCCAAGGAGCGCCAAGTTGTAGGCTATGTTCCCGGCGGTCCCGCCGAACTGCTCCTTGAGGCCGTTCACCATAAAGCACACGTTCAAGATGTGCAGTTTATCCGGCAGGATGTGGTCCGAAAACTTTTCCGGGAAATCCATAATCCTATCGTAAGCAAGAGAACCCGAGACGAGTATCCTCATGAAAGCTCCTTGTGACGCCGCTTCGTTTTCGAAGCAGTAAAGAAGGGGGCCTTTACCGACTTTACTCTTTCGAAGGCGAAGAAGCATAACTGTGTTCGTACCTAATACGAATGCGCAATAAAAGAAGTAATATTGGAGAGAACCTTCTTGAAAGAAGTTTCTCCCCAAACCCCTCTCCAAGAACTTTCAAAATGGCCGCAAGTGCCTTTTCTCAAGGAGAAAAAGCCGCTTGCGGAGCATTTAAACATTCTTTCATAGTAGTTAGGGAAACCTGCTCTTACAAAAATGTCCTTCACCTATATTCCTCTTTCGACAGCACATTGGTATAAACCCGTCGGAGGTCGTTGAACCGCCCCCAAAAGGCCTAGATGAGAGGATAAAAGTAGATCAAGAGCGTCGAGGTGTCAAGTTGAGCAACCACGGCCGCGACCTGAGTGTCTAGGCTACCGCTAATGCGTTCCTAGAGGACGGATGGGCTAATGGTGGAATCGGCGCCCCCGTCCCTCAAACGCCGCAAAGCTTCACCTACGGCGGCTTTTCGGACTATCGCCGACTTGACCCCGACCTTTAAAACTTCTATACTTTGTCGCGTAATACCGAGGAAAGACAAAGATGCATATGACTGTTTCGCTGAAAGAACGACCGGAGAGTAGCCTCACTCGCTGTTCACAATTACTGAAAGCCGACGCCCAACGTTGCCGGCGTATGTGAATTGGCGGTAACCGTTCACCGGGCATGGGTTGATAGATTACAACTGCGATGGCGTCATCCGGAGGGGAGACTCATTGCCGCTCCGTTGCAACGAGGCGCAGAGTTGTCTCGATCCCGGTGAATGATTATGATCGTTGACGCCAAGCGGCAAAACAACTGGATAGGTAAGCGATTTATTTTTTCCGTATTGGTGTATAATAGGCTCAATGGGAAGCGCTGTTCCGCAGTGTAGCCGGCGACGCTTCAAACTTGATCCACCTTACCTCGCCGCCGCAGCGAAGCGCTCTTCTCGTGTAATCGGCTAATAGACGGGTTGTCGAAGCAACCGCAATTCGTTCGTCTGTGCTTTGCGAGCGTCTGTAGGTAGTTTATCGTCTGGGATGTGCGATTTACCGCCCCGAAACCGCATCGCATCCCATTATCCTCCTCGTGGGCCGCTCCCGAGCGTTGCCCGGAGTAAAGAATGGGCCGTCGATATACACATTGTCGCACATCCATTAGGGTTCTTTGTGCGCTCTTGGCGGGTCTTCTCAGCTTATCTGTGTGGACTGGGCCTGTCCGTGCGGCCGAAGCAAAGCCCACAACGGTGCGGATCGGGTACACCAATGGGATCAATTCTACCCTGCTGCTTGTGGCCCAGGAAAAGGGTTTTTTCACACAAGCCGGACTCGACGCCATATTGGAACACAATTCGGCCGGACTCATCTCAGTGCGACGGATGTACGAGGGACAACTCGATATGGCCCTCTGTTCCGAGACCGTGTTGGCGGCCGCGGCTTTGAAGAAAGAACCCCTTCAGGCGATAGCCTCGATTGGGTCGTATTCCGTAAGCGACATGATCGTACGCAAAGGCTCGGGAATCGAAAAACCCGCGGACCTCCCAGGAAAACGAATCGGGCTCATGATGGGGACACAAGCCCAAATCGATGCGTATGAATTTCTGCTCCTTAACGGAGTGCCTGTGCGTAGTGTTCACATTATCGACACAACCCCTGATCGAATGGAAACGGGCATCATCGAAGGCGAACTGGACGCCGTTGCCGTTTGGGAGCCCTTCGTGTCGGACATGAAGAAAAGGCTCAAAGACAAGGCCCTAGTGTGGCCCTTCCCGTATGAGCAGACCCATCATTGGCTGCTGACGGCTGCTCCCGAATATATTCAGAAGCGCCCCAAGGTAGTTGAAGCGGTTGTGACGGCATTGTTGGACGCCGAGGATTACATCAAGGCAAATCCCGGCGCCGCTCAAGCCGCGACCGGGAAATACTTCGAGGCGCCGCGGCCGGGGGCTTTCCGTAGCGATATAGGGTTACATGTAGAACTGGATCAAAACACTCTCCTTGACATGGAGGATCAAGCGCGCAGACTCATGGCTTCAGGTGTGGGGAATTACACCATCATCCCCAACATGCTGCCGTACTTTTATCCTGACGCGCTCAAGAGTTTGCGGCCTTCAGCGGTCTCGTTGATACACTAAGTAGGACGGTTCACCGGGTCAAGACGGCTCCCGTTACGGCGTCCCACGGAAATATATGTTTCGACTACGGATCATTCCATCGTACTTTTCACTGATCGGTCGCTACCGGTGACCGGTTACGGTAATTGAGTATGACTATTCAACGAAAACTTACAATTACTTCGATAATTTATATTGTATTAGCCCTCGCCGCAGGTCTAATGATCCTCGTTCAGTCGAACCAGGCTAAATCAGCGTATAAATCGCTCAAGGCCAGCTCTCAAATTGTGCGGAATGTATTCGAAGTAAACGTTTTGACGGATGATTTCCTGGCGCATCCCTATGAGGAGCGTCCGCTGGTTCAATGGCGAGTGAAGCATTCGGATTTGACGAACCTCCTTAAGGAGGCCAAACCCAACTCTAATGAGACGGAAATCCTCTTGCAGCGGCTGCTCAAGAGCAACGGCACAGTGACGGCGCTCTTTGATCGGTTGACGGCCGCCACGGATCAGGCGCCCCATGAAGACCCGGCTTTTACGAAGGAACGGCGATGGCGATTGAGCGCAATGATCTCCCATCAGTTGCAAACGATGGTAAAAGACGCTTCCGAACTGTATGAATTCAATCAAAGTAAACTTGAGGCTAATCAAAATCGAACCGGACATGCGATTTTGTTGTTTATAGCGTTCATGCTGGCATTAAAATCATTGAATCTCTTGACATTACATTCCGCAGTGTTCAAACCATTAAAGAAACTTACACAAGGCGTGAAGATGATTGCCGCCGGAAATCTTGATCACGGGGTTGCCGTAAGCGGAAATGACGAAATCGGCGCCCTGGGAAACTCTTTTAACCGGATGACGACGAACCTCAAGGCGTCGTACGGTAAGCTCCAAGATGAAATACACGAGCGCGAGGAAGCTCAGCGTATCTTGAACCTGAAGAGCGAGGAGCTGGCGCGGTCGAACTCGGAGCTGGAACACTTTGCGTACGTAGCGTCTCATGACTTACAGGAACCTTTGCGGAACACCACGAGTTGCATAAAACTTCTCGAAAAGAAGTATAAAGGCCAATTGGACGCCAATGCGGACACCCTCATCAACTATGCGGTGGAATCCGTTTACCGGATGCAGGGGTTGATCCAAGACCTGCTCGCCTATTCCAGGATAGGCTCAAAACCCCCGAAGCTTACGACCCTCAATGGGAGCGAGCTGGTTGAGCGGGCCATGGACAACCTGAGCGTAACCCTCAAGGAAACGGGCGCCGAGGTCCGCTACGGGGATCTTCCTGATGTTACGTGTGATCCGGGGCAAATGACGATGGTGTTCCAGAATCTCATCGGGAACGCCGTTAAGTTCAGAGGCTCAGAGCCGCCCAGGGTCACCATCGAGGCCGCCCAATCGAACGGCCGGGTGGTTTTTTCCGTAGAAGACAACGGCATAGGCATCGAACCCGAGTACTTGGACAAAATATTCGTCATATTCGAGCGGTTACACAGCAGGGCGGAGTATCCCGGCACTGGGATCGGGCTTGCCGTCACAAAAAAAATAATCGAACGTCACGGCGGGACCATCAGCGTGCAGTCCGAGCCCGGACGTGGCAGTGTCTTCACGTTTACATTATCGTAATACTTGAACATAGTCATTCCAAAACGGTTGGCCCTTTCGTGGAGAACGGTCAAACTTTATCTCTGAAGCAACGAGGAACGACATATATGGCGCCGGAACCCAGGATTGTTGATGTACTGCTGATCGAGGATAATCCCATCGACGTTATGGTGACTAAAGAGGCCTTCGATAAGGGGAGATTGAGAAATCATCTCCATGCCGTATACGACGGCGTCGAAGCCCTCGATTTCTTACGACGCACGGGCAGCTATTCCAATGCCCCGCGTCCGGACTTGATTATGCTCGATCTGAACCTCCCCAAAAAGGACGGGAGAGAGGTGCTGGCCGAGATCAAGAAAGACCCGGCTCTGCGTAGGATTCCCGTGGTCATCCTTACAACGTCGAAGGCGGAAGAGGACATCGTCAATAGCTACGAACTCCATGCGAATTGTTTCATCACAAAACCCATCGATCTCGACAAGTTTGTAAAGGTGGTACAGTCTATTGAGGAATTCTGGTTTAGTATCGTCAAGTTACCCTCTGAATGATGTGATCGGGCTTCTCACGGAGCGAATACGACTTCTCCTCGTGGAAGATAACCCCATTGACGTGGAAATGCTGCGGGAAGACCTCACCGAAGTCGAGAACGTGACGTTTGATATACAGCACTTTGATCGTTTGCGGGACGGTATTCAAGCCTTGGAAGACAACGACTTCGATGTGATGCTCCTTGATCTGGGGCTCCCTGATAGCCAAGGTCTGGAGTCCTTTATCCAAGCCCATGCAAAGGCAAAAAATGTCCCCATCGTGGTCTTGTCCGGTTTGGATGACGAAACCCTGGGCATAGAGGCCGTGCGGAGCGGGGCTCAGGATTATCTCGTCAAGGGCAAATCCGATAAGTATGCGCTCACACGATCGTTGACCCATGCAGTGCAGCGTCACCAGCTCCTCATGGAACTCGAGATCAGCAAGGAGAAGCTGGAAGCCCTATACAAGTGGATACCGCTCCCCACCTTCACTTGGGAACGCGAAGGCGACGATTTTATCCTGGTGGACAAGAACATCGCCGCCCAACAGGAGCGCAATCACAAGATGGAAATCGGCGTCAAAGCCTCCGAGATCCTCAAGACCTATCCGGACTTACTCAATACTTTTTTCACCTGCTTCCGGGAGAAGAAACCCATTCGCACCACCCAGGAGTTCTCCTTCAAGGGGCAAGCCACGTCCAGGTATTACGAGTTCACCCACGTGTTCGTGCCCCCGAACAGGATTATGGCGCATGTTGAAGACCTAACCGCCCGCCGCAAGGCCGAACTCGCCCTGAAACAGAGTGAAGAGCGCTTCAGGGCCATCTTCGAGGGCGCCCAGGACTGCATCTTCCTGAAAGACAAGTCCTTTCGCTACACCCACGTCAATCCCGCTATGGCTCGGCTCTACGAAGTTCCTGCGGACAAATTCATCGGCAAGACCGACGAGGAGCTATTCCAGCACAACGCCTCCGCATACATTCAGGAGGTTGATCGCCGCGTCCTCAAAGGCGAACTCATCGAAGAGGAGCATACTCGCAAGGTGAACGGTATGCCCATCACCTTCAACGAGATGAGAGTCCCAATGCGGAACAGCAACGGGGAACTCATCGGTCTGTGCGGCATTGCGCGAAACATGACCGAACGTAAGAGCATGCAGCACATCGTCAGCCCCACTGTGGACGAATACCCGTCGCAGGCCATGAAGCTCACCTTGAACAAGATACGCATGTGCGCCCAACGGGAGGCCACAATCCTCCTGCTGGGGGAAAGCGGCAGCGGGAAGGATTACCTGGCGAAGTATATCCACGATCATTCTAAGCGTGTGGACGGCCCGTTTTACTCGATTAACTGCGCGGCAGTGGCCCGGGAACTTGCGGAATCGGAGCTTTTCGGGCATGAACGCGGGGCCTTCACCGGCGCTCACGGACGCAAACGCGGCTTGCTCGAACTGGCTGAAGGCGGCACCCTGTTGCTCAATGAAATAGGGGAGTTGTCGGTGCCGCTCCAAGCGAAGTTGCTGACCTTCCTCGATACGCGCGAATTCACGCGAGTGGGCGGAGAAAAGAAGATCGTCGTGAACGCTCGGCTCATCGCCGCAACGAACCGCGACCTCGAAAAAGAAGTGCAACAGGGCCGCTTTCGACAGGACCTCTTTTATCGCCTCAATGTCATGACCATCGATATCCCGCCGCTTCGAGAGCGACGAGAGGACATCCCACTCATCATCAACGACATCGTGGGTAAGCTGAAAGCGGAAATGCAGCTCCCGGATCTGCCTGAAATAGATTCCTCCATCCTGAACACCCTGATCAACTACGATTGGCCCGGGAATGTTCGGGAACTCCGGAATGTTCTTGAACGGGCCATTATGCTCTCAGGGGGGAGCGGCATTTATCTCACGAGCTTGGGGATAACTACCAGCGAACGGGATTGGTCCTACACCATCAACTTCCCGGCGGAACGTTCGCTCAATGACGTTACCCGCGAGCTGAAAAGCTCCCTGGTGAACGAGGCCCTCCGTCGTTCCGGTGGGAGTCGTCAAGGCGCGGCCAAACTGCTGGGGATTTCACGCTACTCGCTCAAGCACTATATGAACTCCCTTGACCTCGATGGCGACGGCGACTCGGACGAAAACGAGTGATACCGGTTCGCAATCGAAGAAGGAATATTGGGGAGAACCTTCTTGCAAGAAGGCTTCTCCCCAAATCCCTCTCCACGAACTTTCGCAATTGCCGAAACCCGCTTTTCTCAAGGAGAAAATGCCACTTTCGGTTATTATCGCAACTTTGGCAGAGAGAGTTTGGAAACCCTACTTTGCAACAAAAGCTCCGCCGATCTTACTTTGCGAAAGCATACGGAAATACTATCAGTCTGCAATAAACAACGTACTATCGGGGGGATATTTCTTGACTACCCGAACCCGTTTCCACCATGTTTTCATGCGCTTTGGGGCCGTCATCCGGTGCACGTCGAGAGAGCTACCGGTCTTCGCCTTCCCATTCGGAGGGGAAATACACGGGCAGAGAAAACCTGAAGGTCGCGCCGTGACCTTCTTCAGAATCGAGCCATATTCGACCGCCGAAGCTCTGCACGATCTTTTTCGATATGGCAAGGCCCAGCCCTGTGCCGCCCGGTGTATTCTTTATTCGGACAAACCTATCAAATATCTTTGATTGGTATTCGTTTGGTATCCCCACTCCGTTGTCCGCAATGGAGGTGATAAGGACCTCATTGCCTTGATGAATATCCACGCGTATGACGGGATTGTCTCTTTCACCCATGTAATTGGCCGCGTTTCCCACCAGATTATCAAGCACTTGCAAAATGCGGCGGCGTTCAGCCACGATCTGCGGGAGCTGATCCGGGGGATCGAATTCAAGGGTGATGTTTTTCTCAGAAAAGAGCTGTTCCTTTTGATGAATAACCTCGCGGACCAGTTCTTCCATGCTCAAGGGCGACTTTTCCGGGACGTTGTGCTCTGAGGCGAGGCTGTCCAGGAGATCCCCGAGGAATTTCTCGACGGTTCCCGTGGCGGTGACCACTTGATGCAGGGCGGGCTCCATCTTCTCCGGGGAAGAGCCTTCTCCGATCATGCGACGCAATTTCTTGACGAACCCGGCAATGGTGATGACCGGCGACTTGAGGTCATGCGCCACCATTTGGATGAGGGATTCCAGTTCCTCATTGCGTTCTTCGGATTCGCTGCGTCGCTGCTCCAGTTCCCTGTGGACCTCTTTTCTCTCGGTGATGTCGCGAATGATGCCCGTAAAGAACCTACCATCCTTGGTGCGCCAGGTGGATAAGGCAAGCTCAATAGGTAATTCCGCGCCGTCTTTCTTTAGGCCGCTTAGTTCGGCGACGCCGCCGATCAGGGAAGGGCGCCCTGTTTCCAGATAGCGGCGGATTCCCATTGTGTGGGCCTCCTTATATCTTTCGGGTATAATAATGGTGACGGACTTGCCGATAACCTCTGGTTCCGTATGACCGAATATCCGCGTCGCCCCCTTGTTCCAAAAGACTACCCGATCCTCTGAATCCGTGGAGATAATGGCGTCAACAGCGGATCGCGCCACGGCGCGAAAGCGCTCTTCGGAATCCTTAAGGGATTGCAGGGCCAGGTTGAGACGGTCTTGGGTGTCTTTCAGATCCCGGTTAAGGCGACGAATCTCGTTGATCTCGTCCACCAATTGTTCTTTGGACTTCTGTTCATCGCTCATGACACGTCACTCCCAGCGCCGAAGAAGCGGCACGACCTATCCGATGTCGGGCGAAGCCTCCTCCGTGCTCGTTCAACGGGCTTGTAGAATCCGGATGGGAGACTCTCTCTCTTCCGGATGTCCCTATCGGTATTCCAGATACCAGCATGCGTGCCGGTGAACGGATACTTCTTCTTAACCTACGGCGGCTGTTACGCCGGGTCAACGCTATCGTTGTAATGGTTCAGCGAGCTTGAGGCGGCTCTGCGCTCGGTGAAGGCCGGATGGGAGACTCATCTTCCCGCCGAACCACCCCATAGGTGATTTCAAATGCCGGCAGGGTTCCCGGTGAACGGTTACCTCTTATTTATGCGGCAAAGTTACATAGGGCGGCGGCTTTTCCCCACGGTAGGAGATTTTGCCGTCCTTGTCGATTACGAAAAAGGTGGGGACCGTTTCCACGCCGAACTTGGTGGTGATTGCGTGATCGTTATCCATTATCGTGGGTATGTTGATCTTGTATTTGTCGATAAAGTCCTGAGCCTTGTCCTCGTTGTCCTCAAGCCACACGGGATTGATCCCGAGAAACGCCACGTCGAAATCGCCGAAGCGCTTGGTGAGATCATGGACCGCAGGCGGCACATGGGCTTGACTATGGGGACACCATGAGGACCAAAACACAAGAACCAAGCGTCCGCCCTTGCGCAGGGCCGCTGAGTCGATACGTTGTTTGTCGAGCGTGGTCGCTTGGAAGGTTGGGGCCATGTCGCCCACCTGAGGCCCCGCCGCGGGTTCCGACCAACAGAGCCCGCCCCCCAACAAGATGAACGCGGCGATAAGCAAAAGTAGTCGAGGAGCGTGTCTCATGGTCGCCTCCGTGAATGAAGTATTTGTCTCGTTCACCGCGCCTGATGCCAATGCTTAATCAAAGAAGGAATATTGGGGAGAATTTTCTCTAAACCCTCTCCAAAGATTCTTGCAAATGCCGAAACCGGCTTATTTCAAAGACAAAATACCGCTTGCGACGATTATCACACATTTCTTAGAAAGAGGTTGGGAAAACGTGCTTTGCAACAAAAGCTCCGCATTATCACCTTTTGAAAGCATATCGGTATGAGGCGTCTCTGGACCCACCGGCGGACTGGAGAGACGTATCCCCGCGGCCTTGCCCATGCGTGGTGAACGGTTCCAACCAGTCGGTAAAACGTGCGGCGCGGGCTCAAGAGAAACAGCGCGCCTTCTTTAACAATACTCCCATTGTGAGGCTTTTCCAAGCGCGTGAGACCATCCGAAACACGTGCAGGTAACCGTTCGCCGGGAACCCTGCAATCATTTGAAGCACGTATGGGTCGTTCATGCCGGCTCGGCTGTCAGCGATCGAGTCCCAAGAGGGCCGCGGCGTTGTCCCAGAAAAGCTTATCTAGGGCTTGAGAACTCAGGGGCAATGACCGGATCGTTTCCACTTGTCGTGCCGGCGAGGCGACTCCGGGCCAATCCGTGCCGAAGACGAAGCGGTCCTGCAAGCGCTCGAAGTGGGGAAACGCAGTCGGCAAATGTAGGGGCGGTATGCCGGAAATGTCGATGCTGGTGTTCTTGTGTCGCCTCAAGAGCCATTCCGCCTCCTTATACCAAAATGGGCGTCCCCCATGGGAGATGATGATCTTGAGCTTCGGGAAATCCTCGGCTACCTCATCGAGCAACAGTGGGTTTGCATATTTGATTCGAGACCCCTTGAAGAGTGATGTGCCCGTGTGAAACATAACCGGGACGTCAAGGCCCTGAGCCGCCTCATAGGCCGGCCCGAGGCGTGGATCGTTGGGGTAGAAGTGTCCGTACGGGGGCGCCAGTTTCAGCCCGCGAATACCCAACGTGCGAACGCCGTATTCCACTTGTTCCCCAGGCGGAGGGCTTTCATAGAGACATATGGAACCAAAGGGTATCAGGCGATCAGGCGCTTCGGCGCAAAAGGCGGCGGTCCATTCGTTGGGGACCACGCCGGTGCTCAGGGGGGTGTATTCTGAGAGGATGACGGCCTTATCGACGCCTTCCTGATCCAAAAATCGCACTAGGTCTGCTGCCTGGGTCGCATCTGAAATGATCTCGGCGTAGGCCGGGTTGAGCTTATCGAAGAACTCACCAACCCAGGGAGTCCATTGAGCTTTGTCGCCTGCGTGCACGTGCATATCGAGTATGGGCATAGAAACCTCCTGGAATACCAATGCGCACTCAAAGAAGTAGTATCGGGGAGAACCTTCTTGGAAGAAGGCTTCTCCCCAAACCCCTCTCCAAGAACTTCTGCTATTGCCGAAACCGGCTTTTCTCAAGGAGAAAATGTCGCTTTCGGCGAATCTTATACCAATGCGCAGCCAAAGAAGTAATATCGGGGAGAACCTTCTTGAAAGAAGGCTTCTCCCCGAACCCCTCTCCAAGAACTTTTAAATGGCCGAAACCGGCTTTTCTCAAGGAGAAAAGGCCGCTTTCGGCATAT